>CBFGVZ010000037.1:0-21351 GCA_965652315.1 uncultured Saprospiraceae bacterium | reverse complement strand
TTGGAATTGCTCAGGAAGTATAACCGTATCGCATTAACCTGTTTTGAAGCAGAGTCTTGCCAATGCCACAGAACACATTTAGCAAATTCGATTCGAAAATCATCTGATTTTGATTATGAAATAGAACACCTGTAAGATGGCCCTGACAAAAGTTCTTATCACTGTAAAAACTTATCCTACCATATCCGAAAAGTATGATGAATTGGTCTGTACCGCAGGTTTTCTTGAAGATGGGACCTGGATTCGAATTTATCCGGTGCCTTATCGCAAACGCGCATGTGCTGAGCAATATAAAAAGTATGACTGGATAGAATTGGATCTGGTAAAAAATAGATCCGATTTTCGACCTGAAAGTTACCGTCCTAAATCATTAGACACTGAAATTAAAGTTGTAGGTCATATTGGTACTTCCCAGAATTGGGCGGAAAAAAAAATTTTGTTTAGGAAAAATTAGTTATAATTTATCTGAATTAATTGAAGTATCGGTACATCTTTAGCTGTTTTTAAACCTACAGACATCCTGGATTTTTATGCAGAACAGGTGGCGAGGGAATGGAGCCGAAAAAAACTTTCTGCACTTGCTCAATTGAATCTTTTTGAAACAGATAAAAAAGGAAGATTCGAAGTAGTACGAAAACTACCTTATAAATTCAAGTTTCGTTATAGAGACAATCAGGGAAGAGAAAGTAATATGATGATTGAAGATTGGGAAACTGGTCAACTTTTTTGGAATTGTCTGACCCGACACGAAGGAAATGAACAAAGGGCTATAGAAGATGTACGTAAAAAATATTTTGATGACTTTGCGATGACCAAAGATCTATATTTTTACTTAGGAACAACTCAGAAGAATCATTACGTTTCCCATAATCCATTTATGATAATAGGCACGTTTTATCCAAAGAAAGAATCTCAATTGAAATTATTTTAATATTGGCAAAATAGTACGATATCAACTTTTACTTGACAAATCCACCCATATAAATTTATCAGTTTTTGAGGCATATCATAAATTCTATTTTTCGTAATTGTCAGCCCTTTGGACGTAATATTTCATGAATTTTCTGGGGGCAATGCCAACTGCATAGGAGGCAACAGGAATATTTAGCGGTAAATGGTTAAAAGCAATAGAATCCAAGGTTTGACAAACTTTAGGAAGATACCCTATGCAATGCATTCCTGGTGAGAGAATCATTTATCATAAATATATACCATTGCTATAAGATTGTCAAACCTGGCAGCAAGTAACAGGAATATTTAGCGGTAAATGGTTAAAAGCAATAGAATCCAAGGTTTGACAAACTTTAGGAAGATACCTCATATCAGGCACTCTTGGTGAGAGAACTATTTATCATAAATACATACCATTGCTATAAGATTGTCAAACCTAAAACCCCTCCTACGAGCAATCCTTACAAACCCCCACCAATACACAATTCAAATTTTCTACCTCGTATCCCTCGGGAAGGGAATAATGAACCGTGGAAGGAAGACACTCAATGGTTTCACACCGGGTACAGCGAAAATGAAAATGATCCTGCGGTACAGTGGCCTCATCTCCCTTCCCACAGACCGCAAAATACTGTTTACCGTCATCCGCTACGATCCTGTGGACTATTTCATCTTCGCAGAACCGGTTCAGGATCCGGTAAACGGTCGCCCGGTTCACGTCCACATCCAATTGATGTAATATGGCATCCTGGCTCATTGCCCTCCTCCTGCGTGTCAGTACCGACAAAACTGCCGCCTGAGTGGCCGTATTTCTTCTTTTCATAATGCGACAAAGGTAGTCAATAAATACTATTGCGACAAATTTGCATTAATATATTGCGACTATGTTGCATTAATGAAATTTATACTTACATTTGCTGCTAATACCTTGGGTAGACCAGAATATTCTTTATAACCAAAATAGCATTCAATGGCAGGAACCACAGATTTTGAAGTCATCATTATTGGGGGAAATTACGCGGGACTTTCTGCTGCTTTGGCACTGGGACGGTCATTGCGCCGGGTTTTGATCATTGACAGCGGAGATCCCTGTAACAGGCAGACCCCTCATTCCCATAACTTCCTGACCCAGGATGGAAAAACACCAAATGAAATTTCATCGATTGCCAGGCAACAGGTACTGGAATATGAAACCGTACAATTCCATCAAGGCCTTGCCACCGGTGGAACAAAAACCGCAAATGGATTTGTGGTCACCACGGATGCCAACGATCAATACACCGCCCAGAAATTGATCTTTGCAACCGGGATAAAGGACGCAATGCCCGATATAAAAGGGTTCAAAGAATCCTGGGGCATCTCCATTATACATTGCCCCTACTGCCACGGTTATGAATATCGCGATCAAAACACGGGGATCCTGGCCAACGGAGCCAAAGCAATCCACCTGGCCTCCCTGGTTCGTAATCTCACAGATCGCATTACAGTTTTGACCAATGGGATGGCTGATTTCACATCGGAACAACGGGACTTATTGGACAAACACCGCATCAAGGTGATAGAGAACGGAATCTCTGAATTTGAACACACCAACGGGCATCTGGAAAATGTGGTGCTTGAGGATCGCTCCCGAATCGCCTTTGATGCGGTGTATGCAGCGATCCCATTTGTACAGCATTCTGACATACCAGTTTCGCTTGGTTGTGAATTGACCGAACACGGCTATATTGAGGTCAATGATTTCCAAATGACCACCGCCCAGGGAATCTATGCCTGTGGTGACAATTCCAATATGATGCGTTCCATAGCCAATGCAGTCTATAGCGGCAATCTGACCGGAGCGGTGGTGAACGGAGAGCTCTCACAAGAACAGTTTAACCGGTAACCCCGCATTTCCCACCACACCGGTAGGGGAAACAATAAGAAAGTGCCCTTCGAATGGATCGCCAGGAGAATTAATATTCGGGACCAGTCAAATTTTATATATTCGACTCTTATTGACAAAATTTCGCCAGAGAGCAATCGCAATAAGGATTCAAAAGGGGGCACTTCACAGTGATCCGGCGGAAGCAAATCAAATTAGAATACATATGAATCATATCAAGCAGGAACTCATCAACGATTTTGGACATGTCCACACAAACTTCAATAAAGCCCTTTCGCAGTTCGACGAAGCGCAGCTAAACAGGGCGCCGATCGAAGGCAGTTGGACAGCCGGGCAAGTTGCAGATCACATCATAAAGTCCAAAAATGGTATTTTGAAGGGGCTGTTACACGGAAAATCCACGGAAACTGACCGGCCATATGATGAACAGGTAAAGGTAATTCAGGGTATTTTTCGCGGTAATGAAAAATCCAAAACCGCCCCTTTTTTAGAACCGGACCAGCCACGACATCATCTGGATAATCTCCTCGATACACTGAAAGAACAACTGGCACAGCAAATAGAGGTCATTCAAACAACAGATTTGACGGCGTCCGGGTTGGGATCCAAATATTTTTCGGCAGAAGTTAAGGATGTGGTTTTATAAGTCATCTGGTAAATTTAGAGGATGATTATGTTAAATTAACCAATAATTACCTTATTTTTTGAAAAAAAAGATGATTCTCCTGATGGTCAGAAATTTGCACATAAGATTATTAAGATATGTAAGAGGGTGTTTGGGCGCTTCGCGCGTTTGGTCTCGTGAGCGCAGTGAACGAGAGTTTGGGACCTGCGGCCGTTTGGGAGACCGTCTGGCCCGGATTCACTGGGGGCGGGGGAGTTCCTGCCTCCCCCAACAGATTTATCTATAACTGATGCACAATGAAAAATCGTGGCATCGTCAGGCATTGGCTGGAAATCAATCCAAAGGGAAAGGATGGAGCTTTACTTCGACAGAGTGGGGTAATAAATTTTATTCAAAAAAATTTTTTTGAGCTTGAGGGCTCCAAATTTTTTTTAGAATATTTTAAACTCAGAAGAAAAAAGCAACTTTATCTAATTATTTTAAAACCAGACACAGTTAAATGAACTATTCCCTGGGCGAGTACAAATTCCGCACAACATCCGCAGACCATTCAGCGTAAAGGCACTTTGCCCACTTCCTCTTCTTCAGCTTCCTTCTGCCATTGCCCCAAACGCGCGTAGCACCCAGGCGCGTACATTTGTTTTGCTTAAAAAATTTTTCACTTTTGACATATTTGGAGTATATTAACCGATTCCAAAATGATATCAGATGTTTAATATCGCACAAAACAATCAGGCTAACACCTACGACGCCATCGTGATCGGCTCCGGAATCAGCGGGGGCTGGGCGGCCAAAGAACTGTCCGAAAAGGGGCTCAATACCCTGGTACTCGAACGCGGCCGTATGGTGAAACACGGTGATTATCCCACGGCCAATCTTGATCCATGGGATATGGAACACCGTGGACGGGTACTACCGGAAGAAATTGAGAAGGATTACCCCAAGCAGAGCCGGACGGGATACACCATCCGGCAGGAATCGAAACATTGGTTTGTCAAAGATCCGGAACACCCTTATCTTGAAGACAAACGATTCGACTGGATGAGGGGTTATCATGTGGGTGGACGTTCTATTATGTGGGGACGGCAATGCTACCGGCTGAGCGATCTCGATTTTGAGGCCAATCTGCGGGAAGGTGTGGCCATCGACTGGCCCATCCGGTACAATGAAATCGCCCCGTGGTACGATTATGTAGAGACTTACGTGGGTATTTCGGGTCGGAAAGAAGGTCTCAAGCATTTGCCCGACGGCCAGTTTATCAGACCCATGGAACTCAATGTGGCAGAAGAATACGTCCGCGACAGAATCAAGGAAGAATACGATGATCGCATCATCACCAATGCCCGGATAGCCAACCTCTCCGAACCCAAAGACCGGGGGGTGTGCCAGTACCGCAACCGGTGCATCCGGGGTTGCCCCTATGGCGGTTATTTTTCATCGGTATCTTCGACCATTCCCGATGCGGAACGGACCGGGAATATGACCATCCGGCCATTTAGCATCGCCCATTCGGTCATTTATGATGAAGCATCGGGCAAGGCTTCCGGTGTCCGGGTGATCGACGCCGAGTCAAAAGAGGAAATCGTCTTCAATGCAAGGATTATTTTTGTGACGGCCTCCTGCCTGGGAAGTACTCAGATCCTGATGAATTCCAAATCGTCGGTATTCCCGGAGGGCCTGGGCAACACGAACGATATGCTGGGACGCAATCTGATGGACCACCATTTTATGATCCGGGCATCGGGAACCGTGCCGGGACTGGAAGACTATTATTACAAAGGCCGCAGACCGGGAGGAACCTATATGCCAAGGTTTCGCAACGTAGATGAAAAAACCCGGATGAAAGATTTTACCCGGGGGTATGGGCTTCAGGGCGGGGGCGGACGGGGTGCAGCCTGGCAGCAGAATATCGCTGAGCTGACCTATGGGAAAAAAGGGAAGGAGGAATTGTTTGAACCCGGCGGACCCTGGAATTTCGGGATGATCGCTTTCGGAGAATGCCTGCCGTACGAGGACAACCGGGTGTATCAGGATCCCAATGAAACGGATCAGTGGGGGATTCCGTTGCTGCGATTTGATGCGGAATGGAAGGAAAATGAATTGAATATGCGACAGGACATGCGCGAACAATTGCCCGAAATGCTCGAACGGGTCGGGCTGGAGGACGTGCGGCTCAATGATACCATGTCCTATCCCGGCCAGGGCATTCATGAAATGGGCACAGCTCGGATGGGACGTGATCCGAAAACGAGCATCCTCAACAAATGGAATCAAATCCACGACGTCCCAAATGTTTTCGTGACGGATGGTGCTTGCATGACCTCGGCCGGGTGCCAGAATCCGTCCATTACTTACATGGCACTGACGGCCCGCGCGTGTGATCACGCCGTCAAAGAACTTAATCGCCAAAATCTATAAAAACCAACGAAACATGGATCGACGTACTGCCATAAAAAGAACCACGGTGATCATGGGCGCAGCGCTTACCTCGGGCACTTTGGCCGGATTGATGCAGGGGTGTAAAGCCGAGAAGCAACTCAACTGGCAACCTCAGTGGCTCAATGCTGATGAAGCCCACACTGTCTCTGCACTGACCGACACCATTTTACCCAAAACGAATACGCCGTCGGCTTCCGAAGTGGGTGTGCCCGAATACATCGACGATATGGTCGGACATTTCTGGAGTGGGGAGGATCAGGAAGATTTTCGCGCTGGTATAGCCCGCATCAATGACCAGGCCCAGAATCGGTTTGGTAACCCATATGAAAAATTGTCAGAAGCCGAACAGACCGAACTGATGGACGAACTGGTGGAAGAAGCCCGTAATCATTCGGGGGACGGCCGCCCGATCTTCCGACAACTGAAGGAGTTGACCTTTTCCGGTTATTTCAGTTCGGAAATCATCGGAGAACAGGTGCTGGGGTATGATCCGGTTCCTGGTGAATATATAGGAGATTTGCCAGTTAGCGAGGTGGACAAGGCATGGTCATTGTAGTAGTTTCGTAATTGGTACCGTTCAGATCTGAGTTTACCCGGAAGGTAATATCCACCAGGATTTCTTCGCTGGTATAATAGTTGGTCACCTTTAACGGAGATAATTTTCTATGTATTAAGAAAATTTAACGTCAAAAAACGACAAATATTAAGAA
Source organism: uncultured Saprospiraceae bacterium (assembly GCA_965652315.1). GTDB lineage: Bacteria > Bacteroidota > Bacteroidia > Chitinophagales > Saprospiraceae > Membranihabitans. Next base: position 14,741 of record CBFGVZ010000037.1, on the reverse strand, counting down.
GATTACCTTAAAATTGGGATAGTTTAGTATTAATACTCCTTACTTTCAATTTCTAGTCCCATAATGAGCCAGACCCACATTCCGATAGACGTGACAACTTCCGACTCCAATTCCAAAACTGTACGGGTAGCCATCAGTCAGCGATTACATTCACTGGATGCCTTACGGGGTCTGGACATGTTGATGATTATCGGACTGGACCGGTTTTTCCACCGATTGGCAGCAGCTAATGACTCTCGTTTTTGGGATGCGGTGGCGGATCAGTTTACCCACCCGGCCTGGAATGGCTTTCATCTTTACGACCTCATTTTCCCATTATTCCTGTTTATTGCCGGGGTAGCGACGCCTTATTCCATCAACAGCCGCCTGAGTAAGGGCAAAACCAGACAGGAAGTGTTGTATCACGTGGTTAAACGGGGGCTTATCCTGGTTTTGTTTGGGATTATTTACAATAATGGACTGGAGATACAACCGCTGTCCGAGCTGCGGTATGCGAGTGTCTTGGGGCGGATTGGACTGGCCTATATGTTTGCGAATATTATTTATCTCTACACTAAAAAATCCGGCCAGATTGTCTGGTTTTGCATTCTGCTGATCGGGTATTGGTTGTTGTTGAAATTTACTTCTGCTCCCGGATTTCCGGCAGGAGACCTGACTATGGAAGGCAATTTTGCATCATACGTAGATCGACTTATCTTACCGGGAACCCTGTATGAAGGCATCCACGATCCGGAGGGAATCCTTTCCACCGTTCCGGCTATTGCTACGGGGTTGCTCGGAATCCTGACGGGGAGCTTTTTACGGGACAGCTCCTTTTTACCTCAAAAAAAAGCGATTTGGATAGCTACTGCCGGGGTGATCGCAATAGTATTGTCCCAAATATGGAGTATTGATTTTCCAATAAATAAAAACCTTTGGACCAGTTCATTTGCATTGCTTGTAGGAGGGCTCAGTTTGCTTTTGCTGGCCATTTTTTATTACATTATTGATGTACGCGGGCACCAAAAATGGGCATTCCCACTTAAAGTCATTGGTATGAACTCCATCCTCATTTACATGGCTGATTCCTTTATTGACTGGAACTACACGAACATGGCCGTATTTGGGTGGCTGGGTCAACTAGCAGGATCGGCGTATGGTCCGGTTGTTCTCGCTGCCACCTTTATCCTGGTGGAGTGGGTGTTCCTTTATTTCCTGTACAAGAAAAGAATTTTCCTGCGGGTTTGATCCGCCGGATCAGGTGGAATTACAGTCCGGAAAACAAACTCAATACCGCCTGTATGGTGATGATCCAAATGGTGATATGCTCCTGATGTTCCTTTAGGTAATTGCGTATCGACCGGAGTGCTCCGACCATGTGGTTTTTGACCGTATTGGTGGATAGTTGGAGTTCCTGGCCGATTTCCCGGTAAGACAGATCGTGTTCCCGGACCAGGTTGTAAATTTTGGATTGTTGGGGTGTGAGATTTTTCAAAGCCTCCCGGACGAGCGCGTCGGTTTCTTCAAATTCGATATGGTCCATGACCGGATTGGCAGACGATATCTGGGTCCACAGGTAATCGCGGTACTGGCGGGAATGGGCTACTTTTCTGTGGTGGTCTACTATCCTGTTGCGGGTGATGGTCCAGATTACAGAATCTACATTGGATATTTCGTCCAGGTCATAAGAAGCATATAACCGGGCAAATACATCATGTGTCAAATCCCGGGCGACTTCCCCGACTTTGATATGATAGAGAATAAATCCGTAGATTTTATCCTGATAATCCTGATATACCTTTGTTTTCCAATTCATCAGTGTCTCATTCCTTGAAGTACAATACGAAGATAGAAATTATGAACTCCCCCGGTATGAAACGCTCTCAGGCTTCATTAAAAAATAATATCGAAAATTTTCACTTCCGGTTAGTCCTTTCCCATTTTCGATCGTCCACTATATATACATTCGGAATATTAGAAAATAACTACAAAAAACGAAAACAAGGTTTTGGCACAAGATAGGACAAAAGACAGAATTGAAAAATTATACCAGCAGTATTTATCTGGAGAAATTTCCCGGAAGGAGTACGATGAGCTTTTTGATCTGCTGAAAAATAAAGTCAGCCAGCCCTGGTTGGAGGGTATGATTGACAACTCATTGCCGAAATATCTGGAAGGTATGGATCCGGTGCATGAGTTACAGTTGATTTCGCCAAAAGCAGATCATTCTGTTCCACACAAAATGTCCCGTCGGAAATACCTGTATATTATTTCTGCAGCGGCAGCAGTACTTATATTGATTGCTGCCATATTTTTCATTTTTCCGTCAAAATCGCCGGAGTGGGTGGTGCATACCACGGGATATCAGGAAACCCGTACGGTCGAATTGCCCGATGGCAGTACCGTGGTGCTCAATGCCAATTCGGAACTGAGGTTCCTGGAGGGGTTCGAGGATACGCCCCGGCGCACCGTTCAGTTTAGTGGTGAAGGATATTTTGACGTTGCCCATTGGGAGGGTAAGGGATTTACGGTGCAGACTGCTTCCATCGATGTCAATGTGCTGGGCACAGAATTTAACCTCGAAACCCGCCGCGATTATACCAATGTGTTTTTGAAAGAAGGAAAAGTCGTACTGGAAACGCAGGATGCCCAATCGGTGGAAATGGAACCCGGGGATCTGGTGCATTACGATACAGAGAATAAGCAGGTGCGGAAGGTAAGCGATCAGCCATCGGACTCCGCGCTGTCCTGGCGAGAAGGGGTGTTCACTTTTTTGGAGTTGACAGGCATTCAGATTTTGGAAAAAATGGAGGATATATATGGGAAGGAATTCGTGATAGAAAATCCCAGGCAGTTGCGGGATGTGATCGTTGTACAGGGCTTACCATATGCAGATTGGGATTTTACAAAAGAGGCACTGGAGCTTGCCCTGAATATTCAGATCATCGATTCCACAGAAAACAAAGTAATCGTCAAGGAAAAATAAAGAACTATTTGAGCATCAATAAAATAGAATTATGAAAAGGAATTTTACAAAAACGAAATGGATTGTGACTTCGTTGTTTTTATGGCTTGTTTGCGCTCTACCTGCGCAGGTTTTTGCAGCGGAGGGAGACAAGATGACCCTGGAACAGGCCATTCAGGAGATTAGTGTGCAATACGGGGTGTATTTCACCTACAACAAATCTCTCGTTCAGGAAATTACGGTGGAGTTTGAGGCATCCATGGAGCAAAGTCTTGAGGATGTGATGGAGCAGGTCCTGACCGGTACAATGCTTCAATATCGGATTCATGAAGATAAGTTTGTCATTATATACAAGAGTGACCGGGAAGGTATTACCTCTTTGAAGAAAATGGCGAAGCATCTGGATGATTTGATCGTTCAGGAAGAAAACCGGAATACGAAAAGTGCTCAGGTCTTATCGCAGTTGGAACCCAACAAGTCAATACAGGGTATCCGGTTGGCCAAACACCGGATGGTTCTCAATATTAACGGAACGGTCACTGACCAGGCAGGGGAGCCCCTGATCGGTGTAAATGTCCTCGTAAAAGGAACCACAAAAGGCACCGCGACCGACTTTGAGGGGCGGTTTACGCTGGAGGATGTCAATGAAAATGCGACATTGGTATTTTCTTACATCGGCTACCAATCCATAGAAGTACCGATCAATGGTCGAACTTCCATTGCGGTATCACTGAGTGAGGATCTCCAGGCTTTGGAGGAAGTCGTGGTGGTCGGATATGGGACGCAGAAAAAAGTAAACCTGACCGGTGCAGTGGAAGCCGTTGGGAGCGAAGTGTTTGAGAATCGGGTGACCAGCAATGCCACCCAGGCTTTACAGGGAGCTATCCCCAATCTAAACTTGAATATCGAAGATGGAAAGCCAACCAGGTCCGCCTCGTATAATGTGCGGGGACGGACTTCGATCGGACAGGGTGGTAACGCACTGGTCCTCATTGATGGCGTGGAAGGAAATCCTTCGTTTTTGAATCCCAATGATATCGAAAGTGTCAGCGTTCTCAAGGATGCAGCATCCGCAGCTATCTATGGGGCACGTGGATCCTTCGGAGTAGTACTGATTACGACGAAACAACCGGACAAAGGCCGAACAAAAGTAAGTTATACGGGTAATGCATCCATTTATTCCCTGGCGAAAGAACCCGAATTTGTGACGGATGGTGTCACCTGGTTGGAGCATTTCAGGGAATCGTATTACAATGCACAGGGAACCGTACCTACTTCCATCAACAATAATACGCAGTATTACAGCGACGAATGGTTGGAACGCATGCGGGCCTGGAAAGCTTCCGGTGAAGGACCCAAGACTGAAATCCTGCCCAACGGCAATTATGAATATTATTCCAACACGGATTGGCTGGGTATGCTTTTTAAAGATAGAACACTGGCACAGGACCACAATCTAACATTGTCCGGAGGGAATCAGAAAGCTGATTTTTATGTTTCCGGACGGTTATATGATTTTGGAGGAATGTATGATTACAATCCAGATACTTACCGGTCCTATAACCTACGCGCCAAAGGATCCCTGCAGGCTGCAGAATGGTTGAAAATTTCAAACAATCTGGAGTATTCCCGGAACAATTACCATATGCCATTTTCATCCCAGGGTCGTTCAGCCAATATCAACCGGTATATTGAAGTGAACGCGTTCCCTACGATGCCGATCTACAATCCTGACGGTTCGTATACACGTGGTGGGGCAGGTACCCTGGGTGGTTTTATTGATGGCAATAACTATCAATACAACAAGCAGAATTTGTTCCGCAACACCGTTGGAATCAGCACCTCATTTTTTGACAATAAATTCAGAATAAAAGGAGATTACACCTTCCGTTTCAATGACCGGGATTATTTCTGGAAGCGGGTGAAAGTACCCTATTTCCAGAATGCAGAAAAAGAAACCCCTTCCTATCTGGGAGATGCTAACGGGGTGATTTATGAATGGCTGGGATATACCATGTACACAGCTTCCAATATATACGGTGAATATGAAAATACTTTCGGTGGCCGGCATTATTTGAAAACCATGGGAGGTTGGAATTATGAAACCTCCAACTACAAAGCCAACAGTATCCAGCGGAATCAATTATTGCTCGAAAGTGCAGAGAGTGTGCAACTGGCAACTGGTACCTCTATTACCCCCGGGGCCAGTGTCACCAGATGGAAAACGGCCGGAGCCTTTTTCAGGGTGAATTACGGGTACATGGACCGGTATCTTCTGGAAGTGAATGGCCGGTATGACGGGTCATCCCGATTTCCTGTGGAGCAGCAATGGGGCTTTTTTCCGTCTGTATCAGCAGGATGGAGGATTACTGAAGAGCCTTTTTGGAATGCACAGGACAATGTCGTTTCCGATATAAAATTACGCGCGTCTTATGGTTCCCTGGGTAATGGTAATATTTCACCTTATCAATTCCTGGAGCTTTTAAGCATTGGTAATTCCGGAAGAGTACTGGATGGAGAATTGAATAAGCGAACGGGTGCTCCCGCACCCATTCCAACCGGTCTGACCTGGGAGAAAGCAACGACCCTGGACTTTGGTCTGGATATGGGATTGATAAAAGGCAAATTGCGCTTCAACGGTGATTACTATGTGCGGAAAACCACCGATATGTACGTTGCCGGACCGACACTGCCAGAAATTTTCGGAGCTACCTCGCCCAAAGGTAACTTTGCAGATATGACCACCATAGGATTTGAATTGACCCTTACATGGCGCGATGAATGGTCCGTGGCCAACAGGCCTTTTAATTATGAATTGAGAGGCTCGATGTTTGATTATGTTTCTACCATAGACAATTACAACAACCCGACCAAAAAATTGTCGGATTACTACAATGGTCAGACCATTGGAGAGTTGTGGGGCTTCCGGACGGATGGATTGTTCCAGGAAGATCCTGAGCCTGGCGAGTATATCAATACGATATTCCGTTCTTCAGCGGATGCTGTATGGCGGGCTGGGGATCTTCGCATAACGAATCTGGACGGCAGTCCGGACAATATGATTACAAAGGGTGAACAAACGGTGGATAATCCTGGCGATCTCACCATTATCGGTAATACAGAACCTCGTTACCAATACAGCTTCAAATTGAGCGCGGATTGGAATGGTCTTTTTTTCTCAGCCTTTCTACATGGTGTAGGCCAACAGGATTGGTATCCGGGAAAAGAATCCGCTTTCTGGGGCCAGTACAATAGAGGATACAACCAGATGCCAGCCTGGCATTTGAACAACTTCTGGACCGAAGACCGAAGGGATGCCTATTTACCACGGTATGCACAGTATAATGGGGCACTGGGATATTCGAACCATGTTCCCAATGATCGGTACCTCCAGCGGGTTTCCTATCTACGATTGAAAAATCTACAATTGGGCTATTCCCTTCCCGGTACTGTGACGAGTAGAATTGGTTTGAGCAATGCCAGAATTTATGTCACCGGAGAAAATCTGGCTAGCTGGTCTCCGCTTTACAAGGTCACAAAGAATTTTATGGATGTTTCCTCTGCCATCGGAACGTCAGATTCTGATCTCAACAGGAATTACAATCAGGGAGCGGGCAATGGATATCCCTTGCTGAAGTCTTTCTCAATTGGAATTACCCTCACTTATTAATGTTAGAAAACTGGATACTATGAAAAATTTAATATTTATAACTGTACTCATTTTTTTAGGGTGGCTGACGGTCAGTTGTGAACTGGATGAAACACCTGTTACTTCCACAGATAAAAATGCCATTTTCGGATCCGAGGAAGGTCTGAAGGCTTATTCCATTTCTTTTTACGATATGTTGCCCAGTGCTACAAACCAGGCGATTGTGGAGCAAAATCTGGTGGATTACGGTGCGACGAATTCCCTCGGTGGTTTTGTTTTACGAAATTCATATAGTGAGAACAACTCCTCCGGCTGGTCGTGGTCAGCCTTGAGAAATGTGAATTATTTCATTGAGAATAATGTGGATCCGTCGATCCCCGAAGCTGTCCGGAATAATTATACCGGTTTGGCCCGGTTTTTTCGTGCCTGGTTTTATTATGAGAAAGTGCGTCGGTTCGGAGATGTCCCCTGGGTTGATCATCCTCTGGATCCAAGCGAGGAAGAGATCCTGTATGGTACACGCGATTCGCGGGAATTGGTCATGGAGAAAGTCTATGAAGATATAATGTATGCTGCAGAAAATATTTCCCGTTCTGAGGACGCGGTACAAAGTTCGTTAGTGACCAAATGGGTCGCCTATGCATTTGCTTCCCGCGTGGCATTGTTTGAAGGCACATTCCGGAAATATCATAATTTGAGCCTGGCTACTTCCGCCGATACCTGGCTGGAAAGGGCAGTGGATGCAGCTTCGGTGGTGATTGAAGAATCGGGCAAATCGCTTCATGACAATTACCGGGAATTGTTTACCAGCGATATTCCACCCACCTCAGAGACCCTGCTGGCGCTTGCTTCAGATGCTTCTCTCGGAGTAAAGCACAATGCGAATTGGCGCTGGACTTCAGAGACATATGGAACTGGGTTGAATTTGATTCGTACTTTTGTGAGCACGTATTTACAGAAGGATGGAACCCCTTATACCCAGCGGGAAGGGTGGGAGTACGAAGATTTTTATGAGGAGTTTCAAAACAGGGATGAACGACTGAAAGCCACGTTACGCTATCCAGGCTATGTTCGGGAAGGGAATATAGCACTTCCTGTATTCAGTGGCTATGCCCGCTTAGGCTACCAACCAATCAAACTTTCAGTAGATGCTACCATCGGGGATAGTCAGACGGAAAGTACCCATGCCATTCAATTGATGCGCTTTGCGGAGGTGTTGTTGAATTACGCCGAAGCCAAAGCTGAATTGGGGACGCTGACCGATGCGGATTGGGCGTTGACAATTGGGGCCCTGAGGGAAAGAGCTGGAATCACTGGCGGATTAACTTCAAAACCCACCGTAGCGGATCCATATATGATCGAAAACTATTTTCCTGAAATCAGTGATCCGGTCATTTTGGAAATCAGACGGGAGCGCGCCACAGAGCTTATTTTCGAAGGTTTTCGGTTTGATGACTTGAGAAGGTGGAAGCGGGGTGATTTATTCAAAATGACCTGGACAGGAATGTATATTCCTGCGATCAACCAGCCGCTGGATGTCGATCACAATGGCAGTCACGACGTGATTTATTATACGGATGATGCGGGACTTGATGATGCAGAAGAGGTATCCAACAATCCGGATCCATACCGGGTGAAAGTCAGTACAGACCCGGATGCCGAAATCATTCAGGTACATCCGGCAGGAGACGGTAAGGGATATTATTTGGCCTGGTACACGAATAACGAGTCCAAAAAGGTTTGGGGCCCCAAACAATATCTTTACCCTATTCCGGTAGGTGCACTGAATCAGAATCCCAACCTCGATCAAAATCCGGGATGGGAAAATGGTGCCACGAATGACGGGAATTGAAATGAATCGTGAGGAGTTGTCATAACCCGCAAAAGTGCCGGTTGTATTTGGATGTTTCCACAATCTTGAAATTTAATATTATCATGGTTATATTTAGCCCATAAATATGCTGCCATGATCAGAATGTTACGAATTGGTCCCCTGGTTTTTTACCAGACGATCGTGTTGGGGGTTTTTCTTTTTTTGAATACTGCTTACGGGCAGGGTGAAAAGCTTTATGATAAACCCAACATCATTCTGATCATGGTGGATGATATGGGCTATGGCGACCTGGGATGTTACGGGCAAGAACTCATCCACACACCTCAGATCGATGCCCTCGCCAGGGCTGGAATGCGGTTCACCCAATTCTATTCAGGATCTACGGTTTGCGCCCCTTCCCGGGAATCCTTGCTGACGGGCAAGCATACCGGTCACACCTTTGTCCGGGGCAATTTCAATCCCGACGGGCAGGAGGATCTCACCATTCCCCTCACTACCCGGACCATGGCAGAATATTTCAAGGATGCTGGTTACCATACCGCATTGATCGGGAAATGGGGACTGGGCCGTGCCGGCTATGGGCCCAATCATCAGGGATTTGACTATTCTTTTGGTTACCTGAATCAGATGGAAGCCCATTCTTATTATCCGGAGGTTTTGTGGGAGAATGAAGAACAAGTTACCATCCCCGAAAATGCCGGTGATCAGACCGGTGTTTACAGCCACGATGTATTCGTGGAAAAAGCCCTGGATTACATCGGGTCGGCAAACCCGGAGCAGCCCTATTTTTTGTATCTCCCGCTGACCATTCCGCATGGGAAATACGAAGTGCCCGATGATACGCCTTATTCCGGAAAGCCCTGGTCACAGCGGGATAAAAACCTCGCCGCGATGATCACCCGTCTGGACGGGGATGTGGGACGTATAGTTGAAGCCGTAAAATCCAATGGCAATGATGAAAATACACTGATTCTGTTTACATCGGATAACGGCGCGGGTCAGCCTGGGGATGAAACCTTTGACCGCAATGGGGCATTCAGAGGGTACAAACGGGACCTCTACGAAGGAGGGATTCGGGTTCCCATGATAATCTGGGGGCCCGGGCGTATTGAAGCGGGACAGGTGACAGATCACACGGCAGCGGCCTGGGATATTCTGCCCACTTTAAGCGAATTGGCGGGATTTCAAGTGGAAAATTCGGATGGAATCTCGATGGTACCAACGTTGACTGGAAACGGTAGACAGGCCATCCATGATTTTCTGTATTGGGAATACTACACGTATAATTGGGGCTGGAAGAATTCGCAAAATGATAAACCACGCAACTGGTTCACAAGCCAGGCCATTCGGATGGGTCAGTGGAAGGTGATTCACAATCATATTCAAGATCCGAATCAGGTATCATGGGAGGTTTACAATCTGAAAACAGATCCGGAAGAAAGCAGAAATCTGGCTTCAGAATTTCCCGATGTACTGCAACAGGCGAGGACTTATATGCGTGAAGCTGGTAAACAGTCTAGCCCTTATTTCCCATACGTGTCCTATGCGGTAAATAACCGATACGATACACCCTTTGATTTCAAAAACGGTCGCGAACTGATGCAATTCCTCCGGCCGAATAAGGGTCGGTTATTGATTACTTCTCACAGGGGTGATAAAATGGCGGGATTTGCTGAGAATTCCATAGCGTGTTTTGCCAAAACCCTGGAGTACGCACCGGTCATGTTTGAAACCGACCCGCGATACACCAAAGATAGTGTGGTGATTCTGTTTCACGATAGTAACCTGGACCGGACCAGTAATGGCACGGGAAAGGTCAGCGACTACACCTGGGCGGAGTTGCAGGAATTGTATCTGACTGATCCCTATGGTAATATAACGCCCTACCGAATACCTACGCTGGATGAAGCCCTGGAATGGGCGCGTGGGAAAACGATCCTTTTCCTGGACAATAAAGACGTGCCCGTAGAGGTTCGAGCTCAGAAAATTCTGGAACATCAGGCCACGGGTCATGCTGTCATCATGGCCTACAGTCTGGCCGATGCCCGGAAAGTGTATGATATTTCGCCCGACATAATGGTACAGGTTTTTGTGCCCGATGAAGCAGGTCTGAAAAAACTGAAAGCCACCGGTATCCCGCTGGACAATGTCATCGCTTTTGTGACGCATAAGTGGCCGGAAGGTCATGGGTTCTTACAAAAGCTGCAGCAGGAAGGGATCCTCCCCATCGTGGGTAGTTCGCGTACCATCGACCGATATTACCTCTCAGGAGAAATGACCTACGATGAAATGATGGAAAAATATCAGCAGCTCAGGGATTTGGGACCTGGGGTGGTCGAAGCCGATAGTGCACAGGATGCCTGGAAAGCGGTACAGGAACCGGATTGAAACACCTTATTCTGACTGGATGTTTCGCCCCGATTTCTGATGCAACTTATTATTCAAAAAGTAATTTACCGATTCAACCCAGTTTGTATTAAGCTCATTTTTATTTTCCAATAAAAAGTCCCAGCCAGACGGCCAACACCCCCAATAGCATGCTTCCCAGGCTGTATGCTATGGCTGTCCCGTAATATTGGTTTTGTATCAATGTTAAATTTTCCGACGCGAACGCAGAAAACGTTGTGTACCCTCCACAAAATCCCGTAATCAGCAAGAGTTTCAGGTTTTGATTTGCCTCTATATTTTGCCCGACCCATCCGATCAGCAGACCGATAAAGAGACAACCCAAAATATTAACCGTGAATGTGGCCAGAGGAAAAATGCTTGAATTGTACCTGGTAGTCAGCGCGGATACCAAATATCGTATTATACTGCCCAGTCCGCCACCAAGTCCTACGAATAATATTTGTTTGAGTGTTTCCAATTTGCACCAATTACAACGAAAACCACAATATTACAAAATATTGAGAATGTATCCCTCCGTTTAATTGAGCTCCCGGGGACTTCTCAGCACTGGCCTTATAGAGCGTTTTATTGTCGGCGCTCGTTGTTCCCATTAATTCTGCTCAGCAAACAACGTTCCAGGCGGTACCATCAGACCTATGGTGAACCATAATCCACCCCGATCATTTGCTTTTGTTTTAGATTTACCATATTTTTAGCTGTACAAAGTCGCCTACCCTGAAATGAAACACAGGATCTTCAGACTGCTCAATATCCATCCTTCAGAGGCTGGGGTTGTCAGTAATTTATTTGCCATACAGTTTTTCCTGGTCAGTGGCAGTTCCTTCCTTTTTATTACAGGGAACGCCATTTTTCTGGCGCGGTTGTCAGTAAACCAGTTGCCCCTGGCGCTTATTCTGACGGGTATCGCCTTGTTACTATTCAATAAACTGTTTCATCAGGTCAGCAAGGTACTTTCCGAACGGGCATTGATGATCCGTGTGGTCACCTTTTGTATTGCAATAACAGGGTTGTTGGCATTGGTAAATTACATAGACAATCCCTGGATGTCGATGGCGTTGTTTGTCTGGTTCAATATTGTTTTTTTGTTGCTCGAGTCTGTATTTTGGGGATTGGTTGCTTCGGTATTTGATGTTCGTGAAGGACGACGATTGTTTACAGTAATCGGCGGTGGGGATATCCCAGCCGAATTGATTGGATATTTATCGCTGGTTCTAATCGCTCCTGTGATCGGACTTTCCAATATGTTGTGGATTACGGTGGCGTTTTTTGTGATAGCGCTGGGTTTTTCACGGCGGATTTTTAATTTACCGCGCATCCGTGATTCCCTCGCAAACCATCATTTAGAAAAAACGCAATTTGATCAGGCCCGTCATAAAAACGACCGGGGGAACCGACTTATCCTGGCGATTGCTGGACTTTCGCTTGTTTCATTTTCAGCCGTGTGGCTGATAGATTATTTATTCCTGGTGGAAGTAAACCTCCGATATGATACAGACCTGGAATTGGCGTATTTCCTGGGTTTGTTTTTCGCCGGCGGGAGAGTGTTGGCCATTTTTATCAAATTTTTACTGAGTAGTCGATTCCTCAATTATGCCGGACTGACCGGTTCTCTGTTGCTATCTCCCATGATGATTCTGGGTTTTCTGGCACTCATTTTTGGTGCGCAGCATTACTTCCCGGATATGGAGGTGTTACTCTATCTCATAGGGATTATGACCCTGCTTTCTGAAATACTTAGATCGACCATTCAGGAACCTGTTACATTGATTCTTTTCCAACCACTTCGTATCGATCTCCGTTTGAAAGGTCACACCATAGCTCAAGGCTATATGTATGCTGTCGCCGTCTCTGCAATAGGTATTTTACTTTTTGCGATGAAAGACCCCATTGCAGGCTGGCTTACTTTGCTGATTGTGCTTGCCGGTGTGACAATAATCTGGATTCTCTTTGTTTTTGTGGTGAAAAAGGTATATCTGCATAATCTCCATACTGCGCTCAGCCGGGGGTATTTGTCGGGGAATTCACTGTTTCTGGAGGATCAGGCCACTATTGATTTATTGCTTGGTAAAACCGAAAGCGAAGAGTTGTCCGAAGTGATTTTTGCATTGGATTTGCTTGAAAAGGGAGAATATATAAAGTTGGATGACGTATTTAGGGCAGCACTTGACCGGCAAGATCCGGTTTTGACTGATTATGTTTTACAAAGGATTGAGATCAACGACATGGATCAGTTTCGCCCCTATTTGCTGGATGCCATTCTCGGCCAGGCAGGGCCAGAGCTGCCGGCCAAATATTTAAGAACCATTTCCCGTCTGGAACCCGAAGATGAATTGCTGTGGAGTTTTGTGAACAACGAAGATCCTGAGATCAGGGATGCATCTTTGACGGGGCTGTGCAGCAACCATCATGTAGATTATAGATCAGAAGTGAGAACCAGACTCGGAATTCTTTCGCAATCAGATGACGAGCAGGATCGGATATCCGTTGCCCAAATTATAGGTCAATCCGGAAATGTCACCTATATAGATTTTCTGGAGGATTTACTGGAAGATGGAAGCCGGGAGGTAGTAGGTGCAGCATTGGTTGCTATTGGGAGCATGCGGGAAGAGGTGTTTATTCCGAAGATTGTGTCAATGGCGCACCGTACGGACATTCGAAAACAGGCTGTGATGGCGCTCGCCTCCATGGAAGAGGCGGCCATCGATTTTTTCAGAACCGATTCACGGACTGAACTGAAGTCTTTTTTTATTGATGCAGCAGCTCACATGACTTCCCGGGCATCTGCCGATTATCTGATCGATCTGCTGGCTGAGAATGATCAGTATTTTTCACAGATCGTACGAAAGCTGCGATTGCGCAATTATCAAGGGGACCAGGCTTCCAGGAATAGGATAATTTCCCTGTTCAGAACACGGATTACCGAAACCCAGGAAATACTGAGCATGAAGGGGATTTTGAAAAAAGTCAAAAAGGGGCAGGCCTGCCAGGCCGCGCTGAGTTATGAAATCGATACCAGGAACATAGACCTGATCTCACTCATAGATATGGCTTACGGAAATGAAAAAATCAACCGGGCAGTTAAGGCGTTATTGAAGGATCACCAACATTCCAATGCACTGGAAATGTTGGAGCACAGTATCCCAAGGGATATTTTTCAAAGGTTGAGCGGGGTACTGGAATATTCGAAATACGATAATTTTCCGGCCGGTAAAGGAACGGTTCGGGAGATACTGGCGACTATAATCGCGTCCAGGGTGTTCATCTTCAATGACTGGACACGAGCCGTTTCCTGGCAATTGGCCCGGGAACTCCGGATGGAGACTGACGATATTTTCGGGGCGGATGAGAAAAAGGATTTGCCCCATATTCTGAGGGAGCTGATTGATTTGCCCATTTTGAAATAAGTTAAAATACAAGGTTATGCTATTGATCGAAAAGGTTCTGGCGCTTAAAAAAGCGAGAATATTTAGTGAAATACCGGAGAATGACCTGATTGATACCGCCAGTATCATCGTTGAAGTACCCATGGAAATCGGTCAAAAGATATTTTCAAAAAATGACCAGGGCGATAGTATGTACATCATTCACAGCGGATGTGTGCGGGTACATGATGGCGAACATACGCTGGCCTTTCTGCGGGAAAACGATGTTTTTGGAGAACTATCTCTGCTCGATGCCGAGAAACGGTCCGCTTCGGTGAGTTGTGAAGAACCGGGCTTATTGCTCCAGCTTAATCAGCAACCTTTTTATGAAATATTGGGAGACAATGTTGAAATTCTGAAAGGCATTCTGAAAACGATGTGTGGAAGGATTCGGCTCCTCGACGAGGAAGCGACAGACCTTTACCGGAGATTGATTCAGAGATAAAATGTAGGGTATGGTATGTATCGCAGGTATCGTAGATT
>CBFGVZ010000036.1:0-21935 GCA_965652315.1 uncultured Saprospiraceae bacterium | reverse complement strand
ATCGGAGTGGACTCAGTTATTCCCTTTCGTTCCCACCTGGCTGAGATGATTCTCCAGCGATTCCACCGTGAAGGGTTGTCCATCCTCCGGCGGGAAGTCCCGCAAAGCCCCGACAAGGCGTGAAGAAACACTGCGGGGTTTCCAGCTGAATGCATTCTTGATAAAGGAAAGTACCGCCGCGATTTCCTGATCTGAATATTCCGTATTTTCGGCCAAACCCGGCATGACTCCGGCAAATTCATAGCGTTGTCCTGCGATTTCAACTGGCCCCTGGAGTCCATATAAAGCGATCATCACCAGTGCGCTATCCCGGTCCTCCAGGTAGGGTGACTGGTAAAGAGGAGGGGCCAGGTTCTCAATGCCCTTTCCGTCCCGGCCATGGCAGGTACTGCAATTGGATTCAAAAATCTCTAATCCGTTGTCGCGAGTCACACGGTCGGTTTTTCGGGCCAGAAAATCCTTTGTACCCTGGATCTTTTGCTGCAAATCCTCCAGCCATTCGACCAGTTCCGTATCGTCTGCAACCCTTTTTTTCAGGGGTTCAATCAAATCAATTTCCTGGTCTTCATACTGGGACAACGCCATATAAATGGCAAACTGCCGGTTTTCCGCATCGATCCTTTTCAGAAGATCATGGAGAAAACGCGCCTGGTCTCCAGCTTCAGGGCCCATATGACTGGTGGCTACAGCCCGATATATCTCATTGATTTCGTTCCATTGAAAACCGGAGGCTGTCAATTTGGATTCCAGTACAGGAAACTGGTCCGTTCGAGCCTGAGCCAGATATTTTACAACATGTGGGAAGTAGTAACCGTCATCCCGTACGGCAAAATCGATCACCTGTTCCTGATCCAGCGCATCCAGCCCTTCCAGTGCCCAAAAGGCATGAAGCGGTACATAGTCAGCCAGTCCAACCATTTCCAGCAATTCCTTCAATGCCGGCACCAAATCCATCCTATGGTTTTCGACGATTTGTCGCTGGGCGTATAATCGCTGCCAGGAATTGGGATGCTGTAAAAGCTCGATGAGGTCAGGATCGGAACCCATTGCCGGTATGGCTTCCGGATCCGCATCTTCCGGCTGCACCCTGAGGATACGCCCCATATTGGAAATGGTATCCAGCCCGGCTTCCTCATATTGCCGCCGGAGATAGTTGGTCATATAAGTTTTGTGCTGAATGATGCCCCGGTGCATATCGAGGATGTATACAAGTCCATCCGGACCCAGTCGGAGACTTACCGGTCGGAATGCCTGATCCAGTGAGATGATCCATTCACTGTCCTCATAATACTGTGTACCTGTTGTCCGGATATCATTAGGGTTTATCACATTTCGCTTAATCAGGTTCACTTCCGGTCCGCAAACGAGGGCATTATTTGCTAATGCTCCGCCATACCGGTTACCGGTGTAATACAAGGGTCCGGACGCAGAGGTAAAATGGCGTAACCGATGGGTCACGGAATCCAGTACGCCTTCCACATAGCCGCGATTTACCGCTGTAAACTGCAGCGGGTACACATTCTGATCCTTGACAATGGTCATACTGATGCCCGGCGGATAGGACAGGTTTTTATTCTGATCCAGAATTCCAGGTAAAAAATAATCCCCCTGAAACTGATTGGAATTGTTGTTATAATACAACCGTCCATACTCATCCTGGCTAATTCCCCACTGACCCCGGCCAAATATGAAGTCCTTTTCCCACTTCCGGTTACGATACCGGTATCGGGCATTGGATTTGGCGTTGTAGTACCAGTTGTCCAGGCCGTACATGAGTCCATTGGGCTGGTGTTCCACATTTCCACCTACCGCATAAGCGCTATCCACAAGCTCGCGTTTGCCAGGCTGGTCTCCCGCTTCTATCGGCACCCACCAGAGATTCGGAGGTTCAGCATACAGCAGTCCCCCTTGAGCGAAAGCTATAGAACGAGGTAGCACAAGACCATCCAGAAAGACCTTTTTATGATCAGTCACGCCATTCCCGTCCTTATCCTCTAATATGGAAATCCGTCCGATGGATTCGTCTTCCCTACTCCCCGTAAAATCGGTCATATAACCGGTCATTTCTACTACCCACATCCTGCCCATATGGTCAAAAATGAGATCCACGGGTGCGATAACCTGTGGCTCTGCTGCAACAGACTGCAGGCTCCACCCTGATTTGACCTGATAGGAACTCAGGTCTACAGAAATTTCATGGCCCGATGACTGGTCTCCAGAATTACAGGATATGATTAAAAAAAGCATACTGGCGATTCCCAACCACCAGTTTGCAGTCACAATGTTATATACCCGGAAAACTTTCATGTAAACCACTCGGAATTAGGATATTGAGGTGTAAGTGGGTGATAGCAGACTCGAACTGCTGACCCCTGCCCTGTCAAGGCAGTGCTCTAAACCAACTGAGCTAATCACCCCTTTCCAAATTTCAAAAACGGCTCAAAAATAGGAAAAAATATTATACCAGGAAATGAAGCAGCAGACTTTACCAGTAAATTAGAAAAAATTTACCGATATCCGTGCGTCTCTTCACCTCTGTCACTTTTAAAGAAAGTCGTCAGCCTTACGATACGCTTCTACGAGCTTTTCCTCCCCGGCTTTTCCACCCTCACTCAATCCATGTTCCATGCCCACAACCCCTTTGAAGCCTTTTTCATAAAGGTGTTTAAAGAAGTTCTGGTAATTGACCTCACCGGTATAGGGTTCTTTTCTCCCTGGGTTATCCCCAACCTGGAAATAGGCGATTTCGTCCCAGGTCCAGTCCACGTGCTTGATGAGATTTCCCTCATTTTTCTGCTGATGATAGGCATCAAATAAAATTTTACATGCCGGGCTATTCACCGCTTTACATATGAGATAGGCCTGTGGGGAAAATCTCAAAAACAAGTCGGGGGTATCACTGAGTGGTTCGAGTACCATCACCAGGCCATGGGGTTCGAAAATATCGCAGGCTTTTTTAAGCGATTCGACCACATTAGCGGTCTGGATGTCCAGAGGCAAATGACGTTCATAGTTACCGGGCACAACGGTCATCCAGGTGGCATTCACCCTTTTGGCTACTTCTACTGCCCGGCGACATCCATCGAGAAAAATATCTTCGTGTTCTTTTTTCCCAGCGGCCAGGGTATTCGCTCCGTTCCCCCCTTTATCCACAACAAAAACACCCATTTGCATATTGTTGTCCACCAGGGTCTTGCTGATCCGCTCCTGTTCAGATACATCCCGTTTCATCATGCCATTATCTTCGATGGCCCGGAATCCCAGATCCGCCATATATTTAATCTGATCGACAAAATCATTGCCGGCATGGTTCTTGAACATGCCGTTGTGAGGGGCATAGTTGAGGTTGAACGGTTTTCCCGATTGTGGCGTTGAATAGGACGGGGTAGCACCGAGTCCTGAGGCCAGACCCAGACCGGACGCGCCCAGAACGGTATTTTTGACAAAATTTCTTCGCTTCATAAAATGTTATCTGATTTAAAATTTGAGTTGAACATTCATTTCTTCCTCGCTAAAATACTATTTTTACTCGGGTTGCCAATTGAAAGGGTTCCAATTGTAGAAAAAATAAAAGATTAGTAACTTGCCGCGGGATTTTGATTCGGGTTCGCTCGATCGAACCGCACTAAAACTCTGTCAGCTATAGTGCATTTGTAAATCAAAAATTAGTTGAAATTATCACACAAGACATGAGAAAGATCAGATTATGCTTTACATTCATTACGCTTCTAACCCTGGCCGGAACCAATTTCCTGCAGGCACAGGAGATCTTCACAGAAAAAATTCCCGACTCCGAGGAAACCTTTAAAATGATCAAAATTCCGGGCGGGGAATACGATCTGACCATCGAAGGGAAAGATTACAAAGTTCAGTTGAGTCCCTATTGGATCGCCACCACAGAACTGACGCATGATATATTTTCAGAATTTGATCAGGACGAGTCTATCAGCCGCGATGTAGTGGTGGATGCGGTCACCCGTCCTAGCCCACAGTACGAAGACCTCACCTGGGGCATGGGCCGACATGGAGGTTTTCCGGCCAACAGTATGTCATTGTATGCCGCAATGATGGTCAGTAAATGGTTGTATTCGAAGACAGGACATTTTTATCGACCTCCGACAGAAGCAGAATGGCAAGCGGCCTGTCAACTGGGCAATAACGACGAAATCAATTTACAAAAAATTGCAGTTTTTGCAGACAACAGTGAGGACAAATACCGTAAGGTGGGTTCTCGGGGTAAAGATGAATTGGGTCTGAGCGATATGCTGGGCAACGTGGCGGAGTGGACCGTTGATGCTTACGAAGCGGATTACCAGAAAATCATTGATGCATCCGGTACGAAAGATCCGCATTTGATACCCGAATCCCGTCGGAACTCTGTTACGCTCAAAGGCGGACATTACCAATCTTCGGCCGATGAATTGGGATGTTCCCAGCGTATTCATTCTGAAAGATGGTGGAATCAGCGGGATCCTCAGATTCCTAAAAGCCGATGGTGGTACACCGACGCACCTTTTGCCGGAATCAGACTGGTACGACCCGTCGATCAACCCTCTGCTGATGAGATCGAAGCATATTATAATCAATTTTTAGAATAGAGTTTGTATGTTTGTAAGGTACAGGCCGTTTATCTTTATTTTTTAATCACTCAATTCCTAATTATGAATACCAATAAAATAGATCGCAGAAGCTTCGTACGGAAGTCTGCTGTCGTTACCGGTGGGCTTATGGCAGTACCTTTTGCAGCTTCTGCCGGATTTTATACCGAAAAAGCACCAGCTCCCATACGGGTAGCCCTGGTAGGCTGCGGGGGCCGTGGTACCGGCGCTGCAGCACAGGCGCTACATGCACATCCCGATGTCAAACTGGTGGCCATGGCAGATGCCTTTAGGGATCGCCTGGATAGCAGTTTGAAAAATATCAAAGAAGAAATCGAAAACGCCGAAGCGCGTATCGAGGTGCCGGAAAGCCGCAAATTTGTGGGATTTGATGCTTACAAGAAAGCCATTGCTGAAGCGGATGTGGTTATTCTGACCACCCCTCCCGGTTTTCGACCCATACATTTCAAAGAGGCGGTCAAGCAAAACAAGCATATCTTCATGGAGAAACCCGTTGCAACCGATCCGGCGGGTATCTTATCCGTACTGGAAACAGCGAAAGAAGCTAAAAGCAAAAAACTCAACGTCGTCGTCGGACTGCAGAGGAGATACCAAAATTCTTACCTCGAACTTCTGAAACGGTATCAGGACGGCATGATTGGTGATATCACTTCGGCGCAGGTATATTGGAACAGTCGGGGAGTCTGGGTCCGTGAAAGAAAACCCAGCCAGAATGAGATGGAATACCAGATGCGAAACTGGTATTATTTCAACTGGCTGTGCGGAGACCATATCGTCGAGCAGCACATTCACAATATGGACGTGGTCAACTGGTTCAAAGAGGATTATCCGGCACATTCACAGGGAATGGGAGGCCGGACCGTCCGCGTAGGACCGGACTATGGAGAAATCTTTGATCATCATTTCGTAGAATATCATTACAAAGACGGGGTAATCATGAATTCCCAATGTCGTCATCAGCCCAAGACTATGAGTCGGGTGGATGAATATATTACTGGCACAAAAGGTCGCATCTTCTGTGGAGATGGACGGATCGAAGACCTGGATGGTAAAACATTGTTCCAGTTCGACAAATCCAAGGAAAATAACCCATACCAGACCGAGCATGACCTCTTGTTCGATGCCATTTCCAAGGGGGAATACAAATTTGAAAACGCTGAGTATGGAGCATATACTACATTGACCGCCATAGTCGGCCGTTTGTCTACGTACTCGGGACAGGTTATCAACCAGCAAACCGCACTTCAGTCCGGCCTCAATATCCAGCCCGAGGAATATGCCTGGGATGCCACCCCTCCTGTATTACCAGGCGATAATGGACTTTATCCATGTGCCGTACCAGGTGAAACTCAGTATTTTCAGTCATAATTGAAATATTTCTGATAAAGCATGAAATTTGACCCGGTGTCCCAAAACACCGGGTTTTTTGTTCCCCTTTCTCTCCAATTTCCCAATAAAGAAAGCCCCGGGGTATTGTTTTATAAAAGAAGCGATAAATATTTGCAGTGCATAATGATTTACCGGTGAATTTGAGCATCATTCTACAACCCTTTATTAATCGAGGTTCTACATAATCAGAATAAACTTTTTCAATTACAGTAGGCCACTAAAACATCATTCAGAAAAGTTTTATTTTCAATTCTTACATACGATACTAAATAATTTCGGCGTTATAAAATCATAACAAAAATCAATGATTATGAGCGCGATGAAAGATAAATTGAAAGGAAACTGGAATATAATGAAAGGGAAACTCAAGCAACAGTATGCGGAGTTAACCGATGATGATCTTCATTATGTAGAAGGGAAAGAAGATGAACTTATTGGCCGAATACAAAAGAAGACAGGTCAAACCAAACAACAAGTAGAAAACTATATCGATAGCTTATAAAGCCATCGGTCAGTACATTTCAAAGACTGAAAATAATGCCACCGATCTCAGGTCGGTGGCATTTTTTATTGCCATATCCTAACGCGAAGTCTTGCAAATGCGCGGGACTACATACGACAGAGGGAGTGAGGGTTCAGCTACACTGCCCCGATAACCATCGGGGTATGTGAATTTCACTATATGAAGAAAGTCTGTACCCCAAATCCAATTAATAATATCGGACAATTTTTTGTGCAATTATCGGGTTTTAAACGAGATAATAGTTAACAAAAACATGAGCCAGCCAAAATCGCGCACTGCCAGTATCAACCCTTACAATGGTGATACAATAAGGCGGTATGCTTACCATTCAGATGAGGAGATAACCGATAAAATCAACACAGGCCATAAGGCCTTCCAAACCTGGAGAAATGTAGAAGTACAAAACCGATGTCGGCTAATGGCAGCTGTAGCAGACCAGTTGGACAAATACAGAAACCAATATGCCCGGTTGATGACAAACGAAATGGGGAAACCCATCTCTCAGGCAGAAGCGGAAGTCAGCAAATGCGCCTGGGTGTGTCGATATTATGCAGAAAACGGTCTGGATATGCTGGCCCCGGTTCATATCCCGACGGATGCAGTAGAAAGTTTCGTCCGGTATGACCCTTTAGGACTCATTCTGGCAGTTATGCCCTGGAATTACCCATTCTGGCAAGTGTTCCGGTTCGCTGCCCCCAATCTGATTGCTGGTAACACAGCCTTATTGAAACATGCTTCCAATGTAAGCGGGTGTGGGCTGGAACTTGAAAATATTTTTCTGAAAGCCGGATTTCCGGAAGGCGTTTTTCAGACTATCATCGCCCGTTCCGATCAGATCCCGGCTGTCATTGAACATCAGGCTATTCAGGCAGCTACGCTAACGGGGAGTATGCCCGCCGGACAAGCAGTGGCCAGTCATTGCGGCCGGTATATTAAAAAATCCGTGCTTGAGCTGGGGGGAAATAATGCCTGCGTAATCTTTGAAGATGCTGATCTGGATGCCCATATGAACACGTTGGTCCAGGCCCGATTTCAGAATACAGGTCAAAGTTGCATTGCAGGAAAAAGATTTATCGTCCTACCTGACATCTATGATACATTTCTGAAGCGTTTCGTAGCCGCAGTAAAGGAATTGAAATCAGGCGATCCAATGGATCCAGGCACTGAAATTGGTCCTTTGGCAACCACAGGTCTGGCAAAGGAACTGGAAAATCAGGTTCGGAAATCCGTGGAAAAAGGGGCCCAAATCATACTGGGCGGGCATCGTCGGGAGGCATATTTCGAACCGACCATACTGACTGAAGTGCGACCGGGTATGCCGGCATTTGATGAAGAAACCTTCGGACCGGTCGCAGCAATTATCCGTGCCCGGGACGAAGCGCACGCAATAGCCCTGGCCAACCAATCCAAATTTGGTTTGGGGACCTCCATATTTACTTCAAATCTGGAAAAAGTCCGGCAGTACATCCCCGAAATTGATGATGGTGCTGTTTTTATTAACGAACTCGTCAAATCCGATCCGCGTCTGCCTTTTGGGGGCACCAAAACTTCCGGATATGGACGTGAATTATCCCTGGCAGGAATGCGGGAATTCCTGAATGAGAAGACAGTATATTTGAAAGTATGACGGGTGGAATCTGGAGGAATCCAGGGCAAGGCTACCATCTAAAAATACGGGGCCGGTCCAGAGCCGGGCCATATGCTCTATTTCAAATTACAGTCTTATCCAATGACATGTATTGTTATGGCCCACCATGGTCCCTACCCCGTAATATTTCACCGAAAATGGTCTACAGCATTATCGTTTGGTAATCATTCGATATAAAGCCAGGAGGATAATCGAACCGATTACGGCAAGCAGGAAACTTCCAAAATTGAAGCCTGTGACACCACCCAATCCCAATGCGCCTCCGAGCCACCCGCCCAACATCGCTCCCAGGATCCCCACGACAATACTGCCGATCCATCCACCTGGATCCTTTCCGGGGTGAATCCACTTGGCAATAGCACCTGCGATCAGGCCAAAAACAATCCATACGATCCAATTCATAGTTTTTAGAATTTAATTGATGAAAAATGTCGGGATATTCTGGTGATACCCGGTAGATAAATATAACAAAAAATATTATAAATCATGAAAACACCCAAACTTTCTTTCAGCCATTGTCATTGTTATACATATTGTTTCACAAATTGCAAGTAACAGTGTCATGCCTGCGGACACCTTCCAAGTAAAGGATTTCCCGGTCGTACTGTTTGATAGCCAGTGCCTGCTCTGTAATGGATTTGTCCGGTGGATAATCCACTGGGATAGGGAAAGAAAACTAAAATTTTCCGGCCTCAAATCCACTAAATCACTCCATGAAATTGAAAAAAGACAAATTCCAATCCCTGAAAACGGCACCGTAATTTTGCTACTACGTCATCGGTATTTGACTGAATCTGATGCAGCAATAGAGATTATGAAAATAGCCAAATTTCCATCGATTATAATTACCACCATCCAGGCTATTCCTCATTTATGGCAGAATCGCATATACAAATGGGTCTCGCGAAACCGATACCGATTTTTCAAAAAAAGAACGTACTGTCCCCTACCCGATCCTGCTGAAATGTCCAGATTTATCTGAACACATAGCAAGTCATCAATCAACTTGCCGACCATCCATTTTCAACAATTTTAATTTTGAGTGAAGCAAATACCATGCACCATCCAGGTTAAATCGGGAAAAGGAATTCAAATTAACCCGGATTATTCATGGTATTTGCTTTATGTAGATGCGAG
Source organism: uncultured Saprospiraceae bacterium (assembly GCA_965652315.1). GTDB lineage: Bacteria > Bacteroidota > Bacteroidia > Chitinophagales > Saprospiraceae > Membranihabitans. Next base: position 12,619 of record CBFGVZ010000036.1, on the reverse strand, counting down.
GCCTGACCGAATGTAGTCGAAGACCAAAGATGCTCAAGCCATCTTTGATGAGGGAACCTAAATGTCCCCATTTAGGGCGGGTAGGTGCCGACATAGTGAGCTATTTCAAGGTGTCCTCAATTTTGGGACAATAATAGTTTGATAATCAATATAATGTATCTTTTTTAGACTGTATGTGGTGAATAGTTCGGGTTAATTCTGTGTTCTCAAGCATATCTTTCAAACGCCAAATGCACCCCTAATAATAACCGCCTGCCAGATTCCTCCAATATCAACCCATATGAGTTTATCGCAGCAAATTGAATAATGTCTGTCATTATCTCTTACTTAAATATTGAATAATATTCGCACCAACTCTTATGAGAGGAATAAAGAATAACACCATAAAAAGTAAAAAATACTTTCATCCTTCGGAGTACCGATAATTTTGTTAGATACCCCAACTAATCCTTATTTTGATTTATCACAATTTTATATCTTGAGTGCCATAACAAAACACCCTGCGTCGAACATGACACAAAAATCAATCATCATATGGATTTCCTGTCTCCTCTGTGTGACAACTTCGATTGCCCAAATAAATACTCACTCAGAAGCAGAAATCAGCGTTATTTTCCCAAAAAATACAGTGGAATCGGTCCCTTATGAGGTCCTGATCACGAAGGGGGAGGAGTACTCCGGTCCCATAGAAATTTTAGTGAACGGTGAAAATAAGCAACTCACGCTCAAAAACGGTTCAGCTTCACTGGAGTTCATCGCCAAAAAAAACTACCCGATCTCTATCTCCGCTCAGGGTCAAACATTTGATTACACTCCAAATCCAATTCCACTATGGTGGTCAATATTACCACCCCTGATCGCGATAGCACTCGCTTTAATCTTTCGGGAAGTGGTCACCTCTTTGTTTGCCGGAATTCTTTTCGGGTCTGTGGCCTTAGCCATATTTGCCCACGGATGGACCGGGATATTTCACGGCATGATGCGAACCATAGACACCTATATCCTTCAGTCACTGGCAGACAAAAGTCATATGTCGATCATTCTGTTCTCGATGCTCATTGGAGGAACCGTGGCCGTAATTTCCAAGAACGGCGGTATGCAAGGCATCGTCGATATCATTTCCGCCCGGGCGCAGAGTGCCCGATCGGGTCAGTTTGCAACCTGGTTGTTGGGGATTGTTATATTTTTTGATGACTATGCCAATACACTCGTTGTGGGTAATACTATGCGGCCGGTGACAGACCGATTGTGGATATCACGCGAAAAGCTGGCCTATATCGTGGACTCCACGGCTGCACCTGTCGCTGCTATTGCGTTTGTGACCACCTGGATCGGAGCCGAACTCGGCTATATCGAAAGTGGAATCTCAAATCTGGACAATCTCAACGAGGGTGTTTACACCATTTTTCTTTCGTCGTTAAAATATGCATTTTATCCTGTTCTTGCTCTTGTTTTCATACTTTTCCTGGTTTTCATGAACAGAGATTTCGGACCAATGTATCAGGCTGAAAAGCGAGCCAGGACGACGGGGGTTGTATCCTCCACCCAAACCGAAACAACCCAGGATAAGGACGATTTGTCAGAATTTACAACTAAAAAAGGAGTGATCGCACGGTGGTATAACGCGGCAGTGCCCATTTCCGTGATTGTTCTGGGCACGGTAGGAGGACTGGTTTATACTGGTTGGGATCCGGAGGTATGGAACAACCCTGACCATACATTCGGTATTAAAATATCTGAGATCATCGGGGGATCAGATTCTTATCTGGCATTGCTGTGGTCCTCACTTGCTGGTCTAATTGTGGCTGCATTGCTTTCTGTGATCCAGCGAATAATGAATATCACTGAAGTGATCGCTTCTGCAACAGGTGGATTCAAAACGATGCTCGAAGCCATTATTATCCTTACTCTGGCCTGGAGTCTGGCAGAAATCACCGCCGCGATGCACACTGCGGAATTTCTGACTGGAATTCTGGATGGGAACGTGTCACCAGTGATGGTACCGGCCATTACATTTTTACTCGCAGCTTTAATATCATTCTCAACCGGCACTTCCTGGGGTACCATGGCCATACTGTATCCACTGATTCTTCCGGCGTCGTGGATTATGGCCGAATCGGCAGGGTATAATTATTCCGAGGCTATAATGATTTTTCATAATGTAACGGCCTGCGTTTTGGCCGGAAGTGTACTGGGCGATCACTGTTCTCCGATTTCGGACACCACCATTCTCAGTTCACTGGCCGCATCCTGCCATCATATCGATCATGTCCGTACACAATTACCATATGCGCTTACCGTAGGGGGTGTGGGTTTATTGTTGGGTACCATTCCGGCCGCCATGGGCATTTCTTCATGGATTTTATTTCCGGTGGCCATATTGATACTGTTTCTCATTGTTCGGTTCTTCGGGAGGGCAGTGCCGGCTATACATCCCAATACCTCTGTACTGGATCCTTCAGATAAGTAGAATAGCTTTCCAGTAAATGGAACAAAGTGTCCCCCGGTTCGGATTTTTTTCGTAATCGATTAAGGAAAAATTCGAAAAATCCAAAAATTGAATTAACTTCCGTCTCTGAAGTTGAAGTAAGGCTGAATACTGATTCACATATTCAGGTCAGCTTATTCGACTTTTCTCATTCAAATCTAACCTATGAAAATTTTAAGCTATCTGTTTTATCTATCAGCATTTCTACTATTCTGTACACAGCAGACCGTAGCCCATTCATCGCATCCTCAACCGCAAGACTCAAAAAAACCCCACGCACTAATCTACACCAAAAATGGAGAGGGATTCGTACACAAGAACATTGCCAACAGTGTCAAAGCTTTGGAAAAACTGCTGACAGAGAATGATATCACCTTTGAGGTCAGCGACGATCCGGCCTTGTTCACGCCCCAAAACCTAAAAAAATTTGACATACTGATCTTTTCCAATACCAACAACGAGGCTTTTGATACGGATCAGCAGCGCCAGGCCTTCCAGCAATACATGCAAAATGGAGGTGGATTCGTTGGTATTCATTCGGCTAGTGGTTCGGAACGGAACTGGCCCTGGTACTGGGCGATGCTTGGGGGAAAGTTTTTCCGTCATTCCCGGTTTCAGAGTTTCAATATTGTAAAAATCGATCCCGATCATCCTTCCGCCACTCCAGTTCCAGATTATTGGCAGCGCGAAGACGAAAGCTACTATCTGAAAGAACTCAACCCCGACATCCATGTGATTCTGGCCACAGATCTGACTTCCATCGATGACCCTCAGGCCCATGAGGAATACCCAGCCAATACATTTGGCAAATACTTTCCGGTCACCTGGTGTCATCATTTTGATGGGGGTCATCAATGGTATACCTCGCTAGGTCATGAGGCAGAGCACTACGATGACCCGGTTTTTATGAATCATATTCTGGGGGGGATCCAATGGGTACTTGATGCCCGCAACAATCAATAATCAACACCACAAATCACCGCATTATGAAAAGAAGAAATTTCATCAAAAACAGCACACTCGGAACCGCCGGAGCACTCATGGTACCACATATCATTCCTGCGCATGTCCTGGGCAAAAATCCACCGAGTAGTATGATCCAGATCGGGCAAATCGGTTTTGGCCGGATAGCCCGTGGGCATGACCTGCCGGAAACGATCAAAAATCTGGATATGGCCCGGGTAGTGGCGGTTTCGGATCTAGACCGCAATCGCATGAACCTGGGGAAACAATGGGTACAGGATTACTACAAAGGGCAGAACAAAGGGGACGATTATATGGATGTCGCGACTTATCAGGACTATCGGGAAATGCTGGCAAATCCATCCATCGATGCGGTGATAATCAGCACTCCCGATCATTGGCACGCACAGCCGGCCATGGAGGCAGCCCTGTCCGGTAAAGATATTTATCTGCAGAAGCCTACCTCGCTCACGATCGAAGAAGGGCGAATGATGAGCGATACCATACACCGCACCGGCGCAGTATTTCAACTCGGCAGTCAGCAGCGGTCACTCGACCCATGGCCCCAATTTCACAAAGCCTGCGAACTGGTCCGCAATGGCCGTATCGGTCAGGTCAAACGCGTAGAAGTCGGATTGCCAGGGGACCCATCCGGAGAAGAAGAAGCCCCCATGCCCGTTCCGGAGAATCTGGATTATGAAATGTGGTTGGGTTCCACACCGGAAGTCTATTATACGGAAAAAAGGGTTCATCCGCAGCACGATTTTTCCAGACCCGGCTGGTTGCGTTGTGAACAATTTGGAGCAGGTATGATCACAGGCTGGGGCGTTCACCACATCGATATCGCCCACTGGGGGATGGGAACAGAATTTACCGGACCAATCGAAATGGAAGCCACCGCTCAGTTTCCAAAATCGGGCCTTTGGAACGTGCATGGTGATTTCAATGTCAAAGCGCGTTATGCCAATGGAGTAGAAATGGAGGTCAGTGGAAATTTCCCCAATGGTATCCGGTTTGAGGGTACCGATGGCTGGATATTCGTGACCCGGGGCAACGTCCAGGTCACCGATTCAGACCCTTCCGGAGCTGCGACAAAGGAAAGTCCTTTTCAGGCCAGCGACCCGAAGATACTAACCTCGGAGATTGGCCCCGATGAGATTCACCTGTACGAGAGCCCGGAACAACACCGCAACTGGCTGGATTGCATCCGGAGCAGGGAACTGACCATTTCCCCGGCGGAAGTAGCCCATCGTTCCTGCTCGGCCTGCCTGATCTATCACATCGCAATGAAAATACCGGGAAAATTGTATTGGGATCCGGAGAATGAACGTTTCAGAAACAACGACAAAGCCAATGAAATGCTGGCCCGTTATCAAAGACAACCCTACGGAACACATTTTGCACAAAACTTTGAAAAACCTACTGCTCCATGATTAGAACACTCGCTATTTTGTCCTTAATGACCCTGTTGACGGTTGCATGTCAGACCGGCCAGGAATCGGAATCCGATCCGGGTGATCCTCCACTGGCCACTATTATGACCCTGGATCCGGGACACTTCCATTCTGCCCTCGTCCAGAAAAACATGTATCCGGAAGTGGATTCCAACGCTTACGTTTACGCCCCGGAAGGGGATGACGTTCAGATGCATCTCGCTAAGATCCAACAATACAACACCAGGCCTGATCAACCGACTCACTGGAATGAAATCGTCTATACGGGTCCAGATTTTGCAGAAAAAATGTTTACTGACAAGCCTGGAAACGTTATGATCGTGGCGGGTAACAATCAGAAGAAAACCAATTATATCCTTCGGGCAGTGGAAGAAGGTATCCATGTTTACGCCGATAAACCAATGGCGATCAACGGCGCCAATTACGAGACACTGGTCAGGGCATTTGAAATAGCCGAACAAAAAGGATTGCTGATCTATGACATCATGACCGAACGGTTTGAAATCACCACCATCCTCCAGCGACGACTGTCACAATTTCCTAAAATTTTCGGGGAAGTAGCAGAAAGTAGTGCAGACAACCCGGCCATCACCAAGGAAAGTGTACATCACTTTTCAAAATTGGTTTCGGGTTCTCCGTTGATCCGACCAGCCTGGTTTTTTGACATCGACCAACAGGGGGCTGGCATTGTCGATGTATCTACCCACCTTGTGGATCTGATCATGTGGTCCCTGTTTCCGGAGGCCAATCTGAAACCGGCCGATGTGACGATCGCCAAAGCCAGACAATGGGCAACAGACCTAACGCCCAGTGAATTCCACAAGGTCACAGGTCTGGATGCGTATCCCGATTATCTGCAAAAGGACATCATTAAAGATTCGATCTTGCACGTCCTGTCCAATGGGGAAACAATATTCAATCTTCGGGGAGTATATGGAAAATCTTCCGTGATCTGGAATTTTGAAGCTCCGCCCGGGGGAATGGATACCCATTTTTCTATATTCCGGGGTACCAAATCCGATTTGGTCATCAAACAGGATGCCTCCACCGATTTCAAGCCCATCCTTTACGTACAGCCGCATGAACCCATCGATCAGGCACAATGGGAGACAGATCTGAACGCCGCGATGGATGAAATCCATAATGAATGGCCGGGAGTCGGATACACCTTCACCGATAATCAGATCAGGATTGATATCCCGGAAGAATATAAAGTGGGACACGAAGCTCATTTTACAGAAGTGACCCGTAAATTCCTGAGTTACCTCAAAGCGGGAGAGCTACCCGAGTGGGAAAAAGATTTCATGCTGACAAAATATTTTATCACCACGCAGGCATATGAAAAAAGCCTGGAGAATCAATAGACTTTGAAAAAACCATTCATGTCCCTCCTCTCAAATTGAAATATGAAACCGATATTCACTACCCTGGCAATTCTGTTGATCATCTTTTGTAAATCACCCCACGTTTTGGCACAGGAAGTGACGACGGTTTCTTTTGCCATTCCTTCCAAAGGCACCGGAATGGCAGACCTTCTATTTCATCAGGAAATCAACGGAGTGAAATTGTATGGCGAGGATTCCACCCATTCCTGGCAATTGTACCAAAAAATTGATGGGCAATGGACCCCTCAACCGTCACAAATTTCCAGAGGTATGTCCAATGTCTTATACGGCCGATACCAGGATCTGAAAGAGGAAGGTCAACCCATCGAGTTTCAATGGCGACGAGAAGCTGGATCGAAAGAAGTCGGTATCCGGATTGAAAACGACGGAAAATCGTTTCATTTTCTCAGCGGAGATTCGCTGGTGATGAGTTACCGATATGCTCTGATGCCCGTACCGGAAGGGGTATCTCAGATATACAGCCGAAGTGGATTTGTTCATCCATTGAACACACCCGACGGCAATCTCCTTTCAAGAATTCAACCGCCCGATCATTACCACCATTACGGACTCTGGCACCCCTGGACCCATACCGAATACAATGGGGAGGAAATCGATTTCTGGAACCTGAACCGGGGCCAGGGCACCGTCCGGTTTAGTGATCTGGTGAGCTGGACCGAGGGACCGTTGTTCTCAGAATTTACCGTAATCCAGGATCATATCATACACCCTGGATTCGGAGAACAAACCGTGCTTAAAGAACTTTTGACCTACCGAATCTGGACACCAACACCATCCCGGGATTATTACATTCTGGACGTTATTTATCATATGAGTCCTTCCACGGATAAGCCGCTGATCATCAAAGAATATAGATATGAAGGTTTCTCATTGCGCGGACCACAGCACTGGTCCGATGACAACGTCAGGCTATTGACTTCCGAAGGTAAGGACAAATCCAATGGGAATGCCACCCGGGCTAAATGGATGAAAGTCAATGGACCGGGCAACCAATCCGGAACCAGTACGGTGATTTTCATGACCAATCCCGCTAATTACAACTTCCCGGAGCTGATCCGGATCTGGCCAACTGGCACCAACGGTGGTAAAGAGAACGTTTACATTAATTTCAATCCCACCCAGGACCGCGATTGGGTAATGGAACCGGGACAAACCTATACGCTGCAGTATCGGGTCATTATGGCGGATGAGGATTTCACCGCCGATGAGGTGGATACCCTGTGGGCGTTATACGCGAAATAGTTAAAAGTGAAGAGTTGTGAATTATGAGCTCATATTAATAGCAATCGCTTCATTATCCAACATCTATTCCTATATTTAACGGCAATATTTGTTTCATCGCCAGGGCTTTCTGCCTGCATTTACAATAATATATGCTCAGAGATAAATTCCATAGAATTCAACCGATGTTTTACCTCCTTGCCATTCTCATTCTGTTCACCGGTTTCAACTCCTGCACACGACGTGCTGCACTGGTCGAAAACCAGCCCACAATCGGACCGGTTTTCAAAGAGGGAGTGGCACAGATCGTTCCGGAATTTTCGGATCCGGATCGATATATCCAGCATGATCTGTGGGTGGAAACAGAATTTGACACGGATGGGGACGGACGACCGGATCGGATGCACGTGAGCGTTACCCGGCCCTATCAGACCGATTCAATGAACCTGAAACTCCCCGTCATTTATGTAACCAGTCCTTATTTTGCGGGAACAGCGGGAACCAACCGGGATATTTTCTGGGATGTGGAACACGAAATAGGTGAAAAACCCCCGCCCCGACTTCATCCTGACCCCATTGCCTACAGGGGCGATCAGATGCGACCAGTGATCTCCCGGTCTCACATAAGCCAATGGGTGCCCCGGGGTTATATCGTCGTCCATTCTTCCTCGCCTGGAACGGGCTTATCGGATGGCTCACCGACGGTAGGAGGTCCCAATGAATCGCTGGCACCCAAAGCCGTTATTGACTGGCTTTGTGGTCGTGCCAAAGGATATTCGACAAGAACGGGTTTTGAAGAAGTGCGCGCTTACTGGTCGACCGGTAAGGTAGGCATGACGGGTACTTCTTATAACGGCACCCTACCTATAGCTGCTGCTACAACAGGTGTAGAGGGGCTTGAAGCAATTATCCCGATCGCTCCCAATACCTCATACTATCATTACTATCGCGCAAATGGCCTGGTCCGGTCTCCTGGTGGTTACCTGGGAGAAGACATCGATGTGCTTTACGATTTCATTCACAGTGGCTTGCCAAGCAAAAGAGCCTGGGCAGATTCCGTGTATCGGGATGGTGAAATGGCTGCAGGAATGGATCGGATTACGGGGGATTATAATGATTTCTGGGCGAAAAGAGACTATCTGAATCAAATGGAGGACATGAAGGCCGCTCTACTCATGTCACACGGTTTCAACGATTGGAATGTGATGCCGGAGCACAGCTATAGAATCTATGAAAAAGCCCGGGAAATGGGATTACCGGTCCAGATATTTTACCACCAGGGGGGACATGGTGGTCCTCCACCGATGCGGATGATGAACCGATGGTTCAGCCGTTATCTCCACGGAGTAGAAAATGGAGTGGAAAATGATCCACGTGCCTGGATCGTCCGTGAGGGCATGGACCGGACACAGCCGGAAGCTTATTTCGATTACCCGAACCCGGAGGCCTATCCGGTTCGACTCTATCTATTGCCCGGCGGATCGGAAGCAGGTCAATTGACAACTTCCCGGCCCCGGATATCCCCTAATAAAATAGAAACGCTGACGGACAATGTGAACTTTACTGCATCGGAACTGGCACAAAAGAGGATCAGCGATCACCGCTTGCTGTACCTTTCGCCGGTTCTGAAAGAAGACATCCACCTTTCCGGCATTCCCGAAATCAAAATTCGCGCCTCTGCGGACAAGCCGGCAGTGAATTTGTCCGTATACCTTGTGGCATTACCCTGGAATAAAACTCCGAACGCCCCGATTTATGATAATATCATCACCCGGGGGTGGGCCGACCTGCAAAATCACAAATCGGTCTCAGAAAGTGAAAGCCTTATTCCGGGCAGGTTCTACGAAATGACCTTTGAACTTGAGCCCGATGACCAGATCATACCGGCAGGGAAGCAGATTGCGCTCATGATATTTTCCAGCGACCGGGAATTTACTTTGTGGCCTGACCCGGGGACGAAGTTGAGCGTGGACATCAATGCCACTACCCTTTCGATCCCCGTAGTGGGAGGGCAAAATGCCTGGAAGAGCGCCACAGACGGTGCTGGTTATACTCCCAATTGACCGGGATGCATCCTCTGGGTTAATTTAATAGTAAAAATTCTCCGGTTTTCACAAATTCGCGGTTCATGCAACGATACCTGATTTTGTAGAGAAAGCCTCCGGGATTGAGTTTTTGCCCGTCGAAGGTTCCGTCCCACATATCAGAAGCATTCTGTGTCCGAAAAATGAGTTCGTTCCACGTGTTGAAAATTTCAAATGTAATGAGTTCGTCTATTGCACCCGGTAAAGTAATGAAATAGGTATCATTCAGGCCATCACCGTTGGGTGAAAAAGCACTCGGCATGGGAATATTTTCACATTCGATTTCCTCGCTGTTTACGACTCGAACCTGAATGCTGTCCCGGGCCACGCAGTTCCCGTGGTTGAAGGTAGCACGGATGGTTGTTGATTCGGAGATCGTAATCTCTGGATTGGGACCATTGGAGGGCGATGCCACTCCAGCCGGATACCAGGATATATCGGCAGCACAGGTTTTGGCCAGCGTAGGAGAGAAAGAATCCCCGATCGCCACCACGGTATCCTGAGTCAGAATCTGGTCCACCGGGATCAACAGTTTTTGAATTTGAAGCGCCGACAGGGGCTGGTTGTATATCTGCAACTCATCAATATTTCCCCGGAAGGGTCTGTCGTAAGGAGTATCACAATGACCTTTTCCTAGTGTCAAAAGACTTGATGATGTGATATCAGCATTACGGATGCCATTGTCATCCTTACCGATCAGGACGCCGTTTTCGTACAATTCGATAGCAGATCCACGTCTCACAAGAGTCAAATGAATCCAGCATCCCTGACTTTGAAGCTTCACATTGAGACTGTTCTCGATTCCGGTAATGCCTTTGAGGGACACTGCCACACTACCGTTCCCATATCGCAGGACAAATCCGGTTTCGTCATCACAACTTTCGTATTTGGAAAGCAGGACCGAGTTGGGCACAGTGGAAGCGGGTTTGAAATAGAAGCTGATCGTGAAATTGTTCGCTTTAAAGTATTCGTTGATGTTTCCCTTGAACTGAATATGGTCTTCTTCCCCGTTGAAAAACATGGACTCTCCTGACACACCGCACTGGCACTGGGCACCCATGACGTCTCCTGTGGAATTGTTCCCTGTGTCATCATGGCCGTCGCACTGATCAAAGCTATAACGGGCTTTCAGAGCCTGCGCCACATCCACCTGTGCCCACCCCATCGAGGTCAGAAAGCAAAAGATCACACCCCATGTAAATTTCCATTGCATACAGTATCATTTTCCAAACAATCCACCCAGACCGGGAGGCATCATTTTATTGATCAATTTCTGTGATTCTTCGTGTTCCGCTTCTGATGCCATCAAAATGAGGTCATTCACAGCCATGACCAGCAGATCCTCAAGCTGTTCCATGTCAGTCATGTCAATCTTGTTCTGATCGATATGTATATCCAGGATTTCCCTTTTGGCGTTCCCTTTCACGATAACGGCCCCGTCTGACACGGAACTTTCCAGCTCAATAGACTCAAGCTTCTCCCGTAAAGCTTCCTGTTGTTCTTCGAGGTTTCCAAACAAATTTTCGAACATATGCACGATTTTAGAATTATTAAACTGAATTACTTTGTAGATATTATACCCCACTCTTCAGATCGAGCCTTTCAGCTACGAAAAACTAAACAAACGATTTGTTAAAGGTAAGGCATGCAAAAATCCAGTCAAAGGTAGAGCATATATATTCCACAAATTGAGTATTTTTGCAGTCCTTACAAAATTTTCAACTTGAGATGCCATTAGATCAAATAGATGTGGATAAACTTGAGGTGGCTGATGAAGCGAAGAAAGACAATCAGGAGATGTCTTTCCTCGATCATCTGGAAGAATTGCGATGGCATATTATCCGGGCCATTTGCGGGATAATGATCATCGCTATTGTGGTGTTTGTGATGAAAAATTTTGTTTTTCAAAATATCATTTTTGCCCCCAAGGAGAGTGATTTTCTGACATACCGTTTTTTTTGCTGGGTCAATGATGCGTTATGCTTTAGTCCTCCTGAGTTTCAGGTTCAGGCTTTTAAGATAGAAGAACAGTTTGTCTCGCACATAAAAGTATCCATCGTTTTGGGATTTATTGTTTCTTTCCCGTATGTGTTCTACGAAATGTGGAAATTTGTCAAACCGGGATTGTATAAGAAGGAAGTGACGGCTGCGCGGGGTATTGTGGGTATTTGTTCGACTCTTTTTCTAATCGGAGTATTGTTTGGATACTTTATAATTACACCATTTGCACTTACTTTTCTGACCAATTACAATCTTGGTGAGACGGTCGCTCAGCCAACTTTGACTTCCTATATTAACAATCTGATGATGTACACGCTACCCACGGGTTTGATTTTTGAATTGCCGGTGGTCATGTTTATGCTGGCCAAAATTGGATTGATTACAGCCCGGGATCTCAAGCAATACAGGAAAATTGCTCTAGTAGTTATATTGGTTGTTTCTGCCATAATTACGCCTCCTGATGTCATGACGCAAATTATGATCTCGATCCCACTTTATGGCCTGTACGAATTGAGTATCAAAGTGGTATCACGAGTCGAAAAGCAGGAAGAAGAAAAGATGAAGGCGGATGGGCTCGACTAGAAGAATAAGTTCATCGCTCACTTTGTTTTTCCGGTTATTCCTGCCCACTTTCTGGACCGTATTTTTCGGTGCTTTTACGATTGGATTATTACTCACGTCTCAGCTTCCCGCAGTTCTGGACAATATCTATTTCCGGATCGGTCTTATTTTGTTTTACCTGTCGGGACTGGCCTTTCTGTATTTCACCTGCCTGCAACTCAAGAGGGTCGAAATCGATCCGGATTTCGTGTATGTAACCAATTATCTGAAGACTTATCGTTACCCATTTCACAACATAGAATCGATTACAGAGACCAACCTGGGCCTGTTTCATCTTGCAACTATCAGATTTAAAGAAAAAGGGAGCTTCGGAAAGAAGATTCACTTTCTGGAAAGCCGGTTCAAGTTTCAAAGTGCGCTGGAGGAGTTTATAGATTTGAA
>CBFGVZ010000035.1:0-22258 GCA_965652315.1 uncultured Saprospiraceae bacterium | reverse complement strand
GGAGTGCCAGCCTCCCGCCTTGCAGTTGGGAGGTAAACTCCGAAGGAGCGCCAGCTCTGAAGACCAGTCGCAAGGGTTACCCCTAAATCATATCCTGCACCGCGTTGTAATACCCGACGCATTCGGCGATACCTGCCAGCGGATCGGTGTTGTCCTTTTCAAACTCGATGCTGCACTTCCCGGAATATCCCGTCCGGGCTACCGCATCAAACAAGGCCGGAAAATCGATGATACCGCGCCCCATTTCGCAGGATGAACCCTTTGTAGTGGCTTCCGTGACATCCTTGATATGCATATCGTAGATCCGCTCGCCGTAGTCCAGCGTCATCTGAACCGGATCAAAGCCATACCGCCACGTGTGTCCTACGTCGTGGCAGATGCCAATCCTGTGGTCGAAATTTTTGACATTATCATAAATCACCGCTGGCGTGGCATACAATTTATCGCCGGGCCCGTGATTGTGGATGGCCACCCGGAAATCGTATTCCTTCACTTTTTCATCCACCAATGGCAGTAATTCATGATTGGGAACGCCGATGATCAGGCTAACCCCAACGCGTTTGGCGTATTCAAAAGCCCGATTCACCTGACCCTCATCTCTCATGTAAATGGGACCTACCGCATACCCTTTAATCCCGTATTCACCACACTTTTTATGAAAGGCCGCGATGTCGCTATCCGAACTGTCCAGCGGCAGATGAAAATCTTTGATACACAAGTGCTTTATACCCACCCGCTGTGTCATCCGCAGCGCATCTTCCAATGGAAATTTGACAAAAGTATAACCTGCCATACCCAGTTCGTATGAGATTTTGCGCGGAGCAGAAAGTTTTTCTTTCGCAGACGAAGGCCGGGATGTCAGCAAAGGAGCCGTGGCCAGTGCCGTAAGGCCAAGACCCGATTTCTTGAAGAAGGAACGTCGATTTGTGGTCATGATTTTAAATTTAGAAAGGGTAATATACAAAGATTCTTTAAAAACCCTTGATAAGAAAAGGTATTGCTAGGCCCGGTTTTTTCAAAACAGATGGCCTGCGCATTCCCATTTCACTAATCCACAAACTTATCCCGTCCCGACCGGTCCACGATGGTTGCAGTCGCCTGCTGGCTGCCGAAGACATCCACGTCTTCGATATTCACATGGGCGGGACGGCTGATCATAAACGCGATGATCTCGGCTACATCTGCACTCCGCAACGGCTGAAAATCCCGGTACACCTCCTGACCGCGTGCTTTATCGCCGTCAAACCGGACTTCGGCAAACTCGGTTTCTTCCACATGGGACGGTGACACCTGGCCCACCCGGATGCCGTATTTGTGCAGGTCGATCCGCATGGAATGCGTCAACGCATCTACGGCATGCTTAGTCGCACAGTACACGTTGCCCCGGGGATACGGTTCTTTGCCCGCTACCGAACATACGTTGATAATCTGCCCCTTTTCCCGTTTCACCATCCAACCGGAAACTATTTTGGACACGTAGAGCAGACCCTTGACATTGGTATCGATCATTTGTTCCCAATGCTCCAAACTGCCTTCATGAATCTCTGAAAAACCTTTTGCCAGACCGGCATTATTGATCAGCACATCGATGGCCTGATCTTGCAGCGATCGCAACGCGTTTTCCACCTCGGGCTGGTTCCGCACATCAAAGATCAGGATCGTTACCTGGACACCCGGATGATCCCGCAAGAGTTCGGTTTTCAATTCCTCCAGACGTTCTGCCCGACGACCTGTCAGGATCAGGTCGTGCCCTTCTTCGGCCAGCACACGAGCCGTAGCCAGTCCGATCCCCGAAGTGGCACCGGTAATTAGTATTCTTTTATGCTTATGGGTCATAGTTCTTATTTTACGGTCCAATTTAGGGTAAATTTTGGGTTATTAAAAAAAGACTGCAATAACCTCGACTCCTTCGCTACCCTTTTCCCTTCAGATTCAGCATCACCGGTGCAAAAAGCACCAACACGATGAACGAAAACACTAATCCGCCAATGGATCCCACCGCCAGACTGCTCCAAAACACATCTTTCTGCCCGATGACCACGAAAGGTAACAATCCGGCCACCGTACTGATTATGGTGAGAAATATCGGTAATATTTTCTGCTCAAATGCCATTTGATATGCCTGCAGGGCTGATACGCCCCGATCGAGCAACTGTTTGTAATCCGACATGAGATAGATGAGACCATTCACCGAAATCCCCGTCACCAGGATGAAAGACGTATAGCCCCCCTGGTCAAAACTCGTGCCGGTCCAGTAGAAAATCAGGAAAATCCCGATATAAGACAACGGGATGATGGATATGATCACAAAGGGCCAGCGGAATGATTCATAATGAATAGCCAGAATGACCAGCATCAAGCCAATGATCAGGATCAGCAACGCATAACTACGGGTTTCGTCATTCATCTGGAAATAACTGAATTCCTTCTTTTCCATCCGGAATCCCAGCGGCAGAACGAGCTCCATTTCTGCGATCACTTCGTCCAGGAATTGTTCGCCGAATTTATGCGACCCCGTATATTCAAATTTTATACTCTGCACATATTCCTGGTTGACCTTTACGATACTTTCAGCGATCTCTTCTTTCTGATACGACACCATCGATCCCAGATCCAACGGCCTGTTCTCATACCACACCGGTTTATGCTCCATCAACCACCGGCTGGCATGTGGATATCGCATAGAATACTCGATTTCAGGAAGCGAAGGTTGACGGTACAGCAGATTATCGCGGATGTCAAAGTAGTTCATGATGTGCCTGAAATCGGACATATTGAGACCTTCTTCGTGTAGCCGCTGAATATTCAGATCCATCGCATAAACATTTTTTATGCCGCCAAACCAGGAAAGGGAGGTATTGGTCTGCACATCCTGCGTTCGGGGATGCCGCTCCAGCTTGGCCTTGATGATATCACTGTAATACGCCAGTTGATCCCGGTCGTATCCTATAAACTGTATGCCAAATGTAGGCGGCCGCGTCTGGGACGAATTGGAATACCCCTGTCCTACGCCGTACACATTCCATTGGGCGCCGCCAAACTGGCTGCAGAAAATCACAACCTGATCTTTCAGGATGAAAGGGAATGCCTGACCGGCGGATTTATTGAAAAAAACGGCCATTTCAGCCTGTCCGCCGCCCCGGATAGATGTCGTAAACGTTCGCACGGGTCCCAAATAGCCATGCATATAATTTTCCAGATGAGCGATCAGGGCGTTGGTTTGTTCCAGGCTCGAACCTTCCGGCATTTGGCACTGGATCTGCAGTCGGGTTTCCTGCTGGTCCCGGAATCCGCCGTGTTCGTAGGCATAGTAAACAAACAACCTGGACGTACCGCCCAGCAATTTATTCACCACCGGTCGCCCATGATCCCGGTACCAGTTACTTCCGATCGACTTGTTGTACCAATCCTGGCCGGACCAGTATGTCGGCAGCAAATACACGGGTAGACCAAACAATAAAACCAGAAAAGTCACCCACCAGGCTTTTCTCCGCTGCGTCTTCGACAGATACCAGGCATAGAACCGGTTCCACCAGGTAAACAATTGGTAGGATTTGCCACTAGGCCGGTCATAATCCAGCAGATGCATCAGTGCAGGTATAAAAAACAAGCTCACCAGCAGCGAAACAGCAAGATTGATCATGATGACCAGGGCAAAATACCGCAATTGCACCTTTAGGCTTTCCGGCAAAAAGAAAATGACGATCAGCGCCGTAAGTGTGGTCAGGGTAGCGGTCAACAGGGACATGATAATCAGTCGATTGCGCTGCGTCCGAACATGTTGAATCATCACGATACTGTTGTCGATGATGATGCCAAAAGTGACCGTGATTCCCGCGATGGCGTATAGATTGAGCTCTATCCGGAAAAAATAATACAGAATAAAAGCCAGGCCCAGATTCACCACGATGCCTGAGAAAATGATGAGTACAGGCTTCCAGGAGAAATAGGAGATCACCACAAACAGCAATAGAATAGCCAGGGATAGCCCCGTGCGTTGATAATTTTTCCAGAGTTCATCCTTCAGGAATGTGGTATTGTCCTTTTCAAGGGTAACATGGATTTCATCGCTGAGCAGGTCCTGTATTTGGGCCATTTCGCTTCTGATACCCGCCGCCAGGTCGATGTGATTGGTACCAGGCTCCGGAAATATGAGCAGACGCAGGGCATTCTGGCCATCGATCCGGTAATAGGAGGATACCTCCTGATCTTTCCAGTAAACCGTTGCGATGTCATGGAGTTTCAGTAATTCAGTCGTGGCCGAAGGCATTCTGAGATCGCGCAGATAGGTTAAAATATCCGTGGAATCCCTTCGGAAGTTCCCTTCCAGGCGTACCGACAGCATAGTCCGGTTCGGCTGTGCCCACAAGCCGATGGCCCGGTCTTCAAAACTGTGGTTCACTATGGAGCGAAGATCCTCCACACTGATTCCGTGGTGATCCATCTGATACGGATCGAGATCGATTTGAATTTGTTTATCGCGGTCCCCGCTGATCCGCACCTCTGAGACGCCTTCCAGATGGCCGACGCGGGGAGAAATGGTCTCCCGCGCGTATTGTGCGAGAAAGGATACGGCACGGGGAGCGCTGATGGAATAGATCAGAACAGGTTCCTCGTATTGATCAGCCGTTTCATCCAGCGCTACCTCGATCACAGGGTAGCTCACCCCTTCCGGAAAATTGGGATACAATTGGCGGATTCGAGAAGCCAGATCAAACCTAAAAAAAGCCATATCGACGAATCGATTGAGCTCTACGTCCACATACCCGGAACCATCCCGGGTACGACTCCGGATTTCCTTCACGCCCCGCATGGAAGCCACCGAAGATTCCAGCGGCACGCATACCTCCCGTTCCAGTTGTTCCGCCGGTATTCCATATCCGGAATAGGTCATTCTCAGGTACTGACTATCTCCGCTGGGCAAATACTGTACATTGAGTCGGGGGATGAGTGTAAAACCCGCCAGAGCGATAAAAAAAGAGAAAAAAACTATTTTCCAGGCGTATTTCACGGTGTTTATGGTATTATTTCTTTCTCAACATCAAATAAATCAGCGGAATCAACATCACGCTGGCAAAGGTGCCCACGATTACCCCTCCGATCACCGCAAAGGCCAGCGGGATTTGCAATTCCGCACCCAGTCCCGCACTGAACAAAATGGGTACCAGGGCCAGAACGGTCGTAAATGTAGTCATCACGATGGGCTTCACCCTTCTGATACCCGCCTGGTATATGGCCTCCCGCTCACCCATTTCCTCGCGCATCCGGACGATCATATCGAGCTTGAGAATGGCATCGTTGACCATGATCCCCGCCATGACCACGATTCCGATCATCGATAGTATTGATAACGATTGCCCGGCCAGGTACAATGTCACAATCGATCCCGCTATACCAAATGGAATGGTTAGCAGGATCACAAAAGCCATCCGAATCGATTCAAATTCTACACTAATGACCATAAAAAGCAACAGCAGCGATACCAGCAAAACCCAAAACAGTTCCTTCATCCGTTCCTGATTCTGGAAAAACGGCCCGGAAAGCGTATAGGTAAAATCATCCAGCGTGGACAGTGTCGCCCGCAAGTCTTCGTATTGCGATTTGTCAAATTCCCGAACCGGAATAATGAATGATTCGCCCATCCGCGTAGCCCGCAGTTCCCGAAATCCCGTGGAATAATCCACCGCGACGAATTCATGCAGCGGAACCAGGGTATTGGCAGTATTGCGGATCATAGTCGAGCGGAGTTGTTGCTTAAATCCGCCCGCCCTTGCGACAGATCCGATGGATTGCGACAGATCACCATCCTCTGCCCGCGCGCGGACAAGTCTTTTTTCCTCCGGTCCCGGCTGGTGAATATTGATTTCCAGATTGTCTCCCTGCGTTCCGGATAATACTCCGAGCCGGTAAGTGTTGAGCAGGGCTTCGAGGCGCTGACGAATGGCACTGACCGGCACCTGGTATTGAACGGCTTTATCCTCATCGATGTGCAGGACCAGATTTTCCGTCCGGCTGACCTCGTCGATCGAATATCCCGCCGCTCGGATCCTACCAAACGATTCCGCCACTTCCTCCACTCCGGGGGGATCAACCGGACTGGATGGTCTGAGTTGGATATAAAGATCATTGGGATCGGTGCGGAAAATTACATCAAAGGAATTTTCCAGATACTGGTGCCGGATCCGCGTATCGGGATAACGTGCCGCGCAGAACTGCCGGACTTCATCGATCAGTTCCTGTTGGACGGCGGGATCCGACTGAATACAGATCAGCCTGGATTCCTGGATACTCTGCCCTGACCGGTCCAGAAGAAATTGCTGTTCACCAGCCAGCAGATGCACTTCCGTACTCCGGGACGAGACTTCCCGGATCAGTTCCTCCGCCCGGATGACATTTTCTTCAAGCGTGATATTTTGATTCCAGTCGATGAAAAACTCCAGTCCGTCGCGGCTGATCGGCGGAAAAGCTTCCTTCTTCATCGGACCAATCATCAATATCCCAGCCACGAGGATGGCTCCATACCCCAGGACTACCAGGCCTTTCCACCGGAAGGAAAAATCGAGTAAACGATGGTGGTATCGTTCGAGAAAATGCAGCTCATTCTTCAGGGAAAGATCTATGCCCAGCAGCTCGGTCAGCACGGGAATGATGATGTAAGCGATGACCAGGGACATCGTCAGACAGATCGTGATGGATATCGCCTGTTCATAAAACAATTCCCCGACCACCCCGCTCATAAACAGCAGCGGGATAAACACCGCGCAGGTCGTCAGCATGCTCGTCAGCAACGGAACGAAAACTTCACCGGCCCCCCGGACCGCCGCCTCCTTCATCGACAAGCCCCGCTGCCGGAATTGCGTGATATTTTCAATGATGATGATCGAATTGTCAATCATCAGGCCGGTACCGAGGATCAGTCCGGAGATGGATATGATATTGATCGACAGGTCAAAGAGATAAAACAGCAGAAGGGAACTGATGATGGTCGAAGGGATCACCACCGCAATCAGGAAAATAGCGGACAGGCGTCGGTAAAAGGTAAAAAGGATCAGCACCGCAAACAACGCTCCCCAGATCAGGTCACTGCGGAGATTGTCGATCGAAATCCGCAATACCTGGGACTGGTCCAGCGTGGTATTCAGGTGAATCGTGGGATAATCGGTTCTGAGTTCACGTACGCTCTGATCGATCTCCGCCTTCATGGTGAAGATATTGGCATCGGGTTGTTTCAACACGGAGAGCAGAACACCTCTTTCTTCCCCGTGCATATACCTGCCCCGGGCTTCGTGGGCGGCTTTCCTTACTTCAGCCACATCTTCCAGCGGAATGAGCCGGCCCGCTGCCGGGATACCGATCCGGCGGATGTCATCCAGTGTAGTCAGGCGGGTTTTGAACTGTACATCAAACTGATATTGTCCGTCCTTGAGCAAAATGCTGCCCAGGTTCACGTTGTTCTGCCGGATCGCCGCTGCCAGGTCGGATTCATCCAGATTGACCTGCTGAAGAGCCGTATAATCCGGTATAATTCGGATTTCAGACTCATCGTAACCCGTAATGTCCACGAAAGACACCGCATCCAACTGCTCCAGCCGGCGTTTGATCACATTTTTACAAAACAGGCCAAACTCGGCAAAATCTGTTCGTTCCGCATCTTCAGGCGTCACCGAGACGAAGAGGACGGGCAGGTCGTTGAGGCTGTTGTAATTGACGAGGGGGCGTTCCAGGTCCTGCGGCAGGCGTGAAGCGATCTGATCCAGTTTTTCGTTGGTTTCAATGTAAGCCAGGGACATATCCTGTCCATAGCGAAACCGCAGCTCCAATTCTGCGCGACCGTTTTCGGTGGTAGACCACACGTCTTCGATGCCGCTGACCTGGAGCATCTGGAGGCGGATCGGCCTGGTGACCGCAGTTTCGATGGATTCAGCGCTGTGTCCCGCATAATTGACGTGGATGCGCAGATAGGGAACATCCACCTCGGGTAACAGGGAAATGGGAATACGTGGAAACAGAAAAACACCCAGGACCACAAACATGGCGAAGGTCAGAAAGACACCGATTGGCCGTTTGATGAGAAAATGGAGCATGGTCAGTTTTCATTTTGGGATTCCGGAGTAATCAGCCTGACCCGGGCATCGTGGCTGAGGTTGAGGTTGCCTTCCACGATAACCTGATCTCCTGCTTTGATTCCTTCGGTGATGACTACTTCCGTCGCATTCTCCGGCCCCGTCGTGACATAATTCCACTTCGCCTGGTGCGTATCCGGATCATAAACGAAGATCACCTGGCGGCCGGACCGGATCACAATGGCGGATCGCGGAACGATGAGCCGGTCCGGTAGGGTGTTTTTCACCTGCACGTCCACTTTCATTCCATCAAAGTACGCCCCGGCGGCATTGCCCCGGGCTGGTGCCAGTACGGTAGCCAGGCCTTCTTCGCTGATCACGGGCAGTATCCGCTGTATGGCCGAAGTGAACGGTGTAAACTGACCCGAAAGGGCCTGTACTTCGATGTCCTGACCGGTATGTAAAGACCCCAGCTCCGATTCCAGCACCTCAAACTCAACCCGGAAGTCGCGATTATCGACCAGGTGAGCGAAGGTTTGGCCCGGAGAGACGTACGAACCTGACACGTGCTGAAGGTCATAGACGATGCCATCGAAAGGTGCGGTGATATGCTGATGGTCCAGTTCGCCGTGAATGACTTCTACATCGAAGCTTGCCTGGCGGTATCCACTGAGTAAGTCGATATTCTCCAGCTTTTCCGGGTTGAGTATGGAGGAGTCCAGCCTTCCGCTGATCAGCATATCTTCACGGTTGAGGCGTGCCTTCTGCAGGTTGATCTCTGCTTGCCGGAGATCCTCCTCTAGTTCATGCGTAGTCAGGCGGGCAAGGACCTGCCCGGCTTTCACCCGGTCCCCATTTTGCACCGAAAGCTCGTTGATATACCCCTGTGCATTCCACACGAGTTCCAGCTTTTTTTCAGCTCGCAATACACCCTGCGCCTGGATGGTCGTTTCGAAATCCCCCTGGATGGCTTCCGCAACGACGACTTCCATGACGGGATTGGAGACATGGTTATTAATGCCAATAGTTTCCGGGTCAGGTTCATCTACCTGCGTTTTACATCCAATGATGATAAACAGGAGAACAAAAAGAAGGAAACAAGAATGAAAAATGGTTTTCAGCATTTTGGTCAATTTTTCATTTGGCAACATTCCTGTACGATTAATCGAAGTATTCAGGTTGAAATATTCAATCACTCAATTTAAGAAAATCATGACAAATTTGAGCCCAGGAAGTGGTTTTATGAAAAAAATGCCCTTCGCCCTGCAAGACAATCATGGAATTTTCCGGTTGACCTCCACTTAACATGAGAAATTCATACGCAGCTTTCGTTGTCAGGTCATGATTTCCGTAATACCCTTTAAACTGATCTTTTGCCAATGACTGTGGCCAGGTTGAGTAGTGGTCCGGAGAAGCACCGCTTATGCATATCATTCCCCCAATCGTTCCTTCCAACTTGTTCAAAACCTCAAATGCCGGAATATTCCCATAACTACTTGTCATTATGTATATGTGATCCAATGAAAAATCACCTTCGGTTTTCAGAAAACGAATCAATGTTAACAGATCGCCGGATTGCCTGTGAATGTCCTCTATACAGATTTGACAACTCCCGAACACTAAGCGTATCCCCTGAAGTAGGCGCATATCCCCTGAAGAACTTACTCTGGATCCACAGTGCATTATCCTGACCATAGTGGATCGGATCCGGGGTTTTACTACATCCACCCAGACATATCAAACAGATTACAATTCCGCTTAGAATGACCCTCGTATTATGCCATGTGCTCAATTTTTGGTTTCTATAAAAATAATTAAAATAAATTCTACTCCATAGTTACGATTCTGAAATTGAAGTGCTTTTCCAGAAATCGACTCCATTCATCCGTACCCGGATCTATCTTTTTGTATTCATTGCTTTCACCCTTTTCATATCCTACGGGAGAATTGAATACCAGGCCACTAAAATAGGCGACATTGACGCTGTCAAAAATGATGCAATCCGGGATTGTTTCCTTCGTATAATTGGTCATGATACCCAGTTGCTTGGGCCAGTCTGCACTCAAAACCATTCGCGAATTTTCATCTGTTCTTTCACACTGCCAGTAGGTTTTCATATAACTTAACAGAGGATCGATGTAGATTTCACATCCGCTGAGTGGAAGGAACAAAAATCCGGAAATATTTTCCTCTGGCTCAATCTGATATGCTTCAGCGAACTGTCTCAATGAATCACTATTTTCCAGTTTTTCATCCTCACAACCTATCCAGAAGCTAATCAGAATAATTAATAAAAAAACCAGTACCTTCATCTTTATAATTCTATCCGCTCAAACCGTAAATAATCTTCATCAAAGTCCGGATTCTCCGGATTGTTCAGGGACAGGTAGAAACCATCGCTGGCAATAAAAAACTGGTTGAATACGTATTTTGTACCTTCGAAACAAACTTCCTTTTCAAGTTTGAGATCACGATCGAATACAAAGATGGAAAATTTGACCGGGTAGCGGGTTAAAAATTGAATATCCTGTCCATATCTATCATCAGGATTTTTTACTCCATAGCGGACCATCCTGTAGAATTTTTCCTGATAAGGGTCGAATATTAATCGTCTACATAATGTTGATTCGGCATAGAACCTAAAAAGCCCTAAACTTTGTGGATCATCCTGATTAGTTTCACCCGGAAATGATATTTCAAGCATATTTATTTGTCCTGGCCCATTGACATTAGTATAATAAATATTCATAGTTTCTATATATGACCAGTACAATGTTCCATTCTCAAAGGTGGAGGTCATTTGCAAAGTTGCATGCTCAGGGAATTCTGAAACAACATCTTCAGTGAGCTTTTGTAAACTGAAACTTTGTTTAGTGTCTTCAACAGAAATAAAGATACTTGTCCCAACTTTCATGGTATTTGAAAGCATTACATTACTTTCATTTCTATAGGGCGGTTCCTGTGGAATAATATATTTACCCTTATATTGATATACATCGTTGTCACTTTGTGACAATGTTACTGCCCGCGTAAATTCATTTCCATCAACAGCACCGCTATAATCGATAACATTTACTACTTCACCTTTCAAGTTGATAGAATATAACTTACGGTTGATAGAGGATATCATTATCAAATCACGCGCTAATACTGTGAATCCTTTGAAACCGGTAATTCCATGAGGACCGTCTTCTTTAATTTGGACAACATCAGATAAACTCTGACTGTCCAGTTCATAAATTAATATTTGATAAGTGGTTTTGTTATAATAATAGAGGTAATCCTTTCCATTAAACCTCGCAACTTTCAAACAAAAGGTAGTAGGTAATGCAGACTTTGATAGGGGTAGTGAAATAATATAACCTTCACCATGATAATCAATCTTTTGTATTGTACTGGATGTTTTGGTACATGAAGCAATTGATGTAATACATATTATTAAAATAGCTAAACTTTTATAGTTCATAATACCAAGCAATTTATAATCCAATATTGTAACATCTATACCTTTCTTTGATTAGCCAAATAATAAAGGTGAAACTGGTATAAATTCTTACTTCAATTTCACCTCTATCCTTATTACTGCTATCCTTCTACCACACCACAGATATAAGTATATCCTGTACAATCATCATCAAAATGAGTCAAATACGGTTCACTTCCATCTGCAAAAGATTTTGACCACAAACAGGTACCTTCTAATAAAGCTAAAGCAACCAACCTGTTGTTTTTCATCTTGAAAATTTTTTTGTTAAAAATTGAAAATAGTAAATATTTCATATCACTTTTTTCAAGCTAATAATTTTCATTTCAAATTTTACCCCCCCCCACCCAATTTTTAACATAACAATAACATTAATTCAAACAATACTTTCATACGAACAGAGGAAATTGTTCCAATAAAAATACCTGAAGATCAATTCGCTCAAAGCGAAGAAAATCTTCATATCATTATTATCGTATGAATTTAGAGTGATAGGACGGGAAAATTCACCGTCCTTTCCTGACATTTTGTAATCTATGACATCCACAATTTCTCCTTCAAGATTAACGGTTAACAACTTTTGGGGGTAAGTGGATATCATAACCCGGTCCCGCTTCAACACAGTGAACCCCATGATTCCATTCACTTCATTTGGCCCCTGCCTGTATAGTTGAATAGTATGAATTAATTCTTCCGTGCCAATATCATACATCAGAATCTGTCGTTTCGAAGAATTAAAATAATACAAAATGCCCTGATTATTAAAGCGTGCTGCCTTAAGACACGGTGTGGTAGGCAAAGCAAATTCCGGCAAAGGCAAGGTGATGACTTTGCCCTGACCACTATAAGTGACTTTTTGGAAATTGTGTGATGCCTCATTACAACCCGACAATAAGATGAGAAGGAATAAGCAGTACAATTTGTCCATTAGCGATGAGTAATTGATTGCATGATATCTATAAGATGCATGAAATCATCAAAATGGTGTATTTGACAAAGTATTTAACCGTAGTATAACAAATTTAGATGCTGAAACCGAAGCTCTTGCTCCAGTCTTTTATCTCTGCTCTGAAAGCCTGAGATGGGTAGGTTACCTCTGGCACTCCGCATTCGAATACTGATTTTCCTTAAAGAGCTTACATCTTCCAGTTATAATAAACATCATACTCACAAAATGTCTCCAAGTGTCAATCCCTTTGCCGTACTTGTCCGTATAGTGTTTTCTGACTACATTGGAAAATCTGGATCGATCAATTAATCCCAACATTTGCGCAAAAAGGCTTATCTTAGATTTGGACATGGTTTTGGTTTTGATTCAACCCTAAAGTTAGGGAAAATCTCAACCATGTCTTTTTTGCTTATTTTGGACGCTTCTGTAAATTTATATACATCGTTGTCACTTTGTGACAATGTTACTGCCCTGCTAAATTCATTTCCCTCATCAATCCGGCTATAATCGATAACATCGACTACCTCTCCTTTCAAATTGATAGAATATAGCTTGCGGTTGATGGAGGATATCATGATCAGATCGTGCGCTAGTGCTGTGAAACCCTTGAAGCCGTTAATTGCATGAGGACCTTCTTTCGACATTTGAACGACTTTGATTAATTTCTGACTATCCAAATCGTATAATAAATCTGGTACGTGGGAGCGTTGTAAAAATAGAGAAAGTCCTTGCCATCAAAATGGGCGGCTTTCAAACAAAAAGTGTTGGGCAAGGCAAATTCTGGTAAAGGCAGACTGATGACTTCGCCCTGGCCCTTGTACTCGATCCTGGGAGACATTCCCGGATCATCTTTGCAGCTTGTTGAAAACAAGATCAGACATAAGATGTAAAATTGATATTTGAGAAGCATGGCTTTAGTATTGTCCTTTGATTTAACTACCGATTTATCAAACCTACAAGATACAGTGTTGTCGGAATCTAAGATAAATTTTGGTCGTATTTAACAGTTATGTGGCTATTTTTACCAATGAATGATGAAAGCATCGCTGTATTACATCTATTTCTATATTTCACCAGTTTGAAGAGAAGATTAAATAATGAGAAATACCAGGGTTCATTTGCTTACCGTTATCCTGGAATTTTCTTAGTTTTAACTACACAGCCACCAAGTAATTTGTGTTGATTTTCGCCATTTATCTCTCAAAGTCGCTATGAGTTAAAGGGGTTTGAGCTACTGGATCGGGCTTAGCAATCCAGCAACCCGCAAGCTACCCGCCGGCTACCATATCCCCCTTTACAACAACCTCATTATCAAGGTCAAAAAAAAATATAATTTCCCTGAATTTATGGTCGGGCATTTCACCCACTAAAGGGATTTATCCTGATATTCTCAATGCCGCTTCCTAAAACCATCAAGAATTTGTATTCCGGCATAATGCGGCGTTGAGGCAGAGACTTACCAATCCATATGATATGTATAGGGATTGGTAAGCGCGAAGCGATTGCTAAGTCCCTGCCTCAACGCCGAATGTGACCTCCTGCTTATTTTTCGTCTGAGAAAGGCGACGTCGAGAATTACAGATTAAATCCAATCGTTGAGAATGGGATCGGCTAAGCTTGGGGGTGGGCCTGCGCGTGAGAAAGATTGCCGAGCCCGGTTTTTCTTTCATTCTGTCTTTCTATATTGCTGATAGCAAGCGCATTACAAACGGGGATATGGTAGCCCGGCATTAATCCTAATAATTAAGCCGAAAATCGTCCTGACACCCTTTGGTTTTGTAGCAAAAAGAGTCGATTTTTCATTTGGCTGTGTAGTTACTCTTAGTTTATTTCGTGCCACAAGATCCTCAGCACCTGCCGTTTCCGTATCTATATGGGAATGTGCGGAAACAAGAACCATAAAAATTCTAATCCATTTCGACCTCTAATTCAAAAATATCGAAGGTAATTTCTGATTCTGAATAATGTGGATGGTAAGGGGACCGTAAAATGTACAATCCTTTGCGGCCTATGAAACATTCATTCCAGGAATAATTGGAATGTTCGAATAGTGTCTCTCCCAATAAGTTCAATCCAGCATCCAAAATCATGACAGACACACGTTCATAGACGCCGTCCTCCTCTTTCTCCACATCAGCTATCTGAACATCCCTTACAGGAAGCTTCACGATCCTTATAATTCTGTTGTTATAGACATCAGCAAGCAAACCTTTGTATATGAATTCCATTAATACGTATTGCTCTCGTGGATAACGTCCATATGGCACAAAATCCGTGGTAAAACGGGATTGCACATCTTTATAATTAGATCCATTGAGATCATCGGTGAAATATATTTTATGGTCTGTGGCGTATTGAAAATAAAGCCTTCCATTCAGAAAACAATTTGAACCGGAAATCCTGAAGTTTAGACTATTATAAAGATCCATATTGACGGGTATCGGCAATTTCCTTAAAGTCCCATCATTTTTATTAAATAATTTAAATAATTGAATTTCCTGCATCACCTCATTTGAAGGCTTATCGCGAAAATTGGGAATCCTAAATGGAATAATGAGGCTATTATTGATTTCATAGATGTCAGATGGAAGATTTGAGTTCAAACTCACCAAATTATTCAATGATTTGTAACTGGTATCAGTATGATTAATCACATCATAATATCCCGTCCCCGAGGTATCAATCATATATAACTTTCCAATCCGATCTGTACTGACTATTATGGTGTCCATGTTCACTACAGAGAAGCCTCCAAGTAAATTTGGTATCGAATGTGGGCCTTCAATTGGAATTCTTATAGTGGTTATATGTCTACCTGTTGTAAGATTAAAGACTTCTATAAAGTCATTTGGACGATTGCCCCAAAATATGTATTCCCCTTCTCCATTGTCCAGGTATTTACAACATAGCGTTGATTTAGGAGTATACACCAAAGCTTGCAATGCTATTGAATCAACGAGCTTTAAACGCTCGCTTCTAACAAACCTATCATTATCATTACATGCGGACAACCATATAAAGCTTATTAAGGACAACCATGCGAAAATTGTAAAACTCTTTTTTTTATATCTGTCCATTTTTAGGAACAAACAACTGCACAAATTTCATGGAAAAAATATGTTTGGCAATTATTCCAATCATAATCATAAAAACAATCATAACTATTACAACCACAATTTGTAGACTCGTCATCGTCAGCTTTTGCGGGATTTGTTGTTATCAAAAACATGAACAATACAAGCACACTTAATGTGCAAAATAATTTAATCTGAATCAATCCAAAATACTTCATCTTTTTCATCTTTTTCATCTTTTTCATCTTGTAAGATTTTTTTGTTAAAAACTAGAAAGGAATTCATAGTATTATGCTAATAATTACAATGTAAAAATTTTTGCTCAAATTCTAGCCCCTCCCCATTTTTTAACATTATAATAATTATAACCTCCTAAATTCATCTGTTATTTAACTTTTTCATAACTAATGTTAGAATCCAAATAACACCAACTTCATCTATAATTCTATCCGCTCAAACCGTAAATAATCTTCATTAAAGTCCGGATTTTCCGGATTATTCAGCGACAGGTAGAAACCATCACTTGAGATAAAATACCGATTGAAGTCATATTTTGTCCCTTCAAATCGAACTTCTTTAACAGGATTCATATCCTCGTCGAAGATAAAGTTAAAAAATTTTAACCGAGTAGCGAGTTAGAAGTTCCACCGCTGCTTTGCTCATTCCCCAATTGATTCCTTGACATTTTAAAATTTCCGTGGGATAAAATAAATTTGGCAGTACTGACCTGAAAGTAGTAGGTTCAATAAGGCAAATATTTATATTCATCGTACAGATCGTTGACCCGGTTAAAGTCCACCGGGTTTCTGATTGTGAAAATTCCAGCCGTTTCGACCCGATGCATCTCTACCAGAAAATCCAATACTCTATGATAGGTACTCCTTATCCAAAAATCATGTATAAAAATCTGAATATCCGGATTTTGATGGCAGTGAATGATGGTTTGTAATACACAAGCCACCCGGAACCTACCATCGACGAGGACCCGGTCTATTTTATCTGGTTGAATGAAATTGAACACATTGGATGAATATTCCGGAAACATTTCCTTATCGGCATCTTTCCTGGGATATCCCCAGTGCTCTACGGGCCCGATATTCACATAACCGGGTTGCCACCGTGAGCGCCGTTCCTGTAGACGTATATATCGATAAGTCATCAATTCATCTAACCAGAGCCTGTCGCTATCTATGGAATAGACCTTTGCCCGGGAATACTTCAAAGTATGGAAAGTACTTCCCCCACATCCAAATTCTAAGTAATGCCGGGCTGGCCGAATCCAGAAGGTAAAAAATCGTCGTTCGTTCCGGCTCATGCGGAAAGGATAGTGCACCGGCCAGGGCAAAAACTTGTTAAGACCTCTCCACCATCCTGCTTTCTTCACACTCATGTCTTGTTTACCTTCCATTTCACAATCGATTTTAAGGAGAAACCGCACTTTTTACCAATTCCTGATCTCCCAACGCTCATCATTAACCATTTCCATGAATTCTTCTCTGATCCGCTCCACTGGATATCTCTGCCTGTCCCGGACTACATACTCGATTATCCTTTTATAGTAATCGTCCTTCAGTAATTCTTCTATTTTCAGTGGTATGTTTTCAGGGCGATCCAACTTTATATTCCAGGTCGTCGACAGACCCAATTTCTCAAAAAACAAAGCATTATGTATCTGATCACTTATCCAATCCATTGGGCAAATCAACATAGGTACACCATAGGAGAGAGAATCTCTGATGGAATTGATCCCTCCGTGGGTGATGTGAACATCGGCTCGTGCCAGGTAGTCGTGGTAACTGTCCCAGGTGTAGTAACTAACATGATCACCGTAAATTCTGGCCCGAAACGTATCAGGCAAAACAAAATACAGATTGGATAAAACCGACACTAAATAATGAATTGTTTCTACATAGCGATTGAATTCATTGTAGGTATAAGATCTTGAACCGGCAGATAACAGAATTGTACTACGATGCTCCTTATCTGGCACCTCATATCGTTCCGGTAAACACAATCCAGAATAAAACTGATTCGATGCCACGTGGTAGCTTAAGTCGGTTCCTGAAAAAATCAATTCCGGCACATAGGTCAGCGAATCAAGGCCCGCACGGTTTCTATTCCATCCCACATGTTGGAATTCCAAAGAATCTATCAACACCTTGATGCGGTGGTATTCATTCAAGCCGGGCATAGTCAGACGTTTACGGAGAGTTCGCATTTGTTTACGCCTCTTAATGACACTTACGCCCAGCAATTTGAAATTCCCTCCCTTAAAACCGCCATATTTTCCGCTTTCACCTAGATTGGTAGATAGTCTGGTCTGATAAAAGATCTGTTTGATTGCAGAGTTCCTGCTTACTTCTGCAATGATCAATGCATCAGTAAAAGCATGGTTGTCAACCAGAATAACTTCGGGAGAGTTAGAATCAATCAACTCCTTCAAAGATTCCTTCCTTCGGAGGTAATATACCATGTCGCTTTTGAGTTCAACGATCTTTTTAACATCCTTGTAATGTAGAAACTCATAATCAAGAAAGGCAGGTGCACTTTCGATGGCTTCATATCGGATTATCTTTTGCAGTTTTTCAGACATTCCAATATGAGAAGCATAAATAACCTCATCATCCAGGGCCAGATGGTCCAGCCATTGTTTTATACCGTAAAAATGGCTTTGGGAACCGGCGAATATAATTAGAATTTTCATTAAATATCCTGGTTATTATCCAGCTCACTGAATTCAAATATATCAAAGGTGATTTTTGATTCTGAATAATGTGGATGGTTAGAACTTCGCCTGAGGTAAAACCCCTTCTTCCCCACAAAGCATTCATTCCAGGAGTAATTGGCGTGCGTAGCAAATAAAATTTCATCCAACAAACTTAAATTGGTATCAATCACCATGATGCTTCCCCTATCCCAGCTCCCATAAAACTCATCAAATCCATCAGTAAGCTGTGGGTCCGAGGCAGGTAACTTCACGATTCTATAGAGCAGATCCCTGAATGGATCTGCTTGTAAAGAATAGTAGTAAAAACTATGCTTTGCATTCTCATATGGAGTACTATAAGTATTTTCAGATATAAATTTCGTGAAATACTTAGACTTAAATGTATGCCTGGTATAATTATTCAAATCACAGGTATGGTACAAATTTGCCGAATTCTGATATTGGTAGTAATAGCTACCGTTCATGGACACGACAGATGAAAGAATGTACATCTCTGCTATTTCGTAGATGTCAGGATCAATATGGATAGGTGAAGATGTAAGTTCATCTGTGTTGAGATTATAAATTCTAAACTTTGTGATCCTTTCAATAGTATTTTTGTCAGGTTTATCTTTAAAATATGGCTCACGCAAAGGTAAGATTATCCGGGAACCGCTCATGAATACATTTCCCATGATGTGAGTGTTCAGGTTTAGATAGTTATTTGCATAACTTCTGACAGTATCATATGAAAACGTAATTTGATCATATACCCTACCAGATGAATCAACTAAGAATAACTCGCCTGGAGCCAAAGAATTCACGTAGATCGTGTCAAAATTTATTACCTGAAATCCAGCTTTTATTGTTTTGATACTACCAGGACCTTCATCTGGAATTGCAATCGATTTAAGATGTTCCTGAGCTTTTATATCATACAGTTCTATCGAATTTTGCGGAGTATTGCCCCAGAAAAGATATTCATTATTCTCTTTTATTAAATATCTGACACAGAGTGATTTGGGTGAAATGTAGCTAAATGCAGGAAGTTTAATAGAGTCAATTAGCAAAAAGGTAAATGAATCGCTGATCAAACCTCTGTCTGAACAACAGAAATTCAACGAAATCAAGGCCAGAACTACAAGTCTATTGTAGAAACGAAACATTTTTCTTATTAGGTCAGTCACACACTACGCCACAAATGGTAGCACCATCAATTACCCGGCAGTCGTTAACGAATGGATCCCAATAACAATCATAACTGAAGCAATCGCATTCCTGCTGTGAAAACAGAGGAATTTGATTAATCAGCAAGGTAAAAAACGAAAGCAAACAAAAGGCCAAAAAATTTCTAAGCTTTTTCATCTATAAAATATTTTGTTATCTAATCATATTTTAAAACTCCTCATACTCATATACCACAAATCCTCTATCCTCTACTTCAGAAACACCCAGTAATTGATTATTGTCAAAATCCACGCTGAAAGAACCTGTTATTGGTGTCTCCAATTTTAATCTTGCTATAATCTTTCCATCCCAATCCAAAACCAATATTGTATCGTGCCAACTTTCATTGATTCCCGATCTGCCTGGATTCTTATAAGCCACGAAAAGCAATTCGTCATTACACTGGATTGAGAAAAAAACTTCATAAACCTCATCCGTCCAATCCAGAATCAAAGCTCCATCATCTGTTTTCACAGGTTCAAAGTTCGGCTGGATTTTCTCATCGCCGATGAGTCTGAGGAGACTCGTCAGCGAATCTTTGGTAGAAAAAAACTCTATCAGTTCCATATGATAATAGGCTACCGCCATAATCCTGTCCACATCATTATAACATATAGAACAATTGAAGACTTCTGGCATAAAGAAATGCTGAAAATGCCGATCAATCTTAGGGTAGGCTATATTGGTTGCTCGGATATTTTGTTCACGGTCAAACTGTATAAATTGTGTGGTGAACGCTCCAGTCATAAATAAATTGGTAAACCACTGATTATCATTTACCTGAATTGGTTCCTTTGGAAAAAAGTCCTTTATAAATATGGCTGATAAGGGTGTTGGTTTTTCCTCTTGACGCAAATCTGAAATTGAATATTGAAACAGCCTGTTAATATTTCTGTCCAAAATTTGAACAATGGTATCCGAATGAAGTGAAAGATCGCTTACATAGGTTAATTCTTCCGGACCAGTACCGAATGGGATTGTATGATGAATTGTGCTTGTATCCTCAAATAAATTTACGACGTTCATTACAAAGTTCGTGTTATGATAATTTGAAAAATAAACCATACTGTCTCTCAGTAAAAACCTGGATAAAGAACCATTCATTTTTTTGTAAATTTGAGGGCTCAATAATTGCTCATGGACATTTTCATTAAAGGACAATTGTTTTTCCTTTTTTTCAGTACGTGAGTCCGTATCATAGCATGAAAATAACAGTAAATTGAAACATAATATAAACAATATCTGAGTTTGCATTTGTTCACATGTATAACGATAGGATTTTTAAAGCACAATATGTAAAATATGCTTTCCAATAATCCGCATGGTAAACTATTTTTTCCTATGGTCTTCGCAATGGGAAGTTGTGCCGTTTGGCCAATGAATAAAGCATGTGTAGGCATCATCTGGTTTACAATAAGTTTCACAAGGGTTATCATATCCTTCCGAAGTTTGTGCAAATAAACTATTTCGCATAAAATATCCAGTGATACTTAACAGGAAAAAGGAGAAGAAATAAAAATACTTTTCCATAATAATATATTTTATAATTTACAATAGCCAATTTTCGTTAAAATTTTAGCATCACCTGATTATCCACTTTTTCCAGAATTTACGACCTTCATTTGCACATTAATATCCTACCTGCTTAGACGCCAACCAATGTAATAATTTTTCTCACAAATCCCACCCCCCCTCGTATTTAACACAACAATAACACAATTGATTCCAAATACCCGTTTTCACTCCATCACATGTGGATGAAAACTGAAACAATCAGTAATATCTACAGCTCTATCCGTTCAAAGCGCAGAAAATTCTCATCAAAGTCCGGATTCTCCGGATTGTTCAGCGACAGGTAGAAACCATCACTTGAAATGAAATAATTAATAAAATTGTAACGTGTTCCCTGAAACACCACTTCTTTTAATGGATTCAAATTCTTGTCAAAAACGAATATTGAAAACTTTACCGGATAATAAGCTATAAATGTCTCATCCTGACCATTCATTTCATCCGGATTCTCGATTCCGTATCTGACCATACGATAAAATTTATCACGATAGTGGTCATACAAAAGACTCTTATATAAAGTCATTCTGGTTGTAGATCGTATTAACCCCAGGCTTTGCGGATCTCTTGAATCTCTGGGCATCGGATTTTCTATTTCTTTTTTCTGGACCGATTCAAAATCGGTGGTATAATAAATATCCATATCCGTTCGATGAGCCCAGTATAATGAACCATCCACAAATGCAGAGGTCAAAAACAAAATACTATTTTCATGCAAGCCCGTCGATACTTCTGATGGAATTTTGATCTGCCCAAATTGTTTTTCACCGTCTTTAACTTTGATAAATACACTACTTCCGGTCATGCCCTTCAAGCCTGTGATTTCACCACCAGGTTGTCGGTAAGGGGGTTCTTGTGGAATCAAATAACCATACTCAGTCAAATACACATCATTATTATCGTATGAATTTAGAGTGATAGGACGGGAAAATTCACCGTCCTTTCCTGACATTTTGTAATCTATGACATCCACAATTTCTCCTTCAAGATTAACGGTTAACAACTTTTGGGGGTAAGTGGATATCATAACCCGGTCCCGCTTCAACACAGTGAACCCCATGATTCCATTCACTTCATTTGGCCCCTGCCTGTATAGTTGAATAGTATGAATTAATTCTTCCGTGCCAATATCATACATCAGAATCTGTCGTTTCGAAGAATTAAAATAATACAAAATGCCCTGAT
>CBFGVZ010000034.1:0-22375 GCA_965652315.1 uncultured Saprospiraceae bacterium | reverse complement strand
AGCTACAATTTTCATACTTTGTACCGCATTTACCGGCCTGCACGATGCGGCAGGCTCCATCCATCCCCCGGTGAATCAACATTCAACCCCATGTTGAATAGTGCAAAATCATACTTCACCGGATCATCCGGATCGAGTCCCCGGAGGTAGTCGGTCAATTCCACGACGGCTTTCCAATCGTTTTTGTCACGCTTCAAAATACCCAGACGCTGGGCGACCCGGCTGACGTGCACATCGAGTGGAATGTAAAGCTGAGCAGGAGATATCCGCGTCCACAAACCAAAATCCACGCCTTTATCCGACGGTCGTACCATCCACCGCAAGTACATATTGATCCGTTTGGTGGCAGAATTCCGGGACGGTGCGGGGATGTGTTTCCGGCTTCGTTCCAGTGCATATTCGGAATCGAAAAACCTGCGTCGAAATTCATTCAGGCCACTTTCCATATCCCCAAATCCATCGTTCTGATCCCGGAAGGCTTCCTCCAGGCTTTGGTGGCTGTGATAAAACTCGTGCAGAAAATGTACAAAATACAACGTATCAGGAGGCTGAAAAGTCCGGTGTCGGAACCTTTCAAGTCGCTGAAGATCCTTTTCAGTATGGTGAAGGATAAAATCGTGCGGAGATTCATCCATTATCGCCATCAACTCCCGGGACTTGCTGATAATGGTTTTTCTCAATCCCCATGCAAACACCGCGGCGAACAAACCTGCAATTTCGATATCTGGCTGTTTGGAAAATTGATGAGGTACCGAGATAGGGTCGTTATCTATAAAAGCCACCTGTTCATAAAGGGTAACTTTATGATCGAGCAAGGTCTTTATGGACTTGTCCACCGTGATTTCTGATAAATTACAGGGTTTGTTTCACTTCGATGACTTCGTAAGCTTCGATGTTATCTCCAACCTTAATGTCATTGAAATTTTTGATGGTAATCCCGCATTCCATGCCATTTTTGACCTCACGGACATCATCCTTGAATCGTTTCAGAGAGTCGATCTCTGCCACCTGGCCTTCTTTGGAGGGGTACACCACGATTCCGTCGCGGACCACGCGGACAAAATTATTGCGATTAATGGTCCCTTCCTGAACGAAGCATCCCGCCACGGTACCCACTTTGGATACTTTGAAGGTATCCCGTACTTCGAGCTGGGCTGTAATTTTCTCTTCCTTGGTCGGTTCCAGCATGCCCTCCATGGCCATTTTAACTTCTTCGATGGCGTTGTAAATGATGGAATAGGTGTTGATCTCCACGCCTTCGGTTTCGGCCAGTTTTCGGGCTCCCAGAGAGGGCCGTACCTGGAAACCAATGATAATTGCATCAGAAGCTGTAGCCAGCAACACATCGGATTCGATGATCTGTCCGACCCCTTTGTGGATCACATTCACCTGGATCGATTCTACGCTGAGCTTAATCAGACTATCAGAAAGGGCTTCTACCGAACCGTCCACATCCGCTTTCACGATCAGATTGAGCTCTTTAAAATTGCCCAGTGCCAGTCGTCGGCCGATTTCATCCAGGCTGATCCGTTTGGATGCCCGGTTAGTCTGCTCACGGATGATCTGCGCGCGTTTATTGGCCAGTTGTTTGGCTTCCTGCTCGGTCTCCAGTACCTTGATGGTTTCACCAGCCTGTGGTGCGCCGCTCAATCCAAGTACCAGAACAGGTTGGGAAGGGCCAGCTGAGGTCACCCGTTTGCCAAACTCATTGAACATCGCTTTGAGTTTACCACTATGTTCCCCGGCTACCATGGGATCTCCGATCTTTAGGGTGCCGTTCTGAACCAGTACTTTAGATACATATCCACGGCCTTTATCCAGCGAGGCTTCCAGGATGGTACCATATGCCGGTCGGTTGGGATTGGCCTTGAGTTCCAATAATTCGGATTCCAGAAGGATTTTCTCCAGTAGCAGATCGATATTGGTTCCTTTTGTTGCCGAGATTTCCTGGGACTGGAATTTCCCACCCCAGTCTTCCACCAGCAGGTTCATATCGGCCAGCTCTTTTTTAATCCGCTCCGGATCGGCTCCCGGTTTGTCAATTTTATTGATGGCAAAAACGATGGGTACCCCTGCAGCCTGAGCGTGTGAGATGGCCTCCCGGGTCTGGGGCATGATACTGTCATCTGCCGCAATGATCACAACGGCCACATCGGTTACCTTCGCACCCCGTGCCCGCATTGCTGTAAAAGCTTCGTGACCCGGCGTATCGAGGAAGGTGATGCGCTTGTCCTCATCGACCTCTACTTCGTATGCACCGATATGCTGGGTAATACCTCCAGCTTCACCTTCCGCGACCTTTTCTTCCCGGATGTAATCGAGCAAGGAGGTCTTTCCATGATCCACATGACCCATCACCGTCACGATAGGTGAACGGGGCATAAGGTCATCCGGATCATCTTCGAATTCGTCTTCCACATCGATGTTGTCTTCTGCATCAACGAACTCTACTTCGTGACCAAACTCTTCCGCCACCAATCCGATTATTTCCGCGTCCAAACGCTGGTTGATGGATACAATGACCCCTACATTCATACAGACCGTGATCACGTCTGTGACGGAGACATCCATCATATTGGCCAATTCCTGTACTGAAATGAATTCTGTGACTTCCAGTTTGGCATCTTCCTGTTCCTGCAACTGCTTTTGTTCCTCTTTCTCCCGGATGGTCTCCCGTTTATCTCGTCTGACCTTCTGACGCTTGCTTTTGCCTCCACTATTCAATCGTTCCAGCGTAGCTTTGATCTGATCCTCGATTTCTTTCTGAGTGACTTCCCGGATATCCTCTTTACCTTTTCCGCCTTTAGCGCCAGGCCTTTTCCCTTTACTTTTCCGGTCAGAGGATTTGACCACTTTACGTCGTCGTCGTTTCCGTTTGGTGGAAGCATCGTCTTCTTCCTTGCGTGGTTCTTCCTTTTTCTTTTTCTTTCTGGGTTTCAGAATGTCTGCCGACACCTTGCCTTTGATGGTCAATCCACGCAGTTTTGGAGATTCGGCTTTGATTACCTCTTCCTTTTCGGCTTCCTGTTCCACCTCTGTGGATTCCTCTGGTGTGGGTTCTGGTTCAGGTTCGGAATCCTGGGTTTGGGGAGTCGATTCCTGAGCAGGAGGTTCTGGTGGGGCAACTTCTTCCTTCTTTACCTCCGGTGTTGATTTTTCTTCTACTTCCGGCTGGACTTCCTTTTCTTTTACTTCCGGTTCTTTCTTCTTTTCCACCGGTTTTTTGGTCGGACGGTCCAAATCCACTTTCCCCAGGACTTTCAGTCCGCCTTTAACTCTCCTCGGTTGCTCTTCTTCCACCGGTGGTGTCTCCACAGCGGGGGCTTCCGGCGTAGTTTTTTCCTGCTCTTTTTCGACTACTTTCTCTTCCCTGGTCCGTGGTTTTTTGCTTTCTTCTTCTTTGGCAGTATTCTGCCGGTTGGTTCCAATGACCAGTTGATTGGCCTGTTCCTTGACGACCATGGAACCTCTGAATTCCTGAACTAAAAGACCATACATTTCGTCCGCGACCTTTGCTGTGGGTTTATCCTCGATTTCAAAACCTTTCTCGGCTAAGAAATCAACGATCGAGCCAGTTCCGACGTTAAGTTCTTTTGCAATCTGTACTAATCTTTTTGACATTCAGTTTTTTATATTTTCTGCAAATTTACAAAAGTGAAGACTTTTTATATCATTCTTCCTCATTAACCTCTTCAAAATCTTCATCAAACTCAGCTTTGAGTATTCGCAGCACTTCATCTACCGTTTCCTGTTCGAGATCCGTTCGACGAAGCAGTTCTACCGAGCTTAGTTTCAATACGCTGCGAGCCGTATCACAACCGATGTTTTTCAATTCATCGATGATCCATCCATCAATTTCATCGGAAAATTCATCCAGATCCACATCATCCTCAATTTCAAATTCCTCTACATCGCGGTAAACGTCGAGTTCCAGGTTGGTCAGACGGGAAGCCAACTTAATGTTGTGCCCTCCTCTTCCGATGGCCAGGGAAACCTGATCGGGTGGCAGGAAGACCGACGCACGTCGATTTTCCAGATCCAGTTCTATATTGGAAATCTTGGCCGGTGTCAGGGACCGCTGGATGAAAAGATTGAGATTGTTTGTGAAATTGACGATATCAATATTTTCATTCCGCAATTCCCGGACGATACCATGAATACGGACGCCTTTCATTCCCACACAGGCTCCTACCGGATCAATCCGGTCGTCATATGACTCGACCGCCACTTTGGCCCGCTCGCCAGGTAGACGTTCGATTTGCTTAATGTGGATAATTCCATCCTCGATTTCCGGAACTTCCTGCTCCATCAATCGGGCGAGGAACATATTATCAATACGTGAAACAATGACCACCGGGTTATTGTTCCGTACATCCACTTTTTTGATCACCGCCTTGACCATATCTCCCTTGTGAAAATACTCTCCTTTGATCATTTCACTTTTGGGCAATACCAGTTCGTAACCCGTGATATCATCGTAGATCAACACTTCCCGCTTCATAGTCTGGCTCACTTCACCGAGTATCAAATCACCGATCCGTTCGCTATACTGCTTGAAGATGTTGTCTTTTTCAAATTCCATAATTCGGGAGATCAGGGTCTGACGAGCAGCCATAATAGCGCGTCGACCGAAATCCTCCAGGTAAATCTGCTCATAGCAATCCTCCCCGATTTCATAATCCTCTTCAAATTCCTGCGCTTCCGTAATCGAGATTTCTTGCAGTGAATCCGTGACCTCACCATCCGGTACGATCTTTCTTACACGAAAAATCTGAAGGTCTCCCCTGTCCGCGTTGACGATAATATCGAAATTTTCATCAAAACCGTACTTTTTCTTAATAAGGGTTCTCACCACATCTTCCAGAACCCGAACCAATTTTACTTTGTCTATATTCTTTCCCGTTGTAAACTCCGAGAACGATTCAGCTAATTTGACCATGATAATTAAAATTTAATTTGTACTAATGCTGTTGCTATTTGCGCAAATGGGATCTCTTGTTCGTCACCCAACCGCTTTTTACCTTTTACAGGCCGGATCCGGATATTATCCTCCTTCACGTCGACCAATTCTCCTGTTACCCGGGATCCATCGTTCAGTGTGACCTTCAGATCCCGGCCTATGTTGTTGTGATACTGCCGCTTCAGTTTGAGCGGACGCCCCACCCCCGGTGAAGATACATCCAGTTCGTAATCTTCTCCAAGCATCAGGGTCTCATCCAGAAAAGCTTCCACATGCCGGCTGAAAGCCTGGCATTTTTTCAGCGTCATTCCGGAATCACTCCCAATATACAGTGTCAGATGATTTTTGGATGGATTGTATTCGATTTCGACGAGGTAACAATCATTAAAATCTTTTTCTGCCTGTTTTTGTTCAATTAGCGCTCTAATTTTGGACTCATCCATACTACAAACATTAAAAAAAGGGAACACTTCCGGTTCCCTCTCGCTTTTAGTTTCGCAAAATTATTGAAAAATCCTGTAAAACCCAAATTTATTCGAAGCCATTGACAGATATAGCTTCACGGCATATCGTTCCATATCTTCGATCACATATTTCACTACCACCATCTACGTTTCTTGAGCTACAAACCTTCTTCGAATTACAGACCCCGGAACCCATTGCTCTCTTGATTCCGGAATCAAAATTTCATAACAAAAGACGGTTATAGATATATTTTTTATTCCAAAAGGAGCGTTGTATTGAAATATTCATTGTATATTTGTCGTATATTTGATAAATTTATAATTATGTGTGGAATTATATGCGCTTTTGATATCAGGGAAAACCCGGAAGAATTACGTGCCCGGGTATTGGAAATGGCCAAATGTATCCGGCATCGTGGTCCGGATTGGAGCGGGGTGTATGCTTCGGAAAAAGGTATTATGGCCCACGAACGTCTGGCTATCGTAGATCCTACTTCGGGAAAGCAGCCCTTATTCAACGCTGACCGTACACTCGTACTGGCTGCCAACGGAGAAATATACAATCACATGGAATTGCGTAAGCAGTTTCCCGACTATCCATTCAGGACGCTCAGCGATTGTGAAATCATCCTGGCTATGTACGAGAAAAAAGGGCCGGCATTCCTGGATGAAATGAACGGAATTTTTGGTTTTGCCATCTATGATACCGTCAGAGATGAATATTTTATCGCCCGGGATCATATGGGTATCATTCCGCTATATATCGGCTGGGATGTCAACGGTACATTTTACGTAGCGAGTGAGCTCAAAGCGCTCGAAGGAATCTGTGTCAAAATTCAGTTGTTCCCTCCAGGTCATTATCTGCATAGCCGGGATGGTGAATTCACGCGCTGGTATTCCCGGGACTGGATGGATTATGAGAAGGTTGAGTCCAACACATCAGACGTGGAAAAATTGCGCAGTGCGCTGGAACAGGCCGTCCACCGGCAGTTGATGAGTGATGTCCCTTACGGCGTCCTATTGTCAGGTGGATTAGATTCGTCGATCACGTCAGCTATAGCCCGGAAATATTCCGAAAAAAGAATTGAAAGTGAAGATAGGGATCAGGCCTGGTGGCCCCGGCTACATTCATTTGCCGTGGGGCTGGAAGGCTCACCGGATCTGGCTGCAGCCCGGGTAGTTGCCGAACACCTCGACACGGTCCATCACGAAATCATCTACACCATTCAGGAAGGTCTGGATGCCATCCGTGATGTCATCTACCATCTGGAGACCTATGATATTACTACCATTCGTGCCAGTACGCCGATGTATCTTATGGCACGGGCCATCAAATCCATGGGTATCAAGATGGTACTGAGCGGAGAAGGCAGTGATGAAATTTTCGGAGGATACCTTTACTTTCATAAAGCCCCCACTGCCAGGGATTTTCATGAAGAAACAGTTCGCAAACTGGACAAACTTCATATGTACGATTGCCTCCGAGCCAACAAATCACTTGCAGCCTGGGGGATCGAAGGACGGGTTCCTTTCCTGGACAAGGAGTTTATGGATGTAGCCATGCGACTCAACCCTCAGGATAAAATGATCAGAGATGGAAAGATGGAAAAACATATCCTGAGACAGGCCTTCGAATCCTATCTGCCGGACTCGGTAGCATGGCGACAAAAGGAGCAATTTTCGGACGGTGTAGGCTATAGTTGGATCGACACGCTGAAGGAAATGGTTAACGAACAGGTGTCCGATGAACAAATGACGTTTGCTCACCTGAAATTTCCGATTCAGACGCCCACCAACAAGGAAGAATATTATTACCGTTCCATTTTTCATGAACATTTTCCAAGTGATGCCGCTGCACTGACCGTACCCAGTGTGCCAAGTGTGGCCTGTAGTTCGGAAATCGCACTGGAATGGGATCAGTCATTCCGAAACCTGAACGACCCGAGTGGGAGAGCCATACGCCATGTACACGTGGAGGCGTATTAACACAATTTATTTACCATATACAGTCTGAAGAAGATATATTATATTGAATACCAATCCGGTTTAGGCACAGCGGAATCCTTGAGACGTCCTTATGGGTTCCAAATTGCTACGATGAAGATGCGTTTGTTGTACTTTATATCACACACCATCATCTCAGCTCCTGCCCTTCCAGGTATCCTTTCGACCAGCGAGAATTAAACAGCTCACATAGGTTACATATAATACCTGAAACAGACTGGCCTTCAGGACATCCGGCCAGCAGACAGCGCGCTGCCCCCACCGCATTCCGGTTTGAATTAAAAGATAATCTGTTATGAACTTAACCACCAATCCGGCCAATCCAACCGTATATAAGATAGGAATCCAAATCCCGACTATCCCCATTACCGGAAAGGATATACACATCGTGCCAAACA
Source organism: uncultured Saprospiraceae bacterium (assembly GCA_965652315.1). Lineage (GTDB taxonomy): Bacteria > Bacteroidota > Bacteroidia > Chitinophagales > Saprospiraceae > Membranihabitans. Next base: position 14,549 of record CBFGVZ010000034.1, on the reverse strand, counting down.
ATATCATATAAAGCCGGGAGGGCACATGAGCGTATCCGGAGGTTTTGCCGGCCCATCGTATTCGTTGACTGACAAATCCGCTAAAAGTGGATTCAGCTTCAGTGAAAACCATCGCATTCGTATCCGCCATATACCTGATCTTACCCCCGCTCCGATACACTTTCTGAACAAAAAAGACATCATCTCCGGAAGAAATATTCAGGTTGTCGAGATAAGGATCAAGTTGCTGAAACAAAGATTTGGAATAGGCCAGATTAGCTCCGTTGGCATTTAGTACCAAGCCACTTGTCAGTCCCGCACAGGTCAGTACGTTGAGTGCAGCCTGTTCCATCTCCTGATACTTTTCAACAAACGACCCGGAAGTAGGAGTCATCCATACCGGACCCGTCAGAAGGCCATTCCATCCCTGATCCAGTTCACCGGCCATCATCTTTAGCCAGGATCTCCCCACTATACAATCACCGTCGATGGTCAGAATTATCCTCCCTTTAGCGCGGTCGATCCCCGCCTGAAGGGCTCTTTTTTTGCCCGTTATCTCTTTGGGAAGCCGGATAATTTCCACGTTTTCAAAACCACGAGCCATTTCCACGGTCCCATCCGTAGAATGGTCATCGATGAGCAGTATCTGAAATCTGGAATTCGGGTAATCCTGCGCGGACAAGGCCTGGAGGCAATCCACAATTCCGGCTTCCTCATTGCGAACCGGAATCAACACCGTGACGTCCGGCAATTTATCCCGAATTTCTGATTGGATATCCGATGCGCTTTTCTTCCATATCCACCACAGGTAGCATTGGACACCGCAATAAAGCAGGAGCAAAATGGAAAACAGGATCGCAATTATCATCAATTCAATGGTGCATGACTTGTAATACCCTGCGAAAGGCAGTTATCCTGTAAAATTGCAATTTTTTTGTGATCTTATCCTTTTTCTCAGTCTCTACCTTCGAGCACATCGATCCGTCGGCGATGGGACCTGTCCTCATGAATCACCTCATAATCGATGTATTCGCTGCCATCTGATGTTGTCGCAGCTTCATAATTTTTTCTTTTTCGCCATTGGGACCAGGCCCTGATAAATAGCAAAGCAGAAGTAACCGGAAATCCGATAATAGCCAACGCACCAAGTGCTATTCCCAAAACAGGCTTGATCCGGATAAGTCCCCAGATATATCTGACAAAATTTTTAATCGTTGCGAAATTGAGCAATGCGGCAGCAATGATCAGGATTGGAGCCAGAAAACCCAACGCATACAGAATCCATTTGGTAATATAAAATCCGACATATAAAAATGCAAACAGCACCAGAAACCCGATCACTATCTGTAGTAAATTGGGTCTGCGCATATTGTTATTCATTATGATCATTTGGTCTCAATTTGTCCTGCAATAAAAACCGGACAGCTTTGTAAAATGTTTGAATTCGAGGGCAAAATCGACAAAATCCGTGAGAATGCGGATGGACCTACCCAGAGGGCATATCAAATCCCTATTCGATTTCTTCAAATTGTAATTCATATAATTTCCTGAAATGCCCCCCTTCTTTCTCCAGGAGATGCTCCATGCTGCCCTGTTCTATGATCCTACCGTGATCCAGGACTATAATTTTATCCGCGTGCTTGATAGTGCTCAATCGATGCGCTATGATGATGGAAGTCCGGTCACTAATCAATTGTTCGATCGCATACTGGATGATATCTTCCGTTTCCAGGTCGATGCTGGAGGTCGCTTCATCGAGTATCAGAATATCCGGATCAAAAATGAGCAACCGCACGAATGAAATCAACTGACGCTGACCAGATGAAAGATTGGAACCGCGTTCGGAAACTACAAATTCATAATTTCCAGGCAGATCCATGATGATATCATGAGCTCCGATCATTTTGGAGAACTTTTCGACCTTTTCCATGCCGATCGATTCATCCATCATCCGGATATTGTCCAGAATGGTACCGGTGAACAGAAAAACATCCTGTAGGACGATTCCGATTCGTTTTCGCAGGGCGTTGAGCTGATAGTCCCGGGTACTGATCCCATCGATCAGGATTTCACCTCGATGGATTTCATAAAACCGGGTCAAAATGTTGATCAACGTTGTTTTTCCAGAGCCCGTACTGCCCACTACCGCCAGGGTATCTCCGGAATTTACCGCAAAGCTGATGTCCTTTAACACATCATTTTCCTGGTCATAACTAAAATATACATTCCGAAATTCAATTTTGCCTTGCAGCTTTTCCACTGATCGTTCCCCTACATCTTCGATGTGATCATTCCTGTCTATAAGGTTAAAAATTCGCTCTCCGGCCACAATGCCCATCTGAAGCGTATTGAACTTATCGGCCAACATCCGCATTGGACGAAAAAGCATATTGAGGAAAATTGGAAATACCACAAGACTGCCAAAGGTCACACCACCACCCAGAATGCCCTGAGCGCCCCACCAGACTAATAAGGCCAACGCAAATGCAGAAATAATTTCCACGACGGGGAAAAATACGGCGTAATATAGAATGGAGTCGAGATTAGCCTGGGTATAATTCCTATTGATTGTCCTGAATTTACCTTTCTCTTTTTCTTCTGCATTAAAGACCTGTACGACGTACATGCCACTCAATCGCTCTTGCAAAAACGCATTCATATTAGCAATCTGGGCGCGAACTTTGTGATAAGCGAACTTGACTTTTTCCTTAAAAATATAGGTTGCAATTAGCATCAGGGGCATGGTGATCAGCACAATCAGGGTCAGTCGGACACTGACAAAAGCCATTGTGATCAGTACGGCCAGTATTCTCAGAATATCGGCGATCATGATCAGTACGCCCTGAGTAAAAACCTGATTGATAGATTCTATATCATTGATGGTCCGGGTAGTCGATGTACCCACCGGCGTCCGGTCAAAATAAGACAAGTTCAACGAAAGTACGTGCGTAAAAACCCGCGTTCGCAGGTCTCTGATTACGTTCTGGCCCAGGAGGTTGGAAAGATAGACAAAAAAATAGCGAAGTATAACCTCCGCCAGCAGTACACCGATCATCACCAGCGTGATGGTGACCAAACCCCGAAAGTCAAACTGCAGGATGTAATCGTCAACGGCCTTGTTGATCAGTAATGGTCTGATGACACTGACTGGGGCCAGTACGACGGCCAGGACGGCTGAAACTATGAAGAGGGTCTTGTAATTTCCCCCGAGGGCTAAGATCCTAATCAGTATAGACCAGTCAAATTTATTTCCTTTTATTTGTGTCGACATACGATGGAAAGCAAAGATAATATACCTTAACCATCTGCCGGAAATATTGTTGGAATTTTTTGTTTACAGAACCGCTCGCTACCCCAAAAAACACCGGTTTCCTGTGGACAGGCTCCCATCGAATCCCTGTTAAAATGGATGAATCGATTTTTTTCGATACGAATCGGGCTTATGAGCGAAAGGAATCCGTATGTTCGACTGGATGTAGCCGCCGTGACCGTCCTTGTATCGGGCACCGCTTTTCGCTACCGTATCCCAGTTTGTAATTTCCAATCAATATGTATGAAACACAACGACGAAAATTCAAGTCGCCGCTTGTCGTATGGTTAGCTGGGCTACGATCCATTCATCAGTCACCGGCCCATCCTAAATATACCCTTCATCCGCAAAGCTAAAATATCCTCTGCTTGTGATGATAACGTGATCCAGTACCATTATATCCAGATGCTGACCCGCCAGCTTGAGTTTTTTAGTCAGGGTGATGTCTTGCTGGGAGGGCTTTAGGTTGCCTGAGGGGTGGTTGTGGCTGAGAATAACATGGCTGGCAAAACGCTCAATCGCGGGCTTAAAGACCAGTTTCGCATCTACTATCGTTCCGGCTACTCCACCCCGGCTGACAAGATCCTGTCCGATCACGTGATTGTTCCGGTCCAGCAGTAAAACCCGGAATTCTTCGTGATTGAGATCTTCGAGGTGTGATTTGAGATAGCTGTATGCGTCGCTGCTGGTCCGTATGGTAAAATGGTTGCCAAGATCTGATTTTTGGCGACGTCGCCCCAGTTCCAGTGCTGCCCTGATCGAAACCGCTTTGGCTGTCCCGATACCTTTAAATTTCAGCAGGTCATGGATCGTCAGTCGACTTAAATTCACGAGGTCGTGATCTACCGACACCAGGATGCGATGACATAACTGAACTGCATTTTCGTCTTGATTTCCATGCCCGATCAGAATGGCCAGGAGTTCGGCATCGGTGAGATGTGTGCTACCCTGACTAATCATTTTCTCCCTGGGGCGGTCGGATTCCTTCCAGGATTTTATATTGATCGATCGTTGTTGGTCATTTGGCATCTGACTGTAAATAATGGGCCAGCCTGTCAAATATACAAAATGCCTCAATAATTTACAATCAGACCGAAGTTAACCCGACTCTGATCCAGTGCCAGGGGAATGTGACGTTGACCTCCTACCGCGTAGGAAATACCAAAAATACCGGCCTTTGTGCCCAGGTTGAGCCCGATGCCCACGCTATACGGATAGTTCCAGCTCACCGTATTGGCAGGATGATGGATAAGACCAAAATCACCGAAAACATAGGCATTGCTTTCTGCGCCAAACAAAAACCGGTATTCCGCAGTCCATACGGCGTAGCCATCTCCAAAAAAAGAATTCTCGGGGAAACCCCTTATATCCTGAAAACCACCCAGTCGTCGGTATTCATTCTGAAACAGATCGGCGGATGCCCAGGACAGGCTGGCCATAGAACGCAGACGTAGGGTACTGAAATTTCCAACCGGAATAAACTGATCCCAGCTAGCATCGATCTCGGCTTTGAGCGTGGATTGAGTGAGGCTATCGTACTGGGCTTGAAAGGAGGTCCTATCTCCGGACAACTCTATTCCTACGATCTGCGCATTGCGCACCAGTCTTCGCAAACCTCCTGTCAGACTCAACTGAACAATCCGGCCCTTTCGGGGATTGATAAAATGATCAAGACGATGATGCGTGATGCTCAATCCTGTAGCAGAAAAGTTATAATCGAGTTCGTCTGGCAGCAAACCGGTATTGGCCAGCCGGCCAGTATGGACCGAGATAAGCCGGGACTGATCCCGCAGGAGGAAAAATGCATATTTCATTCCGGGTTTCCAACTGTACTGCAATCCGATTTTACCATGGGCATCCAGGACGGTAGAATCCCTTCGGTCAATGAGGCCTTCTGCCAAAATGCCTGAACGAATAAGAGGTAGATATGGAAAATCAAACCGCAAATCAAAAGCCTGGCTGGAATTGGCATATTTATCAAATTTCAGATAAATCCGTTCGCCCATTTTAAGTTGGTTCCGAATATCGAGGTAGGCGTTACCAGTGATTTCGTACTGTTTTCCAGGTCTGTTGGAGGGTACCAGTCCAATCAGAATATCAAACCGGGAAGGCTGACTTGGGGCAATTTCGTAGAGCAGTTTGACCCCATAAGGATTGAAATCGTAGTGCAGACTTTGTAATTCGGCAAAATCCCATTGACGGATGACTTCTATACTGTGTTCTATACGATCGAGACTAAACACCTGATCCGAACCGATTCCTGTCATGGTGCTGAATAAAGCAGGATTCATGGAAAAATCCCCCTGAAGCTCAACCTCGTGAATATAAATTCGCCGGATAGTATCCAGTGATAATTCCAGTACCAGGGTATCCTGCCGGATCGCACGGGGATTAGTCAACAACCGGGCATAAGGATAGCCTTGATTGGCCAGATTATTCAACACCTCCTGGCGCAATTCCAGGACTTCCGACCACGGATAATGCCGGATCCCATGTGGCACCAGCCTGTTCTCATCTGTTTGTGAACCGGTCCATTTCACCAATACGGAACTGAAATGTGGTCCGCATTGCACGTAGTGGGTGAGCGTGTCTCTTCCTCCATTATATTTACTGTCGATCTGAGCGTAGGGATACCCCTGGTGAAAATAGGCATCGAGAATATCCTGCGGACTCCAGATCGAATCCGAAGGAACTTCCACATTCTGACAATCGTCCCTGTACTGCACAACCGGCTCAGCATTCTGCTGGCAATGTGCTATCTTTGCCAGGAGAATTATGAGGACCAGCATACTATATCGCGTGTGACGTGCCATGATCATTCTCCAATAACGGTAAATCTAAATATAACATCTAAACAGTTGGCAGGAATTTACATCCATATTCCATTCTGCAAACAAAAATGCAGCTATTGCAATTTTCATTTCTCGACCCGTTTGGAGGGGAAAAGCGACATTCAGCGGGCCCTTTTACGGGAAATCGAAATGCGAGGTGAGGAACTGAGCGGACAATCGATAGAAACTATTTATTTGGGGGGTGGCACTCCATCGCTTTGGCCGGCGAAGGATATTGTGGCATTGTATTCGGCGATCCGGTCCGTCAGCCCTGATACATCCCCCGTCGAATTTACCATAGAATGTAATCCGGATGATCTCACCCTGGAATACCTGCAGGATTTGAAAAAACATACCCCGGTCAACAGAATAAGCCTCGGCATACAATCCTTTCACGACGCTGATCTGAAGTGGATGAACCGATCCCACGATGCCCGGCAGGCCCATTTTGCACTGGAAAGCATTTTCAGTACGGGATTTAGGGAGGTATCGGCGGATCTGATTTTCGGATTACCCGATTCAGATATGGAGAAATGGAAACGCAATCTCAATATGCTCACCCAATATCCCGTTCATCATATTTCCTGCTACAATCTGACGATTGAAGAAAGGACAGCGTTCCATTACCAATTGGAACAAGGTCGTATCACGTTACCGGACGAAGAAATGGTCATCGCACAATACAATCTTGCCGGTGATTTATTGGGCGAAAAGGGTTTCCTGCATTATGAGATTTCCAACTATGCCAGACCCGGGCATCTGGCTGTACACAATACCAACTACTGGAAAAATGTGCCCTACGTGGGCTTTGGACCTTCAGCTCATTCTTATGATGGTCATCGCCGGCGCTGGAATATAGCCGATAATCGTAAATACGTAAAAGCAATCGAATCAGGTACTGAATTTTGGGAATCCGAAGAACTGAGCACACAAGACCGGATCAATGAATACATTATGACGGGACTGCGCACCATCTGGGGGGTGGATGAATCCAAAATAGCGTTGTTCGGAGCGGATTTTCTGGAGGATTTTCAACAAAATGCACAGCGCTACATCCACATTGGCCAGATCGCCCTACACAACGGAAATTATGTACTGACCCAGCAGGGACAGGCGATCGCAGATCGGATCATTTCGGATTTTTTCCAGGTAAACGACGACATGGGATAACGTTCAAATCATGAATGATTTACGATTATATTTATTGGGTTGCAGGGTAGCACCTATTTCCATCCGAATCATACCCCACATTCAGTTTGAAAAGATGCATGCTAATGAGTACCAATCAAGTGGTTCAAATTCCACATAAAGCAAATACCCTGCATAATCCGGGTCAAGCAATTTAATGAATGGTCACAACGGCCAATTGCCAATGTCCAACAGTCTTCCCCTATTGTTTATTTTTTCTCCGGTTCCTCACCCAATTGATGGCCTTCAGGTACCGGGCCACCTCCGCTTTGACTTGCGGTGCCAGAAGAATAAGACCGACCATATTGGGAAAAACCATGGCAAACAGCATCGCATCTGCGAACAACACTACAGACTCCATACTTGAAGACGCACCGATAATAGTGAAAAACAAAAATAAGGCTTTAAAAGAAAGATCCGAGATTTTACTTTTACCGAAAAGATATTTCCACCCCTGTATACCGTAATAAGACCAGGAGATCATAGTCGATATTGCAAATAAAATTACAGCTATCGTAAGGATAATCGAGAAATGTGGAATCGCTGATTCAAACGCAGCTGATGTCAAATCCACTCCCCCTATCGATTCACCTGTAGCATTGAGGATCACATTTCCACTTTGGTCTATATTTGCATAATCAAATATCTTGTATTTGTAATTGGTAATAATGATAACCAACGCTGTCATAGTGCAAATAACAACCGTATCTATAAAGGGTCCGACAGAAGCAACCAATCCCTCACTTGCCGGAAACCGTGTCCGTACGGCAGAATGAGCGATAGCTGAAGATCCCACACCAGCTTCATTGGAAAACGCCCCCCGCTGAAATCCTACTATCATAACACCCACCAATCCTCCCACTGCGGATTGGGTGTTAAAAGCACCGTCCCATATCAGCCTAAACGCACCAGGAATCATCTCGTAATTCATAAACAAAATAAGCAGTGAAGCCCCTACAAATAAGATCGCCATAAATGGGACAATACGTTCAGTCACCTGGCCGATACGTCTGATTCCACCAATGATCACCAGACCGACCAGAAAAGCGATTGCTATTCCAAACCAGAATCCGGATTCCAAGCCGAATAATAACTGGAATTGGGAAGCGGCCTGGTTGGATTGAAACATATTGCCACTTCCCAGGGAACCTCCTATAACACAAATGGCAAACATTCCAGCCAGAATTTTGCCCAGAACAGGTAAGTTTTTCCGTTTTAAACCTTCACTGAGATAATACATGGGACCTCCGTAGGTCTTTCCTTGCTTATCTACTTCCCGGTACTTCACACCAAGGGTGGCCTCCCCTATTTTCGTAGACATTCCCAGCAGCCCCGCCATGATCATCCACACCATCGCCCCGGGACCTCCCATCGCGATCGCAATGGAAACACCAGCGATATTCCCCAATCCGACTGTAGCGGACAACGCAGCCGTAAGGGCCTGAAAATGTGTCACTTCTCCATGAACCTTTTCATTTCGAACCGTTTCAATGACATCGGCGCCAGGAGTATGGTCCTCCGCAGCTATATCCACACCGTGCACATCAATCTCATCATACTTCCCCCTGGTAGCATTGATGGCTACTCGCGAAAGTCGAATATTGGCAAAATTGTAATAAATGGTAAAAAACAGCCCCCCTAAAATCAAAATTGCGACTACTATGGGAATTTCATAACCCAGAATGGAAATGGGATAGAAAACAATCCAGTAAATAAAATCAGCTACGGGTTTGAATCCCTCCTCAATCCTTCGATCAATCGGTATGGTTGTTTCCTGGGAAAAAAGAATCTTGGGTATAGTGAGAATTAAAAGAATCAATAATTTTTTGTAAGGCATATATAAATTAACCATTGGGTTTTCTCAAATCGCGCAAGATGTAAAAATCCTGATCAATACCAAAATGGGACAACCGATTATGTCAAATAGGAGATATTGGTATTCGCTGATCGGCCGTCATGTGGTGCTTATCGCGCGAAATACTAAAATTAACTTAAAAGAGTTCGATTTCTCTATATATTGTTTTTACAATTCAGACTCCATTTTATGGATCCAAACCCGAAAAGTGCAATGAATGGTACCCCTATTCGTAGCTTCTTCGAATCTGACTACCTTCCTGCGGGTCATTGTGGATGTGCAGATACATATCCATTTCATCCTGCAGGGATTCCACGTGTGAAATCACCCCCACTACCCGGCCTTCCTTCCGGAGGGATTTCAGTGCTTCCATCACCAGTCGCAGCGCATCGCCGTCCAGCGTTCCAAAACCCTCATCCAGGAAGAAAAAGTTCTGATTTGTTTTACTCTTACTCTGAATACTTTCTGCAAGTGCAAGCGCCAGGCAAAGTGACACCTGGAACATCTGCCCTCCGGAAAGCGTTTTCACGCTACGGATACGACCATCGTGTAGATAATCCCGGACATTGAACTGATTATCGTCCCCCAGAACCAGGGCAAATTGATTGTTGGTGAGGATTCGGAAGCGTCTGTTCGCGATTTCACAGATTTCCCTAAGATACACAGTGCTGACATAATCGACAAACCCTTTACCGCGAAACAGTCCATCCATCACTTTCAGATTTTCGGACCGGATCTGTAACGCGGCATACTCTGCTTCCAGTTTCTTTTTCTCTGCGAGGAGTTGAATATTTTCTTCCAATTTTTTGGTTTTATAGATGGTATTCTCACGTACCCTGTTCAATTCTTTCTCCGATACTTCCAACCGGGCTACTGATTCCTCGTGTACCTTCTCATCAAATTTCCGGTCACCTATCTGGTCCTTCAAATCTTTAAGCCCTGCCTGCAGAACATGGACCTCCCGGTCATGAGTGCGGATCCGTTCCTGTTCCTGTTCTATTTCTATTTTCAGATCGAGCAGCGATCGCACCGCTTCCAAAGATTCAAAGCCCGACTCGGTCAGCAGGGTTTTCAAGTTATCCTGAGCCTGACGAAATTCTAATTTTTCATTGTTAAGATATTCCGTTTTGGCTTTGATTTCGGCTTCCAGCCGGGTATTTTCTGCCAGTATGCGTTCCCGGTCCGCAGATACGAGCGCAAAGTCAGCTTTTTCTTTTTCAATTTTCCGGGCTAGATCTTCCTTCCGTTGCAACCATTCTGCTTCACTGAAATCGCCCACTCCTTTCCGGATTTCATCGCTCAGGCGGGATTCCAATGACTGGGCTTCCCCCTTCAATTGATCACATTCACTCTGAAATTGCGCAATTTTTCCACGGTACGATTCCAGATCGGTCCTGTTTTTTTTCACTTCCTCCCGCAATAGGTCAAGTTGCTTTTCTGCTTTTATGGTCGCCTCCCCTATTTCATCACTTTTCCGGAGGGATTTCAGGACGTCTTCTTCGGTATTGAATTGACTTGAATACCCTGCCAGCGATGCGTTAATTGTCTCTTGAATTTTAAGCAGTTCACTGACTTCCAGAGCCTCCTGCTCCAACTCCGACTCGCGTTGCTGCCGCTGATCCGACAGAGATCGCCATTCGGCTATCGCACCATCTAGATCCTTTTGCCTGTTTTCCAGGACCTTCATTTTTTCCTGAATCCGGTCGCGTTCTTCACTGGGGGATTCTATAGGCGCGGGAGCCGGATGATCCATAGAGCCACACAAGGGACACGGAACGCCATCACTGAGTTGCCTGACGTACTGCGCCATTTCTGCTTTCACATTGATGTCGTGCATGTTCTGGCGCAGTGTTTCGATTTCTTTTTGTGCTTTCGAAGAATGTGCCTGGAGGACGGAAGGAATTTCGTTCAACCTGTCTTTATAAGCTTCCAGGTGGAATTTTTCCAGAAACTGACGTTCCGCATCCACTATCTTTTGGTTCGTCTGGTTGATCCGTTCATTCAAACGATGGATTTGCTTCCCGATATCATGTTGGTTCCGGAACAGATTCTTCAATTCCACCAGAGTACTCCGGTTGGCCAAATGCGTCCGATTCTGCGCAATTTGCCGTTCTAGTTGTACAACTGCCATTTCCTTGTCCCCTATTTCTTTTTGGAGCTTTCCTATCACCTCCTGCCCCTTTTTGATGCGACCGGATTTCTCATCCAGATTCCGGCGGAGAGCCACCAATCTTCCTGCCAGAGCATATTCGTCTGCTTTCCGGGAAAGCGCATCATGTTGTTCCCTGGCCTGATGTAAGGAGTCGTACTTTTGAACGTTCTCACGCAGAGAGATTTGAATCTTCTGCTCCTGGCTGACCAATTTATCCAGGGCCTTTTCCTGCTGTATTAGAGCCCGACTCATCTCATCTGATTGCTTCAACCGAAGAGAAAACGTTTCGCGGGATTCCTGGTATCGTTTGAGCAGTGCTTCCTTCCTACGGATTTCATCTTCATTTTTATGTAAAAAATTGAGCTGACTGATGCGTTCAGCCGACAGATCAAACAGTTTTTTCAGTTCGGTTGATTCCCGGACCTGATCCTTCAATTTCTCCACAGCCATGGATTGGACCGATGCTTCCTCTTTCAGTCCGGCCAATTCTTCGCGGATTTCCTCCAGAACCTCAACGCTTACATTTTCATACCCCGTCATCCGGCCTTCGATCCGGTGCATCGATTCGGTATTTTGCATAGCCAGCCGGTTCGTGGCAGTCGAGAGGTCAAATCGGTCCAGTGAAAAAAGATCCTGCAGCATCTGCGACCGGGCCCCGGGTGTCAGTTCGAGGAATTCCTGAAAATGTCCCTGAGGGATGATGACCGTACGTTTAAAATTATTGTAGGACATCCCGGTAATTTTTTCGGCATTCGCGTGATCCAGTGGCTGCCATTCGTTATCGACCCATTGCGATGCTTTACGACGATAGGTATTGACTTCTCCAAACTGCTTGCTGTTCCGCCGGCCCTCACATTCAAACCGAAAGAGTTCCCCCTCATAATTGTGAAACTGAAGATCGATATACAACCGGTCAGACTTCAGATTCATCATATTGTAATTGCGTTCATCCCGCTTATTAAGGCGTTCAATTTCCCCGTACAGTGCCAAGCTTATGGCTTCCAGAATAGTGGATTTCCCCGACCCAACAGCACCGAAAATACCAAAGGTTCCGGCATCCAGTAGAGGACCAAATTCAATGGTCTGTGGCGCTTCCTGATAGGAATAAATGCCTTGTAAGGTAAGTCGAACTGGAATCATAAGTCATGTTGGGTTTGAACTTCACGGAAAAGATCCAACAACTCTGTGGAAGGCGATTGTCCGTGTTTGGAAATAAAATAATCCGAAAATAATTCTGACATTGATTGGTCAAGTCTGATCTGTCGGGCATCCGGACTGGTTTCCTGGAGTGAAAGAAGATCCGGAATAATGGTTACGATCCCATCGTGGACGTCGTAAAGCCTTTTTTTATCGGCTGAGCGTAAATATTCTTCGGTCCGCAAGGTAAGTTCTACCAGAGCATCGGGATTTTCACGTAGCCATTCCACCGCTGCATCTACGGATTCAAACCGCTTTCGCATCAATGTCTTACCCGATTGAAGCGCCAGGTTGGACAATTGCACTTTTTTTCCAGGTTCGGCTTCGACGATGACCGTATATTTGATCTGGCCGGATTCGGCAAAACTATAGCTCAACGGACTGCTGCTGTATACTATCGGATAATCCCTGCCCCCGACCTTCTGAAACCTGTGTAGATGGCCCAGGGCGGCGTATTGAACTCCCCGGGGCAAATTATCGGAATAAATGACTTGAGCGTGGCCGATGGCTATGGGTTTTTCACCTTCCGGCTCATCCGGCAGTGGTTGATTCCGCTCGGCGATATAGAGATGGGCCATCAGGATATTGACGCCCTTATCATCGCAATACGCGTCGGCCAATTCCTGCCAATGCGCCTGCAATACCCTTCTGAGTTCTTCTTCCTGTTCTTCGGAACCGAGATAAGTTTTCATCCGGTATTCGTTGGCAAAAGGTGTGTGGAGGATGCGCAAGGGAGGTTTTCCCTCCGGCCATTGGATTTCCAGAAAACCCGGAACAGACCGGGAAACATTCCAGGCCCCTTCCATATCGAATGGGCGGACTTCCGTCTGGGGATGACCGATGAGTATGATGCCGCATGACCTCGCAAGTGGGTCGGACACCTGGATCCGGTCGGGGGAATCGTGATTACCGGCGATTACGATGACCGGTCGCTGACCTTTACAGGCCAGTCGATTCAGCGTCGAATAGAACAATTCAGAAGCTTCAGTGGATGGATTAAACTGATCGTACAAATCACCAGCCACCAGTACGACATCCACTGCTTCCCGGTCGGCTATTCCCACCAGTTCATTCATCACGGTTTTTTGTTCTTCCAGCCGGCTGTAAGGGCCCAGCTTTTTTCCGAGGTGCCAGTCTGCGGTATGCAATATTTTCAACATAGATCGGAGTTTGCTTTCAAAAGTATCAAATCCCTGGTTTTTGGTGCAAGGGATGAATGGAAATTTGCACCTGATCCTATTATTCGATGAGAGGTATTCAAAAAACGCAGATGGGGATGGATAGAATTGTCCCGCAAATTTTACCAATGGGCTATTCCATATTCTGAAAAATGAGTATATTAACCAAATATTTAGGCATAATACAGATAAAATGGTAATCATATACATTGTAATAGGTCTGGCTTTATTGGTATTTATACTGAGTACGATTGCTCCAAAATCCTACGGCGTCGAAAAATCTATCCGCATCAACCGACCCGTGGAAGATGTGTTCCAATTCGTGAAGTATTTGGGTAATCAGGACCGATGGGCCAAATGGAATCGAATGGACCCCGATATGAAAAAAACATCTCAGGGGGAAGACGGAAAAATCGGTTACCGGTCCACCTGGGAAAGCGAAATGCGACAAGTGGGCGCCGGTCAGCAAACCATTACGGCGATCGATGAAAACGAGGCGGTATACACGCGACTGGAATTTTTCCGACCAATGAAATCCGAATCAGATGCCTATATTCGAACGGTGGCAGTAGATGATACGACCACCGATGTATTCTGGGGCTTTACTGGAGAAATGAATACACCGATGAACGTGATGCTCCTTTTCATGGATATGAGCAAGTTGGTAGGGAAGGATTTTGAGGAAGGTCTGGCGAAGTTGAAGGAAGTACTGGAAAATGGGTGAGGGGGATTTGCCCGCCTGGGGCTATGGTATTTAAAGACTGATGCGGTGTATAGCAGTAGGGCTTGGTAAATTTGTGGTGTGATTTGGTACCGCACCACCCCAGGGAAAGAACTTCGGGTTCCTGATTCCATAACC
>CBFGVZ010000033.1:0-22738 GCA_965652315.1 uncultured Saprospiraceae bacterium | reverse complement strand
CGCATTGAGAAATGAAGTTTCAGGATCATTTCCCATACGTGCAGTGCCCATTTCGTGTACGGAATCACCATGTACTGGTTCCGGGGAAGAAGTTTGGATTCCGGATAAACCGGCCACTTCCAGGATTTCACGAATCTGCTCCTCCATATGCCGCCGCATGGCAAATTCATTTTCTTTGAATTCTGCGGTAATTTTCACCATCGGCAACCCCCAGGTATCCTTCTTCTCGGGATCTAGTTCGATCCGGTTCTCATAATAGGGCAGACAGGCACCGTATCCCTGGAGACTAAAACTCCATGGTCCCTGACGTACGGCCTTATCTTTCAACTCCTCCCCTATGCCGACCTGATTGAAGTCAAGTCCCTGCCGACCGGCACCTCCCCAGATTCCATACCCCCGGGAAAAGGTCTTTTCCTTTGATTCAAGATTCACAAATCTCGGTATCGCCACTCCGGTGGGGCGGTAACCCAGATATGTTTTATCCAGCATACCTTCAAATTGCCCTGAGCCGGTTACTGATTTATGATGATCCATCAGATAATGGCCCAGAACACCGCTCGTGTTCCCCAGACCGTTGGGAAATCTATTGGAAGTAGATCTCAGCAGAATGGCCGTTGAGGGAATGGTCGAGGCACACAAAAAAATGAGACTGGCCTGATATTCGGTTACGTTTTGCGATTCGGCATCGATGACACGCACACCAGTAGCCCGGTCCTTTTTTTCATCGTACAGTATGGATTCGACGATGGCGTGGTGGACCATCGTCAGGTTGCCCGTTTCCATCGCAGCGGGAAGGGTTGAGCTATTACTGCTGAAATAGGCCCCAAACGGACAGCCCCTATGACACATATTCCGATTCTGACATTGGGACCGTCCCTTGAACTGACCAGGTTCCACCTTCGTCAGATGAGCGATACGGTTGGGAATCAGGGTACGATCCGGATAATGAGACTCTATCCGTTTTTTGATCTCCTTTTCGACGCAATTGAGTGATACCGGCTCCAAAAATTCTCCATCGGGAAACTGTGACAGTCCCTCCATACTACCACTCACTCCGATAAACCTTTCTACATAATCGTACCATGGCTTGATATCCGCATACCGGAAAGGCCATTGAATCCCGTGTCCGTCAGATTGATCGATATCAAACTCGTAATCACTCCAGCGATAGGCACCCCTGCCCCAAATCAGCGAACGGCCACCAGTCTGGTATCCCCTGAACCACCAGTATGGTTTATCACTCGGGAAATCATAGGGATGTTCGGTATCCTTTACAAAAAAATGTTTCGAAGCATCACTAAAATTATATTTCCGGCTCTGAATAGGGTATTCTGCCTTCGTTTGGTGGCTGTCCAGGTTCCGATGCTGAAATTCCCATGGAGCCATATTCATCGTCGGATAGTCCTGCAAATGGCGGACTTCCCTACCCCGCTCAAGCACCAGCGTCTTCAAGCCTTTTTCCGTCAGTTCTTTGGCTGCCCACCCGCCGGTCATACCCGAACCGATCACTATCGCATCGTAAGATCTTTCCACCTTTTCGTTTTTTTGGATATATAAAATGATTTACATATGATTCCCTACCGTGATACGTCCCTCCTTAGGCAGGTCGATACATGCCTGAAATTCACCCGGAATAACCACGTAGTTCAGATTTTGCTTCACCCCCTCCTCTGAAGTGAAATAAGCCATGAGAATCAACGATTTGAGGTATTTGTAATCCTCCAGAATGGTCATATCGAATTCTGATGAAGAGGGTTCACTAAATGCAGCTTCATCGATTTTCCGGACCAGCGTCGTTCTTTCCTCCACAGACAATTTCTCAAAGGTGCGGCCTTGATTCTCCTCGCTGATTTTTGATAGCCCTTCCAGTCCACCAACCACTGACCGACTCTGATCCGATGTCAGGACATCTGCCATAAGTAGGTCAATAAATTGAGGAACACGTACCTGAGTGGCGGATGGAGATGCGGTCTCAGGCAGGATGGTATCCGAGAGCTTATCCAGGCGAATCGCCAGATCCTGAGATAACACCTGTGACGCCCAGTCCGCATTATCAGTACTACCCCGACAGCTTTGAAGCATAGTCAGGATGCCGGGTGTCATTATACCAATACCTGCTCCCCAGGTCGTACGGCGGATGGCTTCACGTCTATTCATATGGACTAAATTAGCACCTTTGAAATCATTTTCAGCTATTTTCGGGTAAGAAATTTAACCTGAATTATCCTTCACATGCAGTCTGTCTGTAACCAATTGGCTCCACCCATCACTATAATTTCGCGACCGTTGCATAAGTCCCCGTATGGGCAGGGCTTACACCTCTATCATGGACCTGTCGGTTGGTCCACCTCCAATAATAATTTCATGAACTTAGTGTTCGTCGTATTACATTATTCCACCATCGCCACGATCCTGAGAGGACCACCACTCCCTCCCTTTATTTTCATGGGAAGCGCCATCACATAAAAACCACTGGATGGCAATTGGTCCAGATTGGTCAGGTTCTCGAACGCTGGTATATTTTCAGAAAGCAATATTACATGGCTTTCAAAATCACTAGATTGCCCGTAATCGATGCTCGGTGTATCCAGTCCGATAGAATTTATGCGACGATTTCTGACAAGCCAGGTGGCCGCTTCAGGTGAAAGTCCCGGGAAATGCATCTTATCCAGGGCGGTATGACCCCTTTCACAGGTTCCCAGGTAAGTCATTTTATCCGGATAATGCGCCGAAAAACCTGTTTCAAGTAGTACAATACTACCTTCCGGGATGGGATGGCCCTGCTCCTCCTCCCAGCTTTGAATATCTTCCACCGTAATTTCATAATCTGGATTGTCCTGTGCCCGATCCTTCACATCAATTTTGATTGCCGGACCCATCAATCGCTCCAAAGGAATCTGATCTACGGATTGCTTTCCCCTGGAAAAATGGATCGGCGCATCGATGTGCGTGCCCCCGTGTTCTGCGGTCGAAAAATTGAAGGCCGAGTAGAAATATCCACCTTCCGTTTCACCGTAGGCTACAGTATCCAATTCAAATTCCCGGGCCGTCACCCAGTACACAGTTTCATCAGAAAAGTCGTGCGTCAGGTCCACGATGGATTTATTCCTGAAAAAATGATCAGCAGTATGCTCTCCTGACCGGGAACTTTCCGAAGCTACCGTACAGGAAAGTAGAAAGAACATCGAAATCAAGGTGGACGCAATGGGGAAGCTCATAGTACTTAAGTTTTTCGTGAGGACCATTTAAAGTTCCTGGCTAAAATAACATTATTCCATAAAGTAGGCCAGGTGCCTGTTTAAAAAATCTGAAATCATTTCCCCGCCGGTGAACCGATCTGTAAGAAATTCAAAAGCAACCCACAGATGGTATTGAAGTAGTGAACAGGTATCCACCTGGATTTGGAGGATATAAAATTTTTACGTAATTTTGCCGTTAGAAAAATGATCATGCAACGACTCATTGTCATACCACTATTGTTACTCTACGTGTTTGTCTCCATCGGCATTCATGGGGTGAGTCATTTTTGCGGGGATGAATTCATGGGTATTGCTTTGTATGTGGGTAAGGATGAAGCGGACCTCAACTGTTCAACGCATACCTGTTGCGAGGAGCCAGTTCCTGAAGATAAGGAATGTTGCAGCGATGTCCAGTTCTCTGTTTTCTATGAATCAGAACGTTTAGCTGGTCTTACGATCAACCAATTTGACCACAAAGTACCTGCGGATCATTCCATTCCCTGTAATCAATTCGGTATAGATGAGCTCAAGGACAACAACAAGAATTCCACACCACTCGATGAAGGGATTACATCTACGTCCATTCCGCTATACCTTCAACATCATTCTTTGATTTTTTACGGCTGATTTCAAATCAGTCTTATCTTTTTTCTTTGATTCAGCGGAGATGCCGCAGGATCACTTCTGTTTATTATATCCAAAAATTCAAAGAATGAAAACGCATTTTCAAAATATCATAGTCATTATTCTTTTTTTGTGTTTTGCTGCACCAGTTTGGTCACAGCAGAAAATAGCCACTGACACACTTTCTGTAACAGGGGTTTGTGAAATGTGTAAAAAGCGCATTGAAAACGCTGCATTTATAAAAGGTGTCAAATGGGCGGAATGGGATGTCAACAACCAGCAGCTTGTAGTCATTTACAAGACCAAAAAAACGGATCTGGATGAGATAGCTTCTGCTGTAGCACATTCCGGACATGACAACGGCATAAGCAAGGCACCTGATGAGGCATACGCCAAATTACCAGACTGCTGTGCCTATCGTGACGGTGTAAAGGTCCATTGATTCGCAAGTCCGAAGTAAATGGCTGGTCTACCTATTGTAGACGGCAAAATATTGTAATTAAACTGGTGAGTACTGTCAGGAGGAAATCAAGGATTTGATTCCTCTGACTGTCCTGCCGATATTCATGATCCCATTTACAAAAAATGAATATGAAAAATCTAATTCTCTCTATCATACTTATGATGCTCGGCATCCAGGCGGGCATCACTCAAATCGACCCCGGCGAAATAATCCGGGGGACGGTACTGGAACAGGCCGAAACAGAACACGATGACCCTATACCGTTGATAGGGGCACACGTACAGTGGGTGAATACCTCCACAGGAACGGTGACTGACCTGGATGGCAGATTTGAAATCGAGCGTCAGCCTGGTTTAGACCAATTGGTCATCAGCTATACCGGTTTTCAATCAGACACCATCCTGGTAACAGACAACGAACCACTGGTCATCCGGCTTTCCTCATCCGTAACACTGGATGAAGTCACGGTCAGCTACCGGATAAAAGCCACCGAAATTTCCACGATTGATCCCATCAAAATGGAGCAAATATCGGAAGGTGAATTGAGAAAAGCTGCCTGCTGCAACCTTAGTGAAAGTTTTGGCACCTCCCCGAGTGTGGATGTGTCCTTCACTGATGCCGTCACCGGAACACGCCAGATCAAACTACTTGGCCTGGCCAGTCCCTATACCGTACTCAGTCGGGAAAACATGCCCGGTATCCGCGGATTGAACGGGATCCAGGGCCTCACGTTCATTCCCGGCCCATGGGTTTCGAGTATGCAACTGAACAAAGGAGCTGGTACGGTACTGAATGGTTATGAAAGTATTGCTGGTCAGATCAATATCGAACTGAAAAAACCCTGGCAAATGGAACGGCTTCACGTGAACGTATATGGAAATGAGGAAGGTAGAAAAGAACTGAATGTCAATCTGAGCCATGCGCTCTCAGACCAGTGGTCCACGGCGCTTCTATTGCACGGCAATCACAACAATACCCGAAGCGACCGAAACGGTGATGGTTTTCTGGATCATACCATCGGTCAGGGGTTTTCCGGACTGAACAGGTGGACCTATCATAGCGGTAAAAATCTGGAAGCTCAATTCCACCTCATGGGTTCCACGAAGGAGGACATCGGAGGTCAGATGGATTTTGACCCGGAAGAC
This sequence comes from uncultured Saprospiraceae bacterium, assembly GCA_965652315.1. Lineage (GTDB taxonomy): Bacteria > Bacteroidota > Bacteroidia > Chitinophagales > Saprospiraceae > Membranihabitans. The sequence goes on along the minus strand of CBFGVZ010000033.1, from coordinate 17,267 downwards.
ACACCAGCTTCCCCTCAATATTGGGGAATGAACCGGAAGATGAACCACATCGAAGGGTGGGGTAAAGTCGGGTGGATGTCACCACTCCCCTGGAAATCTATGGGCCTCCAGTTTTCAGGCTCCCACCACAATGAAGAAAGCCAGTTTGGTAACCGCCACTACGAGGGAAAACAGAATTCCCTTTATGCCAATTTTATATTTCAAACCATCCTGTGGAACACCAATCACAATATAAAAACCGGGGCCAGCATCCAATACGATCAATACGAGGAACAACTCGACGACATTTCCTATGACCGGACCGAAGCAGTTCCCGGTATTTATGGTGAATACAACTTCAAGTATCTGAATTCCTTCGATGTCGTGGCGGGTCTGAGGCTGGATCACCACAATGAATACGGCTTGTTCTTGACACCGCGTTTGCACATGCGATTCGCACCTGCAGAAGGCACTGTCTTTCGGGGATCCATTGGCCGCGGGTTCAAAACGAGCTCTTTAATAGCGGAGAACTTTGGCTTACTGGCCAGTTCCCGGGATTGGGTTCTGGATCAGAATGGAGACCCATACCACTATGGCCTGAATCCCGAAATCGCCTGGAATTATGGGATCAATTTCACTCAGAATTTCAGATTGGATTACCGGGAAGGTAGTTTTTCCATCGATGCCTACCGAACCGATTTTAAAAACAGAATTGTGGTCGATCTGGACGTCAGTCCCCAGGAAGTCCATTTTTACAACCTGGATGGCAAGTCTTTCTCAAATGTGTTGCAGGCGCAGGTCAACTATGAATTGCTGCGGAATCTGGACCTTCGTCTGGCTTACCGGTTTATTGATGCCAGGACAACTTACCAGAGTGGGCTGAAACAGCAACCACTGCAATCCCGGCACCGGGCTTTCGCTAATGCAGGCTATACTACACGGGATGAATCGTGGAAAATAGATGCTACCGTCAACTGGCAGGGTCGGAAAAGACTCCCATTCACCGCTTCCAATCCAGCAGAATACCAACTGGGAGACTACTCCCCTTCATTTTACACGGTCAATACGCAGATTACGAAACTATGGGATCGGTTCGAAGTCTATGCCGGGGTGGAAAATGTGCTGAACAAGAAGCAGGAAGATCCGATCCTGGCTAGTGAAGATCCTTTTGGTGAATATTTTGACAGCTCCCTGACCTGGGGACCAGTGTTCGGGCGTAACATTTATTTGGGAGCGAGGTACACGATTGATTGAACAATTAGATTCGGGAATAAGTAAATCTGTATTTTGGAAGTTCTTAAAACTCGAATGGGTATAAAGAAAAGAGAGCCTGTACATCACCCATGTACAGGCTCTGTCTTTCTGGTAATTGGTCCTTTCGAAGTTCTGATTCTCACTGTTTTACGAACGCCATCTCATATTTCCGATCCCACAATATTCTACCATGCCGAATTATAGACTCTTATCCATTTCAAGCCTACATTCTGCTTTAAGCCTTGGATTGTCAATTCTTATTTATAATTTTGATGACAAATTCAAAAGCTTTTACACCCAGATACAAAACATTACCAATGGATTATGGAATAGGAATAGATGTGGGGGGTACCCGTATCAAATACAGTGTGTCGAATCGACAAGGCCAAATTGCCTATCACAATGCCGTCAAGACAGAATACCAAAATAAAGAGCAGTTTTTACAAAAACTGGATAGCATTATAGAAAAAGTTCTGGCTATGGCCGACGGAAATGATTGGCAGATAAAAGGTATTTCTGTGGCGTTCCCGGGCATCGTCGAAAACGGAATCGTCACACATGGGGCTGGTAATCTTCCCGGTATTGTCCCTCTCGAACTTGCGCCTTATATTCGGGAAAAATATGAATTCCCGGCCATCGCGATCAACGATGCGGTGGGAATGACTATGGGTGAGCATTATTTCGGTGCGGCCCGTGAGGTGACAGACGCTATTTTTATTACAGTGGGTACAGGAATTGGAGGCGGATTGTTGATTGACGGGCAGTTTTACAATGGATACCAGGGCCGGGGCGGGGAACTGGGACACGTGGTGATCGAGCGGGATGGCATGCTCTGCTCCTGTGGCGGCCGCGGTTGTCTCGAGGTCTATGGTTCCACCTCTGCGTTGGTTCAATATTATGAAGAACTCATCGATCAAAAATCATCTGGAATCAATGGGGAACAACTGTTCAGGAAATTCATCTCGGGTGAAATCCAGGCTGTAAAAGCATTTGAATGGCATTTCAGGAATATTGCTATCGGGCTGGGCAGTCTGATTAATATTTTCAGTCCACAAATCGTGGTTTTGGGTGGAGGAATCGTGAATTCCGGCCCACAATATCTGGCCGGGATCCAAAAGTATATCAATGATTTTACGATGGATCATCTGCGAGACATACCGATCGTTCCTGCAGAACTCGGAGATTCCGCAGCCAGCGTGGGTGGAATCGGATACTTGTTTTCACAGGTATTGGAACATTGATATCAGGCATCAACCGTCGGGAAGGACGGGGAGATGCATTTGCAACCAACTGGTGTACAAGGGGATTGCCTTTGACTTCGTTTCTGATCATATCACTTAAGTCTGGAACTTCTGAAAAATGAAAAGTAAAAATCTTATTGTCTTCATCCTGGTTATCTGGTTCGTCATCTCGTTTGTGACCAATATACTGGGACCTCTGATGCCAATCATCATTGAAACCTACGATCTCAGCTTATCAATGGCTGCTCTGCTCCCTTTTTCATTTTTTCTGGCATACGGGCTTTTCTCGATTCCAGCCGGAGCTATGATTGAAAGTCTCGGACCCAAAAAATCATTGCTGATTGCATTCTCACTTAACCTGGCCGGAGCTCTCTCCTTTGCCTTATTCCCCTACTATCTGACGGCATTGACCGCCCTATTTGTGCTCGGTATCGGTATGGCCACCCTGCAGGTCATCATCAATCCACTGATGCGGGCAGCCGGGGGAGAAGAAAACTTTGCATTTTTTGCAGTGATGGCACAGCTCGTCTTTGGTCTCGCTTCATTTGTCAGCCCCTTTGTCTTTTCCTATCTCATGTCCGCTTTTGAATCTACGGGTACGCATCTCGTCAAATCAATTTTCGGATTCATCCCAGAGGGAGTAGAATGGTCTTCGCTTTACTGGATTTTCGCTGTCACATTTGTACTGATGATCATTCTGGTCAGATTATTCCAATTTCCCAAACTGGCCATTGCGGAATCTGAAAAAACAGGCACCAAAGAAATTTACCTGGAGCTAATGAAAAACCGGACGGTATGGATGTTTTTCTTTGGAATCGTGGCGTACGTAGGGATCGAACAAGCTATAGCCAACTGGATGTCTGAATTCCTAAAAATCTATCACGACGTGGACCCGGCGGTAGAAGGAGCACGGGCAGTTGCCTGGTTCTGGGGTTCTATGACTCTGGGCTGCGTAGCTGGACTCATCATTCTCCGGTTGTTTGAAGCGCGGTGGGTCCTGGGAGTTGAAGTTCTGATCACTGCTTCCGTCTTCGGTGTCGCTCTCTTTGGACCGACGAGTTGGTCTACGATTGCATTTCCAGTCCTGGGCTTTTGTGTCAGTCTGATGTTTTCGATCATATTCTCTACTGCCCTCAATACGGTCCTATCTCATCCCGGGGCTTTTTCTGGCATTCTTTGCACTGGTATTTTCGGAGGAGCACTTGTGCCCATGATCGTTGGGGTGATCGGGGATTTCACCAATTTAAGAACCGCTTTAATCACTGTTTTTGTAGCCCTGGCTTATATCGGCTATATCGCCCTCAAATCAAATCCCATAATCGAAAACAAAAGATTGTAATCTACTAAGCCTAATAATTAGTAAACAGAATACCGGGCGACGTATCGCAATCGTTTAAGGATAATTACAGGGTGACGTTGCAATTGGGACTCCAAATTCTTTCCTTACCAATATCTGAAAATAAGTACCCATAGCGTCGGCTTACCGCATAAAATTTCAATGTGAGAAAGTTTTTCTTAGTGTATTGTTTGCATATATTTCACATTTTGGTATATTTGGTATGATTTAGGATTTGAAGGCACCCTTGGGAAAGGTTCCCCTGCTATGAATCAAGGTTTTTCAATCCATTTCAGCGCGAGACAGATGAATTACTTTTGTACACTTTAAACATTGAAATTATGGGAAAGAAATTACCTAAACAGGTAGGATTCAGACAATTGCTTCGGAATGCTACCTTCCTTTTATCCCTATTGCTAGCGATTCCACTTTTTGGCCAATCGACTAAAACGATTACGGGAACCGTGACAGATAATGAAGGACAACCTCTGATAGGCGTCACCATTGCAGTGGTGGACCATATCATGGGGACCACTACAGACATTGATGGTCACTTCAGCCTGAACGTTCCAGAAGATGCTACAGAATTAAAATTTTCTTACGTCGGATATCAGTCACAGATTATTGAAATCGGCAATCAAACTGAAATTGATGTAGCACTGGAAATTGATGCAGTGGGTCTGGAAGAGGTAGTGGTGGTAGGTTATGGAACCATGCGTAAACAGGATCTGACCGGGTCCATTTCTCAGATAAATGCAGAAGAGTTGGCTACGGAAGCCACCTCCAATCTAACCGATATGCTTCGGGGAAGTATTCCGGGATTGAACGTCAGCTTTAGTGGTTCTCCCACGGGAATACGAAGTGCTTCCAGTCTGGAAGTTCGGGGATCTACCAACGTACGTGGTGCAGGGGCCAACGCACCGCTGATAGTTCTGGACGGAATGATTTATTCCGGAGACCTGGCGGATATCAACCCTGCGGACATCTCTTCGTTTGACATTCTCAAAGATGCCTCTTCAGCCGCGATCTATGGATCCCGCGCTTCCAACGGTGTGATTCTGATCACCACCAAAAAGGGTAAGACCGGAAAACCCCGTATCAATGTATCTTCCAGCATAGGTGTAGCCATGTTATCCGGTCAGGAACTTAGTCCAATGGATGGTCAGGGATTTATAGACTGGCGGATAGCCGGATTTGAAAGTAACGAACGACGACAGCTGGAATTTCCATCGTATTATGACAATCCAAACAATCTGCCTTCCGGGGTTTCGATTGACCAATGGAAAGGATATGATGGTTCTTCTCAATCCGATGACCTGATCGGAATCTGGCTCAACCGTATTGGATTTTCACCGGTAGAAATTGAAAATTATAAGAATGGAGAGACCATAGACTGGAAGGATGTCGAATATCAGAACGGCCTCCGACAGGATTACAACGTCAGCATTTCCGGTGCAAGTGACCGTTTGAGTTACTACTGGTCACTGGGATATGTCAACAATGAGGGTGTAATTTACAACCAGTCCTTTGACGCAATACGTTCGAGACTCAATTTTGAAGCACAAATCACAGATTATCTCAAAGTAGGGACCAATACACAATTTGCCACTAAAGATGAATCGCCAATCAACTCCAGTACGAATTTGGTCAATGTGACTCCATATTCTGCCTTCTATGAGCCGGATGGCGTAACATTGGCATATGCCCCGACGGGTAATATCTCCAATTCCCGGCATCCCTATCTCGATCTTGAATACCGGAACCGCCTGTATAAGCGTAATTCACTCAATACCAAGATATACGCGGACATCTCACTACCTTTTGGCATTACCCTTACTTCGGAATATATCCCCAGGCTCAACTGGGATCGTGAATTCAATCATTGGTCCTCCGCACATCCGGACTGGGCCCTGGAAGGAGGCCGGGCAGAGCGACGTAATTTTTTCTTATATGAATGGCAAGTCAACAATATCCTGAAATGGAACAAGGATTTCAACAGGCACCATTTTGACCTCACCCTTCTCCAAAATGCCGAAAAATACCAGGAATGGGAGGATCGAACCAGGAGAAATTCCTTCCAACCCAGCGATATTTTGGGCTTTCACCAGCTCGGTGCAGCCACACAAGATGTAGAAATTACTACGGAAGACGATTATGAAACCGGAACTGCCTTGATGGCGCGGCTCAATTACAGTTTTAACTCCCGATATATGATCACCGGGTCTTACCGAAGGGACGGCTATTCGGCATTCGGACAAAAGAATCCTCATGCCAACTTTATGTCGGTTGCCCTTGGTTGGTTACTGAGCGAAGAAGATTTTTTCAATTCCGAATGGTTGGACTTACTGAAAGTCCGGTTATCTTATGGAACTAACGGCAACCGGGCCATCGGCCGGTATTCCGCATTATCCAATCTGGCTTCGGGACGATATGTTCAGGTAATAGATGGTACACCCCAATACGTATCCCAGTTGTACTCCACCCGACTGGCCAATTCTGATCTTCGGTGGGAACGGACCGGGGCGTATAATTTCGGCATAGATTATGCGCTCTATAATGGCCGGATCAGCGGTAACTTTGAATTGTATTACATGCAAACCAAAGATTTGCTGATCGAACGAAGCCTCCCCGATGTGACGGGTTACGACGATGTATTCTCCAATCTGGGCCAGGTCGATAACCGAGGAGTCGAATTTGTGTTAAATTCTGACAATATCGTGACCGACAAGTTCAACTGGAAATCTGCATTCTCCATCACACACAATCGGAATGAAATCGTTCATCTATACGGAGACATGGTTGATGTATTAGATGCAAATGGGAATGTGATAGGACAGAAAGAAGCAGACGATGAGGCCAACGGATGGTTCATCGGACACGCCATCGACCAGATTTGGAATTACAAAGTACTGGGTATCTGGCAAGAGGATGAACGAGAACAAGCGCAGCAATACTCCCGTGCACCTGGCGATTTTAAAATCCAGGATACCAACGGAGACGGGGTATATACCAATGATGATAAGGTATTCCAGGGATATTCCAAGCCTACGCTCCGACTCACTCTGCGAAATGACCTCGCTTACGGTAATTGGAATTTTTCAGTAAAAATGTATTCCTACCTGGGATTTTATGCCTCAAACAATCACCGGAAAAATAATGATGTATTCTATGATCGGGGTGCTTCTTATGATGTCCCGTACTGGACACCAGAAAACCCCGGAAATACCTGGGCACGTGTAGAGAGTTATGAGACAGGCTTTTCGGTATATGACAATGTATCCTTCCTCCGGATTGACAACATCGCATTGTCTTACGCCATTCCAGCTTCCATACTCTCACGCGTGAATATCGAACAGTTGAGGTTATCTGTTATCGCCCAAAATCCCGCGGTGTATGCACCGGGATGGCACTGGATGGACCCTGAAAGCTCAATCGACCCCGACGTGCCGGATTTTACTCCGTCATATCTGACATTCAAGCTCAATCTGACACTTTAAATCTACAAATTGAATCAACGATGAAAAATTATAATAGTTATATCATTCTGACTTTACTCCTGCTACTCACAAGCACTGGTTGTAATGATGATTTTCTGAAACCAAAACCCCTTTCATTTTTCGCCCCGGAGAATGCATTTGTGGATGCCGAGGGATTTGACGCTGCTCTGGTAGCGTGTCTGCGGAACGTCCGGCACGAATTTTATGGGGATGGTAACCCTATGATTACCGAATTGATTTTTTCCGATGTTGCAGTAGAAGGTACGACGGACAAAACGGGTCCCGCTATGGACCTTCCGGCTCAAATCCTACCTGACGCCTGTCTCAATAGCACCGATTGTAACCGGATCGGCTGGTTTTGGGCGGAAGGATATCGCAGAATCCGGTACGCCAGTGCCGTGATTTCACGCATTGATGACGCCGAATATAATAGTGAAGCTGACCGGAACCACGTCCTTGGTAAAGCATACTTTCACGTCGCGCGCACGATGTACCGGTTGGTTCACCAATTCGGGGATGTTCCGATGGTCCTGGGCGAAGTCACTTCTCCCCGCCTGGATTTTTATACCGTTTCCCGGGAAAGCATCCTTCAAAAATGTAAAAGAGACCTGGAATTCGCTGCACAGTGGGTCAAACCGGAATGGGAAACCAACGTAATCGGAGACGTCACCAAATCAGCGGTGAACCACATCCTTACAAAGGTCAACCTGGCACTTGGGGAATTCGATGATGCTATTGCTTCGGCATCTGCCATTATCAACGATGGTCATCACGCTCTGATGACCGAACGATTTGGGGTAGATAAGAGCGACCCAACCAAAAACGTCGTATGGGATCTGCACCAGGCTGAAAACAAGTCCCTGGCGGAAAATACGGAGCGTATTTACGTGATGGTAGCCCGGGAAGGATTCGAAGAGGATGGAAACAGCCGCATGAGTATTATGCGTCAGACCGTTCCTTTTTGGGGTGGTACCGGTAAAATCAAAACACCGAGTGGCCTGGCCGGAACCTCCGACAATCCGGCTGGCACAGCTGGTGTTGAAATCGACCAGGTGACTGTATATGGCCGGGGGATCGGCAGATGTCGCCCTTCTTCCTACAGCTACAAAGATATTTGGACTGATGACAATGACCTTCGACACGCAGAAGGCAACTGGATTGATATGGAAGATTTGGTCTATAATCACCCGGGGTTGAAAGATGCCAACGATCCGTATTACGGAAAGCACCTCCAGTTGTACGACAGTCAGGGGGGCATCCTTTGCACGGATACTATCCGGTCCTGGTACGGCTGGCCTTTTTACAAATTGACGATAGCAGATCCTACTGATCCCACACCGGACGGAGGTCGCGGCGACTGGTACCTGTATCGACTGGCAGAAACCTATCTGCTCCGGGCTGAAGCCTATTTCTGGAAAGGAGACCTGGCCAATGCAGCCGCTGACCTAAACGCGGTGAGAAACCGTGCGGGTGCAGCTTCTATCGACGCCGGAGATATAAATATCGATGTGATTTTGAATGAAAGAGCAAGGGAGCTTTTCTACGAAGAACCCAGGAAAACAGAGTTGACAAGAGTGTCGTATATTTTTGCCATGACCGGCAAACAGGCTTACAATGGAAAAACTTATTCCATGGAAAACTTCTCACAGGATAATTTCTGGTACGATCGTGTGATCGAGAAAAACACCTTTTACCGGGATGAAGTCCGGGCGCCCCATTACAATTACCGGGCAGCCCCATGGTTGGTGTTGTGGCCTATTCCGGCTTCAGCAATCAATGCAAACACCCAGGGCCATATCAATCAGAATGTGGGTTACCCGGGTGATCAGGACCGAATTCAACCATATGTATGGGTGGATGGAGAAGGTGAGGGGGAAATCGTTGGTCCATAAAGTTTATTGATGACCTCTTGAGGAATCGTTGATGGGTATAGAACTAAAACCGATTCACAATCGCCCGGTTTGATTTTCAAACCGGGTTTTTTTGTCCTAGTGCAAACACAGATCATCGGATGAATAATTGGTTTTTCCCCATTGGGTAGTCCAGGGAACAACCAAATTTAATTTTTGATACTATATTGTGGCACTTATTGCAAAATATTCAATAATATTGCAACTGACAATCAAATAATATAATCCCAAAACCTGATTTCCATGAAATTGAAAGGTCTGATCCCCGCTACGTTTACCCCTTTCCATCCTGATGGGAGTATCAATACAAGTCTTATCCCCACTTATGCAGATCGGCTCAAAGCCGATGGCGTAATTGGTGTGTTTATCAATGGCACTACCGGTGAAGGATTATTGCTCACACAAGCTGAGCGAAAGGCCCTGGCTCAGGCCTGGATCGATCAGCAGACTGAAGCATTTAGGGTCATTATTCATGTCGGCGCAACCAGCATAGAAGATTCAAAAGATCTGGCCCGGCACGCGGTGGGGCACGGAGCACATGCGATCAGCACCATGGCTCCCATTTTCCTCAAACCACAAAATATCGATGCGCTGATCGATTACTGCGCCCACATCGCCGGAGAAGCATCAGATTTACCTTTTTATTATTATCATATTCCCCAGGTGACCGGTGTTGATTTTATGATGGTGGAATTCCTGGAGCAGGTCCTGGGTACGATACCCAACCTGGCAGGGATCAAGTATTCCGGCACCAATATCATGGATGTGCTGCTATGTACTGATTTCAGCAATTCCAAAATGGATATCATCTATGGTCAGGATGAAAAATTATTGGCTGGACTGGCCTTTGGACTGGAAGGGGCAATTGGTAGTACATACAACTATATAGCACCACATTTCCATACCCTGATCCAGGCCTACCAGACGGGGGACATGGCCAAAGCCCGGAAATGCCAGATCGCAGTGGCGACGCTCGTAAGATATATGGATCAATTCGGGGGTGGTATCCGTGTGGGTAAACGGATTATGAAGGAGATAGGCATCGATTGCGGGGATCTGAGAAGTCCGGGGCAAACCATTTCGGAGGAAGAATGGAAGGAATTTCAGTCGGTTCTTTTGGAAAATGCATTGGATGATTTTAAAGACATGTTTGGTTTTGTAGTGCCTGATAATCAACTCGATTAAACCAGAAGTATTCTTAGTATCTGTGAACCCCTTGATTTCTTTTTGTGTCGAATTCCTCTGCTTTCTTATGAGCCCAAAAGAAAATTTACTGATACCAGGATAAACTCCCGGAAATCTTTCAGGTTATTTTCGAGATTACAACGTACGACCATCATCCCGGGCTTTCGATGTTCGTGATTAGCCACATTTTGGGAACCGAATCCTTCACGAAAAATGAGTAAAAAATATTAACTTTATGGGTTATGACGATTTATAAATCTTCCATATTATATCTGATCTGCCTCCTGTTCATCTGGATTCCGTCAGAAGCTCAGGAAGATATAACCATCCCCGAACTGTACGCACACATTGAGACGCTTACACAAGACAACTGGAAGGGACGAGCACCGGGCGGCAGACTCAATAAAAAGGTGATCCGTTACCTTCGATCTGAACTGAAAAAATCCGGAGTCCGTCATTTTGCAGGAGGTTTTTTCCAGCCTTTTACCACCAGAATGCGGAAACCAGAGGGAGAACCACCCGGTCCGGAAATCAAAACCTGGAATGTCGTCGGTGTGATTCATGGAAATGACCCCGAATGGAAGGATGAATACATTATTCTAGGTGCTCATTACGATCACCTTGGTATGGGAGGGCCATCCTCCAAAACGGAAACCAAAAAAGGATTTCACCCCGGTGCAGATGACAACGCAAGCGGCACTGCAACCCTCCTCGAAATCGCTGAAAAGCTGGCCGCGAACCGGGATTCTTTGGATCGAAGCGTGATCCTGGTAGCCTTTGGAGCAGAAGAACAGGGTCTGGTCGGTAGCCGTTATTTCATCGAAAATCCACCTGTCCCGAAAGACCAAATCAAGCTGATGATCAATATGGATATGGTCGGAAGGCTTAACAATCAAAAACACATCTACATGGGTGGGGCCGGTACTTTTCCGGGGGGCATGGAACTGATGCAGTCCACTGGTGAATCCATGGGGCTGACACCTATCGTTCACGCGGGGAGCGTGGGTGGTTCAGACCATGTGTCATTTTACCGTAAAAAGGTCTCGGTCCTCGGTTTGCATACCGGTGGCCACCCCCAGTACCATACTCCAGAAGACACCATCGATCTGATCAATTTTGCCGGTGCTCAAAAAATAGCTGAGTACATTTATGAGGTCATTCTTCAAGTCGCCTCAGGCGAGGTGGAACTTACCTTTATCGATCAGGGATGATGCGCAAAATGCTCAGTATACAGGGTCAATATATACATAAAGTACGATAAATTACTATTATAGAAATCGACTACGTAATCGCATATTTGCACGAGATATTAACGAGGGAAAACATCGATTTTTTTCAGAAATCGTATGCTCATTATTTCTTGATTCTTAAAAACCAGAGGATATGAAATTATATAAAGTCAACGACACTGCGCTACTTCACCAGGATGGAAAATGGTTTCAAAGTCCGGTTCTGGATTCCTGGCATGGCCTGATTAACCGGAATGATCTATACGCTCACCTCCACAAAATGGCTGCTCAATGGAAAGAAGTGCCGGAAGATTCGCTCTCCCTGAATAAGCCGATTCAACCGCCGGTGGATCTCTACCAGGAAGTGTGGGCGGCCGGCGTGACATATCTGAGAAGTAAGGTAGCCCGGATGGAAGAATCGGAACAATCGGGTGGAGCGGTGTTTTATGACCTCGTTTACGAGGCGGAGCGGCCGGAATTGTTCTTCAAATCAATGGGTTACCGTGTTCGCGGACATTTGGAGCCGATCGGCATCCGTTCCGATAGTCGCTGGGATGTACCTGAGCCAGAGCTGACCTTGTTCATCACATCCGCTCGGAAAATTGTGGCTTATACCATCGGCAATGATGTCAGCTCGAGGAGTATTGAAGGTGAAAACCCCCTTTATCTGCCTCAAGCCAAAGTATATGATGGCTCAGCTGCCATTGGTCCCTGCCTCTGGGTACCCGAATCACCAATTCCATTGGAAAGTCAGATTAAAATTCGTATTATGCGCGGAACCGAAACCGTATACAGTGATCAGGTCCGGATCAGTCAGATGAAAAGGCTCCATGGCGAACTCGCCGAATTTCTATTTCGGTCCCAGTCTTTTGACAAAGGAGCCTTCCTGATGACCGGGACCTGTCTGGTTCCGGACAACAGCTTCACCCTCAAAGAAAATGATGTGGTCGAAATCACTATCGATCCAATTGGAACTTTAATCAACCAGGTAAAATAATTTAAATGCAAATCGAAGGACATCAGATCATAGGATATAAAACAGACGACTCTAATCAAAACCATGGTTTTCAGGCGGTGAATCCAGCTACCGGAAAACCTATAGCAGAATATACTTTTTTCAATGCTTCGGAGACACAGATGGATCAGGCTATCGAACTGGCCGACCAGGCATTCCGGTTATACAAACAAACCTCAGCCCAGGTTCGAGCCCATTTTTTGCGAACCATTGCCGATGAAATCGACCAAAGAGGCGAACTGTTAACCATAACCGCTGGTGCGGAGACAGGACTCCCGGCCGGACGTCTGAACGGAGAAAGAGGGCGGACCATCGGTCAGCTGCGCATGTTCGCGGATTGGATCGAGGAAGGTTCTTATTTAAACGCCACAATTGATACTGCCCTTCCGGACCGACAGCCCTTGCCAAGAGCTGATATCCGGCGCATGAATCAACCACTGGGTCCCGTTGTGGTCTTTGGGGCCAGTAATTTTCCGCTGGCCTTTTCAGTAGCAGGGGGAGATACAGCTTCCGCACTGGCGGCAGGATGTCCGGTGATCGTCAAAGCCCATCCGGCTCATCCCGCCACTTCAGAACTGGTAGGAAAAGCGATTCAGGTAGCTGCCCGAAAAACCGATATGCCAGAAGGTGTCTTTTCTTTGATCCAGGGCAATTCCAATGAATCAGGCCAGTATCTGGTCACGCACCCGTTGGTTCGGGCTGTGGGTTTTACCGGATCATTCCGGGGAGGAAAGGCCCTGTATGACCTGGCGCAGACCCGGCCCCATCCCATTCCTGTATTTGCAGAAATGGGTAGTACCAATCCTGTATTTATCCTTCCGGGCGCGCTTAAAAAACGGGGAAAAGAAATTGCTTCCGGTCTGTCGGGATCGGTCAACCTGGGTGCGGGTCAATTTTGCACCAATCCTGGTGTGTTTATGATCCGGGATACTGATGAAACAGATTCATTTATAAAACAGATTACGACAGCATTTACAAGTCTGCCAAGTCAGGTCATGCTGACTCCGGGAATTCACCAGGCCTACAAAACGGGTACCCGGCGTCTGGCAAATGCAGGCCACTACACGATTCTCGCGCAAGGTCCGGATGAAGATCTTCCGGGTGCCGGACGGCCGACATTGTTCCGTGCTTCATGGTCAGCGGTTCGAAATGATCCGCAATTGACTGAGGAGGTTTTTGGACCATCCAGTATTATGCTCAATGCAGGCACCGATGAGGAAATATTGGAATTCGCGCATTCCCTGGAAGGCCATCTTACTGCTACGATCCATGCTGAAGATTCCGACGATGCGCTTCTGGACCAGCTTTTACCCATCCTGCAGGAAAAGGTTGGGCGGATCATATTCAATGCTTATCCTACGGGCGTAGAAGTCTGCCATGCCATGGTTCACGGGGGGCCTTTCCCAGCCACTACTGATAGTGCTACAACCAGTGTGGGTACTGCCAGCATTTTCAGATTCCTGCGGCCAGTTTGCTACCAGGACATCCCCAATCGATATCTGCCCGACGCCTTGAAAAAGGAGAATCCTTTAGGAATACTAAGGTTAGTGAATGGCCAGTATTCGCGTGAGGCAACCGAGTAATCCGATATATTCACCACTGCAGTCTGAAAAAGAAGTATTATATTTAATACCAATAGCATCGTCCAAAAAAAATTGCGAACTCCTTGAAATAGCTCACAAAGTCAAAGATTACCCACCCTAAAAAAGGCTCCCCATCCCTGGCGGCCCCATCCTCAGCAAGGAGACCCGACTTTAGTTGGAGGAGCCTTCGTTTCCTCCATTAATAATTGGCTTCTTCATCTTTGGTCTTCGACTACACCAGACAGTGCCACTCATAATGCATAATGCAAATACCATGCTTACTCCGGGGCAGGCTGTAGAAAAAAGTGAATTTGAAATGGAGAAAAGGGAATAAGAAAAGCACAGGTTGTGTAGGTAGATGGGATACACATTCCAGAAGCATGAGATAGATAGATTACTAAACATAATCCTCCACTCAAATTCACTTATCACAGTGGCCGGTTTCACAACAAATGTTCAAGGGTTCACTCTTCAGGATTTTTCCAGCCATTGCACACCGGGCCTCCGATTATCGGACGTCTGACTCAACCTGGAATTTTTGAAGAGTCCAATTGTTCCTGGTCACTATACAAATATAAGTCAGTTCGAAGGTGGTACTTAAAGGATATTTCCCCATATCCGGGGGGAATTTTCCCCTATCAGATTTCTTTGATTGTACATAATGTGATCTTATTCCGGCAAATCCCTCCGGCAAATCATTTGATTTCTTCTATCTTTAACCCCTGCCGCAGATTTTCCAAAAAGGCAGAATCATTTGGATCAAAAAAAACCGTACCATGAAAAGACGTCAATTCATAACACAGGTAGGAGTTACGGCCATGGCCTTACCCACCATTGGCATTCAGGCTGCTCCTCATATGAAAGATTATGTAGTATCTGGAACAACATCTAAGAAACCGCTCAAAATCAAAAAAAGTCTCAAATACGGTATGATCCGCACCGAAGGCTCCGTATTGGAAAAATTTCAATTGCTTAAAGATCTTAATTATGACGGGGTCGAACTGGATTCCCCGAACGATCTGGATACCGCCGAAATCCTGGAAGCCAAAGAAAAGACGGGACTCGAAATTCCCGGAGTGGTCAATTCCATGCATTGGAAATTTCCGTTGTCACACCCTGACCCTGAAGTGCGGAAAACGTGCGTCGATTCGATGACGACTGCACTGGAAGATTGCAAGGCCTATGGGGGCACGACTGTATTACTCGTACCAGGGGTGGTCAATGAAGAAATCAGTTATGGAGATGCCTGGAAACGATCCCGTAATGAAATCAAAAAAATGATCCCCGTGGCTGAAAGAACAGGTATAAAGATCGCCTTTGAAAATGTGTGGAATAATTTTATCCTGAGTCCCATCGAAGCAGCAGATTATGTAGATTACTTTGATCATGAATTGATCGGCTGGTATTTTGATATTGGGAACATCGTGCGATATGGCTGGCCGGAACACTGGATTGAAGTGCTGGGCGACCGGATCATGAAACTGGATGTCAAAGAATATAGCCGGCAATTACAGCGAGACGAAGGGGTATGGAAGGGCTTCAATGTAGAATTGATGGAAGGTGACTGTAACTGGCCTGCCGTAATCAATGCGCTGGATAAAATAGGATATGAAGGATGGGCTTCAGCTGAGGTGCCAGGTGGTGATCGGGAGCGCCTAAAGGCGATCATTGAAAAAATGAACTCTATTTTTGATCTGGTTCCTTCAAACTGAAATAGGATAATCTAATTTCGATCCGGCGTATCAATCCATAATAAACCATTTCTGTATTCAAAAAGGATAAAGAAAAACACTATGTTCCTCACGTTTCGGGTCGGCTAATGTCAGGAATCATCATTATCGGGCTTCGTTGAAACAAATGAATAGATTATTTCGTCTTAAATGTAAAGAAATCTACATGAAGCTTCAATCATATTTGTTTATTTCCACATTGGCTACTTTTATTCTATGGGCTTGCTCTCCAGCCAACCGGTTGCCAGAAGATTTGATAGACACCTATTATGGTTTTCTGCCCTGTGCCGATTGTCCCGGTATCAGCTACATATTGGAGCTCAAATCTGATGGCCAATATAACCTTTCCATGGATTATTATGATCGTGACGCCATCTTCGAATCAGAGGGAGAATATGTTTATGAGGACGACAAGCTTTATCTTTTCAGTGATGGCTCAGTGACCAGCCAATTCGAATTTGAAGGCGACAATCTGATCGCACTGGATGGAGAAGGGAATAGAATAAATACCAATCTGGCTTCCCTTTACATCCTTTATAAAGGCGACTCAACCAAGTCAGAAATGCCCGAGCAAATGAAAACGAATTTGAACCAGCCGTTATATAAAGGAACGGGCAACGAACCTTTCTGGATGGTGCAGGTAAAGAAAAACACGCTGCATTTCAAAGGGTTGATGGATAAGGAACGTGAGTTTGAAACACCCATAACCAGTACTATGCTTTCGAAAGATGGAAATTCCATCATATACACCGGGAAATCGGATAGCCAGGATCTTACGGTGCGCATTACCCATAGTCGATGCCAGGATAACATGTCGGGCATTTACTTTCCGACCACGCTATATGTGGAAGTACAAACGACAGATATGGACAGGCAGAAATTGAATGGATGTGGAGGATTTATAGGTCAGTACCGACTGAATGGGAACTGGACACTGAATACAATAGATGGGCAGAAGCCAGCTTCCATGCCAACCCTATCGATCTATCTCCCCGATGGGAAGATATCCGGAAGTGCCGGATGCAACCGGTATTTTGGGTCTATAGATTCAGTGACTGACACCATGATCCGGTTCAACGAGGCCGGGGCCACTAAAATAGCCTGTCCGGATATGAGCATCGAAAGACAATACATGGATCTGCTCACCAAGCAGGACATCACGTGGACGATCGGAGCGGATGACTTATTGACGTTGAACAGCTCAGCAGGAACCTTTGTATTCAGCCGATCGGACGAGTCCCAATGATCTTCGGCACACTTACACCTCAAAAATTCCATTCCGGATGGCATACAATACCAATCCCACCC
>CBFGVZ010000032.1:0-22761 GCA_965652315.1 uncultured Saprospiraceae bacterium | reverse complement strand
CATCTACAAGGTCATTTCCAGGAATTTGTGTTATAAAAAGATTTTTTTATGAAGGACAACAACTTCCATCCAGGCCCTACCTGGAAAATGTGGAACGTGAATAACCCCAGGCGTTCTATGTCGGAGTATTATCCACGGGAAAGACCATCGGACTACATCACACCATCCAACTCCGCAGAACCAAAGGCCTGAAATAAAAATCCCCGGAATGAGTCGTAACCAATCCCGGGGCTATGTAAGAGAGATTCTTTAATCCGGATCAGAACGTCTGTCCCTGATCACCACCACCCTGTTGATTACCCCCACTCTTGAGGTCATCATTTTCAATCACGCTTTGACGATTTTGCTGTTTGAAGTCGAGGTTTCCAAATCGGTAGCTAAAACTTACCCCGAAGGATTGAAACGGTATGGTAAAATTGGAAACCTGGGAAAAATTATTGCTTTCCAGTTCTGAAACGAAAGACTTATTCTTGTTGAATGGATCGATCACGGTAAGTCCAATTGTACCTCTTTCACCGAAGATCTCTTTCTGAATTCCAAAACTCATCATGGAGAATGAAGGCAATCGGCCCTGAATGGACCATTGTTCAGAATTTCCGAACATAAATCCTTCTGCTTTCCAGCCTTTTCCAAAATTGTAAGTAGCACTGACAAACATTCGCGTGATCCAGTTACTATAAGCATCATCCACGTCAAATTCTTCTCCGGCTTCCACTACATGGTACTGATTGATATCAAGATTACCCCGAAGCGTCAGGTTATTCGCAATGGTAAATGAGGTGAATATATTGGCCCCGTAAACATCGGTTTTCCCAACATTTTCAAAGGTATTTACAGACACCCCTTCGTCATTGACACGCAGGAAACTGGAAATAATATCCCGGGTTCGTTTGTAATATGTACTCAGATTGATCACCGTTCCTTTGATAAAGGTGGAATAACCAAGTTCATACTGGCTCGTCAATTCGGGCGACAGGTACGGATTCCCTTCAGTCACGATTTTACGATCCTCCTGATTACGGTAAGGATTAATATAGAATAGGCTGGGACGTTGAATCCTTTCGGTATAGGATGCGCGGATCGTATTAAATTTAATTTTCTTGGACAAAATAATGGTAGGCAAAAAGTTGCCATAGGACTGATCAAATGCGCCGGAACCATCAATAAACTTTCCATCGATACCAGTTCCTTCATACCGAGCGCCAACCACAGCAGACCACGTTTTCCAAAAATTGAGATTCATGGACACATATCCGGCATACACGTTTTGATTGTACAGAAATTCGTCCGTACGTTCCGGATCCTGGTCATATTGACCTTCGTCTGAATTAAACACCAGGAAATCATACTTACTGTCAATGTCCCGCAGGACGCCCTTCACTCCCGTCTCCAGCTTGATCGCCTCACTGAAGGGCTTGGTATAATCCAGCTGAAAAGTAGATTCGAAATTATTGCCATCGTTCTTATTCTTCTCCTTATAATTGAGGGCTACATCTTCACCCAATCGTTCGATCACTTTGTCATCCCGGCTCAAATCTCCATTGAACTGGAAGGCAAATACCAGTTCATGTCCATCTGTATCAAACTTTTTGGTATAATCCGTGGTCCAATCAAAACCGGAACGCAAGGTATTCCCGTCGTTGAAACGATTGTAATTTTCGGTCAGATTATCGATGGGATTGACAAATTTCGATGTCAATTCACCATCGGCATCGAAGCTAAAGCCCCGCAATGAAATCGTGGAATTAATTGAATTGAATGCATTAAAGTCATAAAAAGCACCAAGTTTGCCTCGAAATCCGATACGAGAAGTATTATTTATACCATCCTGCTGCAAAATCCGGGTTCCTGCCGGAGTCTCATCCATTCTCAGAAACGAACTCGTCCCTTCCTGGGGCCAGCTGAAAAAGGCACCCCCACCTCCGTTAATACCAAAACGCTGTTTGACCCCGGAGATATTGAATGCGGCTCTATTCTGCCGGGTACCCAGGGCAGCATTTACATTTCCGCTCATCCCTTGGACTTTACTTTCCTTGGTAATGATATTGATAATACCCCCTGAACCTTCACCATCATATTTGGCGCTAGGGGTGGTAATAACTTCCACTTTGGAAATCTCATCCGCCGGGATCATTTTCAATGCATCAGCTATGGAGCCAGAGAAAATACCGGAAGGTTTTCCATTGATCAGAATTTTCAGATTTTGAGAACCTCGAAGGGATACGTTCCCATTCATGTCCACATTAAGCATAGGGACTTTCCGCAACACATCAGCGGCATCGCCACCTTTCACTGAAACATCATTCTCGGCATTATATACCAGTCGATCGACTTTATTTTCGATGAGGGCCTTCTGTCCTTCCACCTTGACCGTTTCAAGGAGAACCTGATCGGTTTGGAGTTGAACGATGCCCACATCAGCATCCGGAGATTTCAGCGTCAGCTCGATCCCGGTAATTTTGGTGGGGGTGTAACCGATAAATGAAATGTTGAGGTCATATGTTCCAGGCTTGACATTGGGGATAATAAAGGCACCGGTCTCATCTGAAATCGTACCATCGATATCTTTGTCGAATCCACTTCTACGCAACGCAATGGTGGCGAATTCCACCGCTTCCTGCGTAGAACTGTCGATAACTTTTCCTGTGATTTTTCCTACGATACTGCTTCCGGCATTGCCTCCGGCACCAGGAAACTGAGCAAAGGCAATAGAAGTAATGAACGTCAGGAACAGACCAAGAATAAATGTTTTCATTGTAGTTAAGTTTTAAATCTTATGTGGATGATGGATCTTCCTTTTTTATCTAATACAAATGTACAAAAGCCCCTACCTCTGAATATATTAATTAGACCAACGACAAATTTTATAAGATGAGCCGCTTAATACAACAATTCAATTGAAGAGTGGTTCGACGAACGACTGTTTTTAATCCACCAACGATAGATAACTATAATACGTGATCCCGTGCCCAATGAAAGCCATCGGCCCACCAAAGCGGTCAGACAAATAAACTGCGGTAAAAGATTGGTAAAAAAGTACGCCTACTCCACCACCACTGCGGTGCCACTTGCTGAAACCATCAACATGCCGTTCCCCTCTCCCAGAATTTCATAATCCAGATCCACTCCTACAACTGCGTTTGCACCAAGTTCTGATGCGTATTGTTGAAGTTCCTCCAAAGCAATATTCCTCGCCTTGCGTAGTTCCTTCTCATACTCTGTTGATCTTCCTCCGACCAGATCACGAAGCCCTGCAAAGATATCCTTAAATAAATTTGCGCCGAGGATGGCCTCTCCTGTAATGACCCCACAGTATCTGGTGATCCGTTTTCCTTCGATGCTTGGTGTGGTTGTAATATCCATATTTGTACTTTAATTTTAGTGATGATATACCAACTTTCTATTTGTAATATACGAAGATTATGCTTTCAGGACTTTAGTTTTTACAAAAAAACCACATCCGGTTGGATGAACAGACTTTAAAAGCAATTGTGTTTTGGCTTATCAATTGAACATTTCCCGACCATCGCAATCGCAACACGACAGATCTAGCCGAGAATCTGCTGAGCACCAGTATGCTGCTTCTAAGATTTTTCCTATCCAAAAGAGTGTTGCTGTGGATACCAACCCCGGTTCTCGTACTCACTCGTACGCCCCCTCACTCTTTTTCGCGAAAGTTTGATAAAAAGGGAGTGGGAATGAGAATGGGAGCCAGGAAAAAACAGAGCAGACAATCCACGCTCTCGCTCTGATTCTCGCTCTGTTTTTGTGCCCGGAGCGGGACTTGAACCCGCACGACCGCAATGGTCACAGGATTTTAAGTCCTGCGTGTCTACCAATTCCACCATCCGGGCGAACTGTTTGAACTATAAGATTTCACGGTATGATCCAGTAACATTTTTCACTGAAAATCTACCACCCGTTTTCAAAACGCCACAAAACTAACACCTTCCCGATTATTTACCAATATCTGGCCTTCAATTAATCGATAAATTTTCTGGGTTGATATTTGAGATTAACAAATAAGTCTTATATTTGCAACCGCCTTCAAAAGGCTTTTCAAGCGAAAGTAGCTCAGCTGGTAGAGCACGACCTTGCCAAGGTCGGGGTCGCGGGTTCGAATCCCGTCTTTCGCTCTTTCAGACCCTGGCTATCCCGCCGGGGTTTCTTGTTTCTGGTCTATCCGATTGCTTCCAATAGTAAATAGAATATTCCAGCTAAAGCAGCACCCGCCAATGGACCCAATACCGGTACCCATGCATAGTTCCAGCCGGCTGAATGACCAGGCTTCCGAAATAAGAGACTGTACACAATCCGTGGCGATAAATCCCGGGCCGGATTGATGGCATATCCCGTAGTGCCGCCAAGGCTCAATCCAATTGCCCAGACCAGAAAGGCGACTGGTATCGCCCCGATAGATCCCAAACCGATTTGGGTCTGAGCGGGATCTTCCAAATTAGCACCGGTAATATAAAGCACCACGAAAATCAATACGAAGGTCCCCACTAGCTCTGAAATAAAATTATTACCGTAATTCCGAATTGCAGGGTGGGTACAAAATGTAGCCCGTATGGAAATGGGATCCGTACTGACCCGGTAATGCATCCGATAGAATACCCAGACCAATGCCGCCCCCAGTCCGGCACCCAGCATTTGTGCCAGTATGTATCCGGGCACCTGTGCCCAGGCAAATTTTCCGGCAACAGCCAAGCCTACCGATACAGCAGGGTTGATGTGGGCTCCGCTATACGGTCCGGCCACCACCACTCCTATAAATACAGCCAGTGCCCATCCTGTAGTAATTACGATCCAGCCCGAGTCGGACCCTTTCGTGTCCCGTAATACCACATTGGCCACTACTCCGTTGCCCAATAAAATCAATAGGAATGTTCCTACAAATTCGGCGATTTCAGGTGTCATAATAATTATTGCGATTTGTGATTAAATTTACTCCTGGTCCCACCCCCTGGAACGTCCTACCGCATCATGCCAACGCGCCATCAGGCTCCTGGCCTTCTCCGCGTCCATTTCGGGCTCAAACTCCCAGTTGACCTGCCACTGATTCTGAATTTCCTCCATACTTTTCCAGTACCCCGTCGCCAACCCGGCCAGATAGGCTGCACCCAGCGCTGTGGTCTCCATAATCTCCGGTCGGATCACCTTACTTCGAATAATATCCGCCTGAAATTGCATCAGGAAATTATTCATGACCGCACCGCCATCCACCCGCATCTCGCGGGATTCATTTCCCATATCTTGCTCCATCGCTTTCAACACATCCGCTACCTGATAAGCAATTCCTTCCAACGCCGCACGGACCAAATGTTCTCTGGAGGTACCACGGGTCAGTCCGACAATGGTTCCCCGGGCAAACTGGTCCCAATAGGGCGCTCCCAACCCTGAAAGAGCAGGCACAAAATATACACCATCATTATCTTCTACCGCCATTGCCATTGCTTCTGAATCAGCCGCATCTTCCAGCAACCCAAGTCCGTCCCGCAACCACTGAATGGCCGCTCCTCCAATGAACACACTACCCTCCAGTGCATAGGTTACCTCATTACCCAGTTTCCATCCCACCGTGGTCAGCAGATTATTCTTTGACTTTACGGCTACCTTACCGGTATTCATCACCAGAAAACAACCCGTACCATAGGTCGTTTTGGCCATCCCTGTCTCCAGACACATCTGACCAAAAAGTGCCGATTGCTGATCCCCGGCCACTCCCGTGATCGGAATCTTATGGGTGAATACAGAGGTGTCCGTTTCCGCAAAAACCTCACTATTGGACCTCACCTCCGGCATCATGGATTCCGGTATATCAAAAAAATGGAGCAGTTCCTTATCCCACTGTTGTTCGTGTATATTGTACAGCATCGTCCTGGATGCATTGGTGATGTCGGTGACATGCGTTCTGCCCTGGGTGAATTTATAGATCAGCCAGGAATCCACCGTTCCAAACCGCAACCTTCCTTCCGCTGCCAGTGCCCGCGCACCCTGTACGTGATCCAGGATCCATTTTAATTTGGTAGCTGAAAAATAAGCATCGATAATCAATCCCGTCTTTTCCCGGATCATTTCCGCATGCCCTGCAGCCTTAAGTGTCTCACAGTACTGCGAAGTACGGCGATCCTGCCAAACAATAGCCCGGTGAATCGGTTGATGGGTGTGGACATCCCAAACAATGGTGGTTTCACGTTGATTGGTAATACCTATGGCATCGATATCCGCACCAGTCAGATCTGTCTGAGCCAGGACTTCCGCCGCCACGCCAGATTGCGTGGACCAGATTTCCCGGGCATCGTGCTCGACCCACCCGGCTTTGGGAAAATGTTGTTGAAATGGTTTTTGGGCCACGGAAATGATTTGTCCAGCCCGGTCAAATATGATGGCCCGGGATGAAGTCGTTCCCTGATCCAGGGCCAGTATGTATTTTTCCGCCATAAGTCGAATTTATCGGTTTGTATTCTTTAAAAAAATTGATGATTCAAAATTACATTCAATCCGGTTTTTGCATTGTTACCGAAATAACCTGGCAATTAAAGTAAGAAAAAAATTATCGATCGGGTCCGTTCCAGTGATAATTTTTTGCCAGGCTTAAAAAGGCTGTCAGATCCCTTTCGCGATCGTATTCTCCCGGATCCAGTTCCAGGTGTAATATATCCGCCACAGCCGGTGCAATCCGAATCGCCGCGCCTGCATCCAATACGAGCAGACGGAGCCGACGACTCAGGACATCCTCGATGGTCATCGCGTATTCCTCCCGGATCACATATTTCACATCGTCCTCCGTCCAGGGATATCCATCGATCAAAGGACGGCCGGCACGAGTTTCCGATTCCATCTTGTCTTTGCCTATTGCGAAGGAATTATTGTCTTTCGGGCTCAGGTGTTGAGTATTTGGTTCTTCGCTTTTGGGGGATGCGGAATCGGTAGTTGCAGTGGCCTGCTTTTCTTCAACTTTACCTTTCTCCTTATTCCCAAGACCATATTTCTGATCGATTTCCGAAATAAAAACCGGGAGGTTCCCGGTCTGACAATCTGCCGCAGGTAACCTGCCCAACTCGATGCAGCGATCTACTGCATCCTGGGCCATCCTCCGATACGTCGTCCATTTGCCCCCTATAATGGTAATCATCTGATCGGGTGAAACCACGATACGATGACCACGTGAAATTTCTTTCGTCTTCTGATTGGCCTCCCCGGGTGCAGCTAAAGGCCGTAATCCGGCAAATACAGATCGGATATCGTTCTTTCCTGGCGCTGGTGACATATAAGCCGCCGCCGTTTCAAGGATGAATTCAATTTCAGTTTCTGAGGGTACTGGTTCCCGATTTGTCTGTTGTACGGGCGTATCAGTCGTCCCGATCAAAGCCTGCCCGTACCAGGGTATGACAAACAGAATACGACCGTCGGAAGTCCGCGGAATCATCAGGCCATGAAGGCTGCTTAGGAATCGACCGTCCACTACGATGTGAGATCCCCTGCTGGGCGCGATCAGCGGTTTCACAATGTCCTCCCGGTTTGCGTAAATTTCATCTACAAACACTCCGGTGGCATTGAATACATTCCGGGCGGTGACTTCATAATCCGTATTCCGGATCCGATCGCGGAAGGTCACACGAAATACTTCCCCGGAATGCTCTTTCTTGAGCTCCAGGATCTCCGCGTAGTTCAACACGATACCCCCATGGTCCTCGGCAGTGCGAGCCAGAGACACGGCCATCCGGCTGTCATCGAACTGCCCATCGTAATAAACGATCCCCCCTTTCAGACCCTTTTTCCGGATTCCGGGTAAGAATTTCAACACAGAAGAAACGGATAAAAATTCAGACCGGCCCAGGCTCAGTTTTCCGGAAAGCAGATCATATAACTTTAATCCGATAAAATAAAACGGGATTTCCCACCACTGATATGCCGGAACGATGAAAGGCAGATCACGCACCAGAGCCGGAGCATTTCGTCGCATTAAGCCCCGTTCGTGAAGGGCTTCCATTACCAGCCTGACATTCCCCTGCGCCAGATATCGCACACCCCCGTGCGCCAGTTTGGTGCTCCGACTCGAAGTACCTTTCGCAAAATCGTCGCGTTCCAGCAACAGGGTGGAGTAACCGCGACTGGCCGCATCCACAGCAATCCCAAGCCCGGTCGCACCCCCACCAATCACCAGCACATCGAAGTAACCAGCCTGATTTTTTATTTTATCAAACGCATTTTGACGCCACATCCAGAAAAGATTTTAAGAAGTAGAATTTTTGTGTATATCTGATCACCGCCCCGGTCTCAGAACAAATATGATAAATTGTTTGGCGGCAGAAAACAATTCGACTTGATTTGTTCTGAGAAATGGAGTAAATTGGTGGTTTAAAAACACATCATAAAACCATTTACCGGAAATGAAACGCAATCCACTTCATCTCGTTTTTCTTTCTTTCTTACTGTTTACCATCCTGATCAATGCCCCGGTATCCGCCCAGGAGCGCAGCATCATGACATACAATATCCGGTACGGTTCTGCCAACGACGGGGATGACTCCTGGAATTACCGTAAAGAACGGTTGGCTCAGGAGATTCAGTTTTACGAACCCGATTTTTTTGGCGTACAGGAAGCATTGTTATTCCAGATGGATTACCTCGACAGCGTCCTGACGGATTATGACTATATCGGAGTAGGCCGGGACGATGGAATGACCAAAGGCGAATACAGTGGCATTTTCTATCATACGAACCGGGTGAAATTGCTCGATCAGGGTACCTTCTGGTTATCCGACACTCCCAATGAGGTTTCCAAAGGCTGGGATGCTGCCCTGCCCCGAATTTGCACCTATGGACATTTTCAATACAAAAAGCGAAAAAAAGACAAAATCTGGTATTTCAATACGCATTTTGATCACCGTGGAGATGTGGCCCGCGTGAACAGCGTCGATCTCATTATCCGGAAGGTGCATGAACTGGCCGATCTCAACGAAGCGGTAGCCATCTCGGGTGATTTCAATTTACCACCTGAATCGGAAGCCATCCAAAAAATGTCCGCAGTCTTTCAGGACACCTACACCCACGCCCAATATCCCGCATTCGGACCGACAATGAGCTTCACTAGCTTCGATATCAATGCAAGTGACCGGAGCCGCATCGATTATATCTTCGTAAACGATAAAATCCACGTGAAGAAAACAGCCATCCTGAGCCACTGGATCGACGGCCATTTTAATTCCGATCACTTTCCGGTACTCAGTTATTTTGAGATTAAATGACATGAATGCTGAGGTAAAAGTCTCTGGACAAACAATCCCGAACATTCATCATACATACCGAAGAAAAATATTTTTCCAAAAATAAAAAAGGGTCACCGCTGCATACCGGTGACCCGTTCTATGATATGAAAGGAAGGAGGAAACCTCCCCCTCTGGAATTAATCTACGTTATCATGTAGGTAAGGGCTGTTGCGTCGGATCTCAGGCTCATCATCCTCATGGCTATAGGTCCAGGTAGGGCCCTCGTCATAAGCAGAATCGACTGGATCATCCAGGTGGACTCTCCGACGCTTATAAGCAGGCACGTTTTCCAACTCCACAATATTCTTATGGGCATACATTTTCTTCTCGTCGAGCCGCTCCGGGTGGAATTCATGCGAACCGATCGGATTCACCTTTTTACGCGAGGTGCTTTCCTCTACGAATGGCTCATTCACGGGATTATACGTTCGAGCTATTTCCTCTATGGAAGGAGCCTCCTTCTTGCCCTCAAAAATGACAGTCGTAGCCTTTTCCTGATTGGTAAGTTCAAAATCAATTTCTCCAGCGGGAACAGCCGCACCCATCTGTGGTTTTTCCGGATTACGGACAACATTTTCAACTGGCTTATCTTCCACAGGCTGCGCATTTTTCCGATTAAATCCGGTCGCGATCACCGTCACACAGATCTGCTCTCCAAGCGACTCATCGTAGCAGTTCCCCCAGATAAGATTGGTGTCGTTACCCGCTTCTTCCTGAACATATTCCGTGATTTCAAATATTTCATCCATAGTGATCTCTTTGGTACCCGAGGCTATGTTGAGCAGAATGTCCTTTGCGCCCCGGATATCGTTTTCCTCCAGCAGCGGACAATCCAGTGCTTCCCGCACAGCCAGCTTGGCCCGGTCCTCACCTTCTCCGGTGGCAATGCCCATAATAGCTACCCCACTCTCACGCATTACGGTATTGACGTCTTCAAAATCCACATTCACATACCCGGGCACGGTGATGATCTCTGCAATTCCCTTAGCTGCCGTAGTCAATATGTTATCCGCATGGCTGAAAGCATCGGAGACGCGCAGGTTACCGAAAATTTCACGTAACTTATTGTTGGATACGATAATCAACGCATCCACGTTTTCGGTCAATTCGGATATCCCCTCCTCAGCATGAAGGATTCTGGATTTTCCTTCGAAGCTAAATGGCAGTGTAACTATTCCTACAGTCAGGATACCGTGATCCCGGGCGGTTTTGGCGATAATCGGAGCAGCACCGGTCCCGGTACCTCCTCCCATTCCAGCAGTGACAAACACCATTTTGGTCCCGTCTTCCAGGAAGGATTTGATTTCATCGATGGATTCCAGGCAGGCCTTCTTACCCACCTCGGGTTTGGATCCGGCACCCCGGCCTTCAGTCAGGTTGGGGCCGAGCTGGATTTTGATGGGGACCGGGCTCAGGTCCATAGATTGGTGATCCGTATTGCACAAGGCAAAATCTACACCTACGATTCCCTGGCGAAACATGTGGGTAACTGCGTTGCATCCGCCGCCACCTACACCGACGACTTTGATAATTGATTTCTCTCTGGATGGTATATCAAATTCCATAATTTTATCTTTTATAAGTTACGTAATTTTATTGTTTTGAAAAATACTTAATTCAGGTCTGAGTCCGGACTTGCTTCGAACCAATCCCGGGTTCGGTTGAACATCCGGTCCCAAAATGACCGGTTGTCCTTGTCTTCCTCCGTTTTGAAATCGTTTTCCACTTTTGCACCTGATCCCTGGTTGGTGGAATCATCATTTCCGTGAGAACGGGATCCCCGATGACCTGAGGAATCATGATTCCGGGTATCGTCCGGTTCATGTGCCGCTACCACCTCTTCCTTTTCCTCCTCTTTCTCTATTGCACATTCATAGGAACGGGTTTCAATACCATTGATCAGCAAACCGATCGAAGTGGAATACACCGGACTGCTTAGATCCTTGACATATCCATGTGCCAGATGCTCGATAGGATAACTGACTTTTGTCGGGATGCCTGTATGGTATTCAACAAGATCTTCAATATTTTTCAACCGGGAGCCGCCACCAGTTAGTACGATACCACCGATGAGGCGATCCCGGTATCCAGACCGACCGATTTCATACATCACATACTCCAGGATCTCCTCCATCCGCGCCTGGATGATCAACGCCAGATTTTTCTCCGAAATTTCCTTGGGCAGACGACCTTTCAATCCCGGAATCGTGATAATTTTATTCTCGAGTACTTCTTCTGCCAGTGCCGAACCGAATTTGACTTTGAGCTTTTCAGCCTGATTGTGCATGATCGTGCAACCCTCCTTGATATCCCGGGTCACCACATTTCCTCCAAAAGGTATGACCGCAGTATGCCGAACCACACCTTCGTAAAAAATCGTCAGATCCGTGGTGCCACCGCCAATGTCGACAAGTACGATGCCGGCTTCCTTTTCCTCCCGGTTGAGCACGGCCATGGACGATGCAATGGGCTCGAGCGTGATTCCGGCTACTTCGAGATCTGCCTTTTTGATGCAGCGCAGGATATTGTTGGAAGCTGCAATCTGACCGGTGATGATGTGGAAATTGCCTTCCAGACGGATCCCGGACATACCAATCGGTTCCGTGATCCCGCGTTCATTGTCCACGGTGTATTCCTGGGGGATAACATGCAGGATCTTGTCTCCCGGAGGCAGGACCAGTTTGTACATATCATTGATCAGCTTGTCGATGTCTTCCTGGCTGATCTCGTCGTGTGCATTGTCCCGGGTGAGGATTCCGTGGTGGTGCAGACTCTTGATATGCTGGCCCGCGATGCCCACGTGGACGATCCTGATTTTGGCCTTGATCTGTTTTTCCACAATAGTCACGGCTTCCCGGATCGAATTGACGGTTTTTTCGATATTGGACACCACGCCACGGATGACCCCATCACAGGGTACCCGGCCCAGGCCCAATATCTCCAGTTTCCCGTGTTCGTTCTGGATGCCGGCCACCACACAGACTTTGGTAGTGCCGATGTCAACGGCGACAACGACATCCTCAGGACTGTAGTTTCTTGATTTCATAGATGTGTATTTCACGGATTAACGATTTTCTTTCCAATAATTTGATTCTTATAGCCGATGACCAACTCGCTGTACTTGTCCCAGCCCAGCCTGCTCAGACCATCGCGCATAAATATTTTCAGGTTTTCGAATTTATTCTCGATATCCTTGCTGTTGTTAAGCCTTATGACAAAATCCCCAACCAGGGGGTGCAAAAGGATCTGCCCCGATTCATCCACCTGGATTTCGCTGACCAGTCCGGTCATGAATTCATCCTGGTTGATCGCACGGGCCACGGTGAAAAGCTCTGAATGGATCTGGCTGGAATCGACGCTTTGGTTCAAGGGCAAGATCGGAATATGGCCCGTTGCTAGCAAGATACGGGGTGTAAAATGATCGGATACCGGCATGCCCGTCCCCAAACGGTCGATATAATAATCACCGCCGTTCTGGCTCCGAATCCGAAGCAGGGGAATCCTTTCCACCAATTCTATCTGGAGAACCTGGTGTTTGTCGATAAAAGTCCGGCACTCCCTGACAAATGGATTGGCGTCGTACTCCGCCTCAATAGCTTCCAGGGAAATAGAATCGATCTTCAGATTTTTCACATCCCCCGGGTACAGTTTTTCAAAGGGTAGCCGGACTTCCATCGAATCCAGTAACGATTCACGGGATGTCATGTCCAGGGTATTAAATTTGACGTCTTTGAGATAGGGCTGATCCTGAAATCCGAATAATGCAAACAGCGAGATGGCTCCTATAATAACCAGCACTGAAGCGCCCAGACCTATCAGCCGGTTGATATGTTGTTTCCGATTCATCATGATTTCTTCGTCAATTTGATCACTTCCCTCGCGATCTGTAACGCAGCGCCGGGATGGTAAAATGAACGAATATTTTCTTCCAGTTCAGTCAGTGCTTCTTTTTGATCCACCAATCGGATCATTTCAGGTATGCCTTTCTCCACAGCCTCGACATCCTTCAGCATCAATGCTGCCTGTTGATTGACCAGATTCATCGCATTTTTGGTCTGATGATCTTCAGCCACGTTAGGCGACGGTACCAGCAATGCCGCTTTGCCCAAAGCTGCTAATTCCGCAAGTGTTAATGCACCTGCGCGGGCTACTACCAGATCAGCCGCCAGATACATCTGTGCCATATCATCGATAAATTTAAGGGCGTGCACATTAGGAAGACCAGCGGTTACAGAATGGCCATATTCCGCCTCATATAAAGCGCCATATTGCCAAATAAAATGGACGTTCGGATGGGCTGCAATCAGCTCCGAATTTTGATCAAACATCCGATTGAGTGTCCGCGCACCCAAGCTTCCCCCCAGCGACAAAATGACGTGGTGATCTGCAGGAATACCCAGTGCTTCCCGGGCAGAGTTGCGGGTCCAATCCGACTCCAGCAGGGTCTCCCGTACAGGATTCCCCGTCAAGACCAGTTTTCCCTTTGGAAAATATTGCTCCATTCCTTCGAAGGCCACACAAATCCGATCGACTTTCCTGGCCAGCATCTTATTGGTCAGGCCAGCGTATGAATTTTGTTCCTGAATGAGGGTCGGTATTTTCATCCGGGACGCGATTTCGAGTAAGGGACCGCTTGCAAAACCTCCCACGCCTATTACCACATCCGGCCTGAACCGCCGGATCAAAGACCGGGATTTCCAAAGGCTGCTCAACAGTTTGAAAGGGAAAGTGACATTGCGCCACCAATTCTGGCGATTCCACCCGGATATCCGGAGGCCTTCTATGGGATAGCCCGCTGCCGGCACTTTTTCCATTTCCATCCGACCTTCGGCACCCACAAAAAGGAATTCCGTGCGATCAGTGATTTCTCTGAGTGCATCTGCTATGGCCAATGCCGGATAGATATGTCCGCCGGTGCCTCCTCCGCTAATCATCACTTTCATCTTTATCTTCGTTTAGCTGAATTCCGTCTTTCTCCACCTGTCTACTTATGCTCAGGATGATGCCGAAATGGATCGATGTAAAAAATAAGGAAGTACCACCCATGCTGATCATCGGCAGAGTCAATCCGGTCGCTGGTACCAGATGAACTGAAACTGCAATATTGGCCAGGGCCTGGAGGACAATGCTCAGACAAAGTCCGAATGCCAGTATCGCTCCAAATGCTTTCCGGGATCGAGTCAGGATCTTGGTGCATCTAAATAGCAGCAATATGTATAAAAACAATATTCCAAAGGCTCCTATGACGCCGTATTCTTCACAAATGATGGCAAAAATAAAATCGGCGTAGGGGTAAGCGATAAAATTTCGCTGGACACTATTCCCGGGTCCCTGGCCAAACCAACCACCCTGTGCGATGGCTATTTTGGCCTGAATATTGTCCCGACTGGCCTCTCCGGATATAAAATCATTGATACGACTGACCCAGGTATCAAATCTTGTAAATTCCGGAAATACCTGACCGATCAATATCAGTAAAGCCAGGCAAATCAGACCGACCAGAAAAATCAATCCGATATACTTGAGTTTGATCCGTCCAACGAACAACATCACCAGACAGGTTGCAAAAAGAATCACCGCCGAAGACAGATCAGAGGGCGCGATCAGAATACAAATTATTATAATCGGGAACAGAAGGGGTAAAAATGCAGTTTTCAAATCCTTGATATGCGCCTGCCGCGAGGAGATATTTCGGGCCAGATACAATATGATAGCGACCTTGGCCAGGTCACTGGTCTGAAAGGTCAGTCCAATCACCGGAATGGACAGCCACCTTCGGGCATCGTTTACCTCCTGACCGGCGAACATCGTGAGAATCAACAGCAGCACTGTCAGAAACAGAAAGGAGGGTGCAATAGCACTAAAGAAATTGCAAGGAATCTGATGGATCACATAAACGATAAACGCACCGGCGAGGATCACCAAAAAATGTTTAATAAGATGATAACCTGCTCCGGCTCCCTCAAACCGGTATTCCATGATCCCGGCCGAGGAATATACGGCCAGCATCGACGCCAGACACATCAGGCCAAACACGAGCCAGATGGTCCGGTCGCCCCGTAAATTGTGTAGTATGGTAGGAACTATATTCATCGTAGTTTTCGCTTCATGTCTTTCGAACTCACTCTTATTCCAATTCTATTCTCACCTCAATGAGAAACCGGGCGTTCCCACTCCTCGCGGTCATGGTCACGCCCTGGTGACAGTTAAAAGGATTTTTTCACCCTCTTATTTCTTTGAAACCTTAGTAGAAATCCTGTCATCGGTTCTCCTATTTATTGTTGATTGAACAAATATAAAAAAAATGTAACATCTAAAATTATTTTCATCTGTTTTTCTCTCATTATTAGAGAAATAAAAATACAATTTATATCTAATATGATCTATTTTTTAAATACAATCATCTAATTTTCAGTGTGATAATCGCTATTACTGCAAGCATTACTCCAATAATCCAAAATCTGGAAACAATTTTTGATTCATGGTAACCGAGCTTCTGATAATGATGGTGTAAAGGTGACATCCGGAAAATACGGCGTCCTTCCCCATATTTTCGTTTGGTATATTTGAAATAACTGACCTGTAAAACCACGCTGAGTGCCTCCACCAGAAATATTCCACAGAGGATCGGAATCAGCAATTCTTTGCGCAGCAGAATGGACATACTCGCTATGATCGCGCCCAGGGTCAGGCTACCCGTATCCCCCATAAATATGGTTGCCGGGTAGGCATTGTACCAGAGGAATCCTACGCATGCCCCCACAAAACATGCGGTAAATACCACCAGTTCTCCCGTGGCAGGCAGATAGAAGATATTGAGATATTCGGCAAAAATAGTGTTTCCGGAAACGTATGAAAAGATACCAAGCGTTGCACCAATAATGGCTGACACACCTGTGGCCAGGCCATCCAGACCGTCAGTCAGATTACTGGCATTGGACACTGCGATAATGATAAAAACCACCAGCGGGATAAAAATCAGTGCTGCGTTGGTCCGATTGTGATCACTGATGGGCAGGATCTGGCTGTAATCGAGTTGATTTTCCTTCAGGAAAGGTACATTGGTCAGGTAATTGTGGACATCCACATGCGGAGTGGTTTCGGTCCCGGAAGGTGGAGTTTTTTGTTGTTCCAGCTGAGATTCTTTGGCCAGCTTCCGGTCAATTCGCACGGTGATGTCCTGATTGGTCATCATCACAATACTGATCACCAGCCCCAGAATAATCTGGCCCATAACTTTGAATTTTCCCTTAAGCCCTGATTTATTCTTGCGGAACACTTTGATATAATCATCTACAAATCCGATCGCCCCCATCCAGATGACGGTAAATATCATCAGTTGGATATAGATATTGTTCAGATCAGCAAGCAGTATCGTGGGAACCAATATGGCCAGAATGATGATTATTCCACCCATCGTGGGGGTTCCTTCCTTTGATTTCTGACCGGAAAGACCGAGATCCCGAACCGATTCCCCAATTTGTTTACGGGCCAGTATCCGGATGATTTTTTTTCCAAAAAACAGCGTTACCACCAGTGAAATGATAATGGCCAGTGCCGAACGGAATGAGATATACTGAAACAGGCGTGCGCCTGGCAGGTCAAAGTGACTTTCAATATATTCAAACAGCGCATACAGCATAAATTATTTTTCAATTTTTTGGTTCAACGCATTTTTCAATTCGACGTAATCATCGAAGGGATACTTCCGGCCTTTGATCTCCTGGAATTGTTCATGTCCCTTTCCTGCGATGATAATGACATCCTCCGGATTGGCCATAGAAACCGCCATCCGAATGGCTTCGCGCCGATCCGTAATCCGGAATACCTTGGCCTTAAGAGGAGGTTCCAGTTCATCGAACATCTCCGCAATAATCGTCTCCGGATCTTCATCACGTGGATTGTCCGAAGTCAATATGACGATATCTGCATTCCGGGCAGCCGTGCGTGCCATCACTGGCCGCTTATCCCGGTCACGATTGCCTCCACATCCCAATGCGATCAGAAGTCGGCCCTCATCACGTACCATTTCAGAAGCCGTACGGGTCAACTGTTCGATGGCGTCCGGTGTATGTGCATAATCAACAACACCTAACGGTCCACCGCCAGGACCTGCCAGCCGTTGAAACCGGCCAGGCACAGAATCCAGGTTCGACAGTATGGGCAACACTTCATCCGGGCTCATCCCGAGTTCAATAGCTACTGCATAGACAGAAAGTAGATTGTAGGCATTGAAGCGTCCGGTCATCCTCGTGATAATCTCACGATTATCCAGCCGAA
Organism: uncultured Saprospiraceae bacterium; assembly: GCA_965652315.1. Lineage (GTDB taxonomy): Bacteria > Bacteroidota > Bacteroidia > Chitinophagales > Saprospiraceae > Membranihabitans. The sequence goes on along the minus strand of CBFGVZ010000032.1, from coordinate 5,206 downwards.
CAGTCATCGCATCCAGGCCAATATCGAGGATCTGACCGGTGTAATCAGCCAGCGAACGAAGTCCGAACGTTCGAACCATTGCCCGGGTATTCTGGACCATATAATCCGCGTGCCGGTCTTCTTCATTGATAAGCGCAAACGCACCCGGTTTTAAGTGGTCGAAAAAAAGCTTTTTGGTGTTAATATAATTTTGGAATGTCCCATGATAATCCAGGTGGTCATGGGTGATATTGGTGAAAACTGCCCCATCAAAATCCAATGCACTTACCCTATCCTGTGCCAGCGAATGGGAACTCACTTCCATGAATGCAAAATCGCAACCGGAATGAACCATTCCCGCCATATCCCGACTCAGTGCCACCGGATCGGGGGTGGTCAGTCTGGCCTGCATTTTAACCAAATGATTCATGTTGGCTATAGTAGAAAACATACCCACACGGAAGCCGAGTTCTTCAAACAATTGGTAGAGCATCCATACATTACTCGATTTCCCATTGGTCCCGGTAACACCTACAAGTTTGAGTAGTCGGCTCGGATTGCCGAAATACCATTCCGCTGCAAGTGCGGCGGCTTTGCGTGCATTGTCCACCTGAATCCACACCACCTGAGCTTCACTGAGAAATCCCGGTGATGGGGTTTCGGATATTATGACAGAAGCGCCCTGCCTGACCGCCTGGGTTACGAAATCGTTCCCATCTGATTTCTCACCCTTTATCGCAACGAAAACCCCACCTTTACCCACTTCCCGGCTATCAGTAGCCACTCCACTGATTTCCCCCGGGGAAAAAAAAGAGCCTGCATCCACATTCAAAGCATTGCACAATGATGTAAGGGTGTGTTTTGTCATCCCAGCGACAAGAAAATTTTTTTATTTTTAATAGGTGTACCAGCCTCGATGGATTGTTCCTGTACCCGCCCATTCCCTGATATCACTACTTCCAATCCAAGATTCTCCAGAATATATAAAGCGTCTTTTAAGCCCATACCCACCACATTTGGGATGGCCCCCTCCTTGAAAGTGCGAGGTGCCAGGGTAAAATCGGTCGAGTCCTGCAATACAACTGCCCAGTCACTTTCGGCGGATTTCCTTGTTTTGAGACCTAAGTAGCCAAAGACTTTTTCAAAGTCCTTGGAGTATCCGACTTCAAATACGGGCAGATTGATTTGTGCAGAGGCAAGTATGGGCTTTTCGTTGAGTACTTTCATAAGACTGGGATCTGTCGCATAACAGTAATCGACAATCTCCTTGAACACTGGTGCAGCTATTTTGCTGCCGTAGTAGGCGTGTTTTTTGGGATCATTGACCACCACAATGCAGGTGTATTTGGGTTGATCCGCCGGAAAGTATCCAACAAATGACGCTATATATTTTTTTCTGGTTGCTTGTTTATCGGCATAATTGATTCTGGTAGTTCCGGTCTTGCCAGCCACGCTGTAGTCCGGACTGATGAGATTCTTACCCGTTCCACTGATCACCACCTCCTTCAGCATATGCTGCGCCTTACGTATCGACGATTCCGATGCAATACGGATGGATTTCTTATTGGGAAATAGATCCCGAATGACTGATCCCGACTTAAGTTCCTTGTCTCCGAGACGTGGGGCCACATAATATCCATCGTTGGCCACGGCATTGTAGAACGCCAGAATCTGAAGGGGTGTCATGCGGAGTTCGTAACCATGTGCCATATAGGGAATGGACATGACCGAACTCCAGGTGCCTTTCTTGGCTGGAATATTTTTTCGTTCTTCTTTTGAATAAATATCGGGCTCAGGCTCGCCGGGAATCTCAATTCCGGTTTTGTATTTAAGCCGAAACTGATTCATATATTTGAAAAATCGGTCGGGCCCATCGTCGCTGCGGAAATACTTGATCGCCAGTTTGGCCATGGCGACGTTGGAAGAAATGGCAAATGCATTCTCGACCGTCGTCGTATCAAAGGGGTGTCCTTCCGAATCCCGGATAGTGCCGGATCCTACCCGCAGGTAGCCCCGCCCCAGACTGATCGGATCATCCAATTCCAATCCGACGTCTTCAAAGAGCGCCAGCATGGTGGCCAACTTGAAGGTGGATCCCAGTTCATACAATCGGCCCACACCATAGTTGAGGTTTTCGAAATACCCTCCCGATTCGGTACGGCCCAGGTTGGCGATGGCTTTCACCTGACCGGTTTGCACCTCCATGACGATAGCGGTACCCCACTCTGCTTCATGTTCTGTAAGCACCTGACGCAGAGAATATTCTGCAATATCCTGCATATTGACATTGATAGAAGTCTGCAGATCGTGCCCTTCCCGCGCATCGATTTGCGTGAGATCGTGGATAGGAATCTCGATGTCTCTGGCAATGCGCTGAACATATCTCATACCGTCCCTACCCCCCAGCAGATCATCATAATACATTTCAAGACCGATAGGGTTACGATCTCCCGCCATGCGGCCCACGGTTCGGCTTGCCAATGTACCGTGAGGTTTCAGTCTGCTGGATTTTCGCTCGAGTACCAAACCACCCTTGTACCCACCCAGAGAGAGCAAAGGATATTGTTTCACTTTTTCGACCAGATTAAAATCAGCATTCCGTTCGATCAGGAAGGAACGGACCCGATCAGCCCGGGCCGCTTTCAATTCGGATTTGATCTGACCGATAGATTTATGGGGCCAGATATCTTTTCTGAGGTAGTAGGCCAGAGAATCCACGTGCTGATTGAAATATTCATCCTTCATGGCTTCAGAACCAAAATCCACCCGAATGTCAAAATAAGGAATACTGGTCGCCAGCAGGCTGCCGTCATCAGCGAGGATATTGCCACGCTGTGCTTTCACAGTCTGTTTACGGATGGAATACTCTTCGCCCTGTTCTATCCAGTATGCCCGGTCCACCGTATCAATTTTGATGACCTGGCCCATGATGATGAGGCTTCCAAGCACCAATATGTAAAATACGATATAAGCGCGACTCAATATTTCTTTACGAATACTCATCGATCATCCATGGATTTGAGGATTAATGGTTTGGACCCCTCCTTTCCGATGGAATTTCCTTCGAGTCGATCTTCGAGACTGGACAACGAGGCATCGTTCATCCACTCTGCTTTCAGGGTAAGATATTTCCAGTTGAGTTCCTTCACCTCCTTTTTCATATGGGTGATTTTGCGAATTTTTTTCTCCGCCACATGTGAATTCATAATGGTCAGGAACGAAAGAAAAAACAAAAACAAAACGTAGCGGCTGTTACTACTTAACCAACTCATAACCTGCATACTTCCCAATTTTTGTTTCATTTTCATTTTTGTCCTGTTTTTTCTCCGATTCGCAATTTCGCACTCCGGGAGCGCACATTTTCAGCCATTTCCCCGGGCCCGGGCATTATTGGCTTTCGTGTGATCATCCGCCATTTTCCATGGGGGTAGTCGTAGTTTTCCTGTGGCTTATGATGATCTACTTCGCCATATTTAAAATAATTTTTAACCAGCCGGTCTTCGAGTGAATGAAAAGAGATGATTGCCACCCGACCACCGTGACCTACCATTTCAGGTAATCGGGTCAAAAATCTTTTCAATACTCCTATTTCGTCATTCACTTCAATGCGTATAGCCTGAAACACCTGTGATAAATATCGCATCTTCTGTCCCATAGCCTGCCGCTCAGCAATATAAACCAGATCAGCCGTGGTTTCGAGGGGACGTGACTGTCGGTATTCAACCACTGCTTCTGCCAGTCGCTTAGAGTTTCTGATCTCCCCGTAATCCGAAAACAAGTACCATAATTGCTCCATGGAATAGTCGTTGACTACCTGTCGTGCCGTCAGCGTACTATTTGGATTCATCCGCATATCCAGCAGGGCATCATGCCGGTAAGAGAAACCCCGGTGACCTTCATCAATCTGCATCGAGGATACACCCAGGTCCAGCAACACCCCCTGAATCTGATCGATTCCATCCGCCCGGAGCACATCAGCCATGTCGGCAAAATTGTTGTGTCTGAGTCTTAGCCGCGCATCTTCCGGAGCGGCCTTAAGTACCGAAAGATCCTGATCAAATCCATAGAGCACCCCTTTATTGCCCAACCGATCCAGGATGAGCCTGCTGTGTCCGCCAGCGCCGAAAGTGCCGTCGGCATATATGCCGTCGGGGACAATATTAAGCCCTTCGATCGATTCCTCCCGCAGTACGGAATAATGGTTCACCCCTATTCGTTTTGATCAGTATGCCCCCCTCCGAGTACCTGCTCTGCCAACTGGGAAAATTCTTCGGGTTCGGCATCCAACATTCCGTAATAGGTGTCCTTATCCCAGATCTCGATCCGATCAAGATAGGCAAACAGCACCGCATCCTGTTCGACCCCTGCGTATTGCAATAGGTTTTTTCCGATCAGTACACGATCGGCAGAATCTGTGGTCACACTGCTTACACCGCGGAAAAAATACCGGATAAAATTTCGGTCTTTCTGCCGATACACATTGAGATCGTTCACTCCTTCAACTATTTTATCCCAAACTTTTTCAGGATACATCATAATGCATTGTTCGAATCCACGGTTCACGAAAAAGGTCGCTGGTGATAATCCACCGAGCTGTTTGAGCAATTGAGCCGGCATTTTCAACCGACCTTTGCCATCCAGGCGACATTCATATTCTCCGTAAAGTTGAACCATACAATAACATCAAGCTTGATAGCTCCAAATGTAGTACTTACTCCCACATTCTACCACCTTTTAACACGATACATATAAAAATAATTAATATCTCCCACAATTTTCCCCATCTAAACCAAATTATATAATCATATTGATAATATCATGTAGTCCTATGATTTAAACAATCTCGATATAATATATAATACACTATGATTAGGTATCTTATACATGATTCCATTTCATATATCAATCACTTAGAAAGTGGTAAGAAGTGGGAGTAAAAGCGAAGAAATAGGAATGACATTGAGGAACATCGTCTCTTCGGTGCTCAAATTTCGCTCTTACTCTGACGTCTTGCACCAAAGGCCCAGAAAGGGCAGGACTTTCTCTCTTCTATATGGATGAATAACGATAGAATCACCACGGAAATCGACAGACTGATTGTCTGGTGGGAGGATGAATTACCGAGCCAAACATCTGGAAAAACTGATATTTCGGACATCCCGACCTTACCCCATTAATACTGATTATTAGCGGATAAATCCGTAAAACAGATTGTCGCGAATGGCCG
>CBFGVZ010000031.1:0-22949 GCA_965652315.1 uncultured Saprospiraceae bacterium | reverse complement strand
GACATTCGATCCCGACACAGCATGCGTCGGGATTCTGTTCAGTCATTCACCTTGATCACCTTCGGCGTTCTTCCAAAAGTTGCAGGTAAGTCGTTCTTTGCTACTGTTTTCGCGACAAATGGCTTTACGGCACTTGCCATGACCGAATGTAGTTGAAGACCTAAGATGTTCAAGTCATCTTTGATGAGGGAAGCGAAGGGGTGGGGAGGCTTCCAGGGTGGGTGGGATTCGACATAGAGCGCTTTTTCAATGGGTTCCTAACGAAGAAGATGAATGAAGCAAATCATCCCCCAAAATGAGATTGTTTATTCCGATTGAAAAGTATACCCCTATTCCAGTTTAAAAGTATACCACTCATGGCAAATAAAAAAGGATTAGAGGAAGGGATTTCGGCTGTCCCGTTTTTTTCATTCCCATAACAGACTTTTATTTTTTGTCATTCATTTGATGGGTCTCCCGCAGCCGGTAAGTTCCCCATTCATGTTGATCAATTAGGCCTTATCGGTCTAATGATCCACCAGTATAGCTGTTAATACTGGATTGAAAGTAATCAATGATGTCAAAAAGAGTTTTCTGAATGTAAATTTGTCAATTCCTCCCCACATATACCTACTTTGTTCCCTTTAGTACGATCGTATTAAACTCTCTGGCAATTGAATCCCTGATGGCAATCAGCTTTTGCTGTACGACCAGGTGCCGGTATACATCATCCGTCCGCCCTTCTTTTTGTAGCTGTTCGATCTTTTCCCGGTTAGAGGCGCATAGATCGACAGCCTTGCGGAGCTTATAGCGCATTAGGGCCTGACGGACATCTTTTTGCTGATTTTTCTCAGGAACGGGTTGGGTCTGGAGGTCCATATCCCACATATCGATCCAGTTGGGACTGTACTCATCGTCGTATTTACCAGTATGGACATCGATAGCGGTTTTTCGCAATTCAGGATCTTCCGCACGGTTAAAATACTCAAAATCGATGGCCTCCTTTCGATTGATTGCAGCGAGATATTCATCCAGGATTTTCTTGTAACCTTCGTGCCGGATAAATTCAATGACATCACTGATATTGTCGATCACAAATTCTGCTACAGTCATTTCTTCATCCAGCGGTTTATGACCGTGCTGAAGGAGTACCCGGATGATATCCTTTTCCAGCAGTATATTTTCCTCTTTTACCGGTGCCCTGGCTTCTGATGTGTCGGTCGTGGCACGATGCTCCCGGTTAGCCCGTCGCATTTCCCGCAATCTTTCCTTTTTGTCATCGGTCAGACGCTTTTCCAGTCGGATGTGTAGTTCCTCCATCAGCGTCTGCTCCGGGACTTCCATACTCTTAGAAATTTGCCTGACGTACAAATGCCTTTTGATCCCATCTTCGATAATAGATACCGTATCCAGTAGATCCCGGATCATTTCAGCTCTAAGAACCGGATCGGCCAGATTGTCCTGATCATTTGCCTTCGCACCAAACTTATTCATTTTGAAGGGCAGGAAATCCTCCGTATATTCAGAAGCATACTGCTTAAATCCACCATTTCCCTTTGCGCGTACAAATTCATCCGGATCCTGTCCTTCTGGTAGTGGGAGAATGCGCACATTCATGCCCTCGGCCAAAATCAGATCTATAGCTCTTTCAGTGGCTTTCACCCCTGCTGCATCTCCGTCAAAGATCAGATGAATCGTATCGCAATATCGTTTGATCATTCGTATTTGCTCGGAAGTTAACGCCGTACCGCTGGTGGCTACCACGTTCTCTATACCGTTCTGGTGCATCATCATCACGTCTGTATACCCTTCGACCAGAAAACATATTCCTTCTGACCTTATGGCTTTCCGGGCCAGATCAAGTCCAAAAAGCACTTTTCGCTTCTGATAAATATAGCTTTCAGGAGAATTGAGATATTTAGGTGAATTGGTCCGGTTTTGTAATAACCGACCGGCGAAAGCTATGGGTTTGCCACTCAGACTGTGAATCGGAAAAATAATGCGATCGAAGAAAAAATCCTGCTCATGTTGCGTCATCAGCCCCAGTTCCTTCAGGTATTCCTTCTTATAGCTTTTTTGTTGTGCCAGTTTACTGAATTGATCCCGATCCCGAGGTGCATATCCAAGGTGGAATGCCTGGATGGTCTTTTTGATAAAACCCCGATCCTTTAGATAACTGAGTGCTATACTCTTACCTGCATCGGTCTCCCAGAGATTTTCTTCAAAATATTTTTCAGCAAAATCATTGACGATCTGTAGTGCATCCCGGCGGTTCCATTCCTGGGCATTTTCCGGTGCCTGGTAGGTTTCCTCAATGTCAATATTGTAGAGTTTTGCTACAAAACGAAGCGCTTCGGGATACGAAAACGCCTCATGTTCCATGACGAAGTCGATACCGTTGCCCCCCTTACCGCACCCAAAACATTTATAGATATTTTTAGATGGGGAGACCGTGAACGATGGTGTTTTTTCATTGTGAAACGGACACAGACCGATGTAATTGACGCCTCGTTTTTTGAGACTGACAAATTCCTGCACAACATCCAGGACGTCCATCCGGTCAAATATTTCACCGATCGTTTTTTGTGATATCATGCGTTACCCAGGTACCGGCACATAAGCCGGATGAAAAAATAATTTGCTCAGTTGTCCAGTACTTCGGCTAATTCCTCCGTCATTTCCAGGTTGTGAAAAACCTGCTGGACATCGTCATCATCTTCAAGTGCTTCGATCAGATTCAAAACTTTCCGGGCATCGTCCACCTCCAGATGGGTATAGAGATTGGGAATGCGCTCCAGATTAGCACTTTTGACTTCCAGTCCCAGATTTTCAAGCGTATCCTGCATTTGTCCAAAGTCTTCAAAAGCCACCGTAATTTCTAATTCATGGTGCTCGTTGTCATATTCCAGATCTTCCGCCCCCCCGTCGATCAGATCCAGTTCGATTTCATCCTTCTTTTCCTCATCGATTTCAAGTACAAAAATCCCTTTCCGATCAAACATATAATCTACCGATCCCGATGTCGCCAGGTTGCCGTTGTTCTTACTGAATATCGACCGGATACTGCTCACCGTCCTATTGAGATTGTCGGTAGCAGTTTCTATAAAAATGGCCACACCACCAGAACCATAACCTTCATACGTCGGCTGAAAAATGGCACCGCTATCCTTTTCGAGGGCCTTTTTGATGGCCCGGTCGATGTTGTCTTTGGGCATGTTGACACCTTTCGCATTGGAAATCGCCAGGCGAAGACGTGGATTGAATTCTTCATCCCCGCTGTTGCCCTCTTTGACGGCCACAGTTATTTCCTTGATGAGCTTGGAATACATCTTCGACCGCTTGGCATCCTGGGCTCCTTTTTTCCGTTTGATTTTTGACCACTTATTATGTCCTGCCATATAGATTGACTCGTTATTTTAATAATTCTTGAGTTGATAATTGATTCGAATATATCTTTCTTAAAATCAATGCAATGTGTTGTCGATCTTCAACAGATCCTTCATATTGTAAACTCCTTTTTTTCCTTTCAAAAATTCAGCTGCCAGAATCGCTCCGGTTGCAAATCCCAGACGACTGGAGGCCGTGTGTTTAATTTCAATCGTATCGTGTGGACCGGTAAACACAGATGAGTGGATGCCCGGCACATCGGGCTGCCGATCAGACAAAATTTCCAATACATTGTTCTCGGAACTTTTTTCATTCACCCATGAGGATTTCCGATCTGACTGGGCAAGTATTTTTTCAGCCAGATGAATTGCTGTGCCGCTGGGTGAATCCAACTTTTGGATGTGGTGGATTTCCTCGATGTGTACATCAAATTCCGGAAATCGGTTCATTAAACCTGCCGCGTACTCACTGATTTCAAAAAACAAATTTACTCCAATACTATAATTGGGTGCATAAAAAAATCCAGCGTCCAATTGTTTAACTTGTAGTTCCATATCCGCCATCCGGTCTGTCCAGCCCGTGGTGCCCGATACCACCGGTATACCCTGTTCCAGCAACGCAGTGATATTATCAAAAGCCGTGTGTGGCTGAGTAAACTCAATGGCTACATCAATTTTTTGGTCAGCAAGCATACTAAGCTCTTCCTGGTTGTCAACATCAATCACGGCTTCGATCTTATGACCCCGTTCAATGGCAATTCTTTCGATGGTCCGACCCATTCTTCCATATCCAACGATCGCTATGTTCATATGTTCAATTCCTTTTTAAATGATACATTTGCAAAAATATTAAAATATCTGGTTACACACACGTACCTATGAACCGAATACTTTTGGATGTACTGGATGGCAGGCAAACTGAGCGTGCGCCGGTATGGATAATGAGGCAGGCAGGTCGAATTCTGCCACAATACAGGGCGCTTAGAGCGACTCAGGAAAGCTTTCTCGATTTGGTGAAAAATCCAGCTCTGGCAGCTGAAGTGACGATACAACCTGTTGATGAACTGGGAGTGGATGCCGCGATTATGTTTTCTGACATCCTGGTGGTTCCCGAAGCGATGGGACTTCATTACAAAATGGTACCCCACACTGGCCCCGTATTTCCCCGGGTCATTGAGAGTAGGACGGATATTGAAACAATGGAGGACGGAGATGCTGCAGCAGACCGGATCGGATATGTTTACGATACGATAGGAGAAATCAGAGAACGCTTGCAAAACCGGGTTCCACTGATCGGATTTTGCGGCGCACCCTGGACCATATTTTGTTATATGCTGGAAGGGCGTGGTTCCAAAACATTTTCAAGGGCGCGTCGGTTTCTGTATACGCATCCCGAAGAATCTCATCAGTTGTTGGAAAAAATAGCTTCGGTGTCCGTGGCATATCTTCGAAGGCAACTCGAGGCTGGGGTTGATGTGGTTCAGTTATTCGACAGTTGGGCAGGCATCCTGGGAAAAGAGGCCTACGCCGAATTCGGAATAAAGTATATCAGGCGGATTTTGGAAGGTTTGCCGGCAGGATCCCGCACCATTGTATTTTCGAAAGGGGCTCATGCCTCTGTGGATGAATTGTCAGAATTACCTTGTAATGCACTCGGATTTGATTGGACTATACCACCGGAATCGCTGAATCAACAATTGGGTGGACGAAAGATCATCCAGGGTAATCTGGACCCTTGCGTACTGTATGGATCTCCGGAACAAATCCGGGATGAAACTGAGCGGCTGTTATTGGCATTTCAGGGTGGCCATATTGTGAATCTGGGGCACGGTGTTTATCCGGATACGCCTCTTGAAGGCGTGAAGGAATTTGTCCGTACTGCCAAATCTTTTAGGTACGGTTCCAGGTAAAATGCATATATTGTGAAGGTAAGAGATAGAATTTCCAATAAAAATGACCAGTATGGGTTGGTTTAAACGGCTGAAAGAAGGAATCCAGACTACGACCAGGGACAAGAAGGAAGTCCCAGATGGAATATGGACAAAATGTCCGGAATGCAAGGAAACCACCTTACAAAAAGACATGAAAGAAAATCTTTTTGTATGCCCGCATTGCGACCACCATTCCCGGATTGGAAGCCGGGACTATTTTCATATTTTATTTGATGAGGGAAAGTATGAGTTGTTGTTTGAGCACCTCATCCCGAAGGATATTTTAGGGTTTGAAGATCTAAAAAAATACACCGACCGGTTGGCGGAGGCGCAGGAAAAAACCGGATTGAAAGACGCCATTTCGGTAGCGGTGGGAGAGATCGACGAACATTTGCCGATCGTCATTGCGGCGATGGATTTTTCATTTATCGGCGGCTCGATGGGAAGTGTGGTAGGAGAGAAGATAAGTCTGGCCATTGATTATTGTATCGAACACAAGTTGCCGTTATTGATCATTTCCAAATCGGGAGGAGCCCGGATGATGGAATCTGCCTTTTCGCTGATGCAAATGGCCAAGACTTCGGTCAAACTTGGCCAGTTGTCGGATGCCCGGTTGCCGTATTTATCCTTGTTGACGGATCCCACCACGGGGGGGGTGACCGCAAGTTTTTCCATGCTGGGCGATTTCAATTTCGCCGAACCCAAAGCGCTGATCGGATTCGCAGGGCCGCGGGTCATCCGTGAGACCATAAAACAAGATTTGCCTGAAGGGTTCCAATCCTCAGAATTCCTGCTGGAGGAAGGCTTTCTGGATTTTATCGTTCACCGAAAGGAGCTGAAGAACACTCTACGTCGATTACTCGGCTTTTTTAATCTAAAGAAAATCCCTGAAGTAATCGTCCAGGAGGAGGACGTCGAAGAGAAAAAGGATTCTGTCGATAAACCTGCTCCATCCACATCTCGCACCAAACCGGTGAAATCCCGTCCTTCAAAAAAGAATGCCAGTGCAGTGAAAGAATAACCTTGGAACTGTTGACTCGATAATTTGTTGGGTCAGGAGGGAAATCACCCCTAGAATTAGTCCATCCGTGTCCATTTGTCACTGCTCCATTATATAATTATCGTCTTCAACCGCGTATCAAACGGATCTGCATGCTCCAGCAAAACCTGAAAAAACCCCTCTCCGTGCAGGATATACCACGACATGAAATTGTCGGTACGCTCCTGTAGTCCATTGCCTGGAAAAAGTTTGGACTGGATACGCTGGATCTTTGTGATGTTTTTATCGTGGGATTGTTTTTCGGCTTTCTTCAACCGTTTCTCTACACCCTGGAGATCGTTTTTGAATTTAGCAAATTGGGCACCGATGCGGGCGACCAACGAAGGATCTATGGTTTCCACTTTATCCTGGATGGTTTCCTCCAGGGGGGTCAGGGCATCGATTTCACTGCTCAGGTTGATTTCATCCCGACCGTGCATACTCAGATATTGTTCGATGAGTTCGTGAGGAGGGCGCATGATATCTTCCAGCGTGAATCCCCATTCCTGAATGGTCTTGTAATCTCGCTGTGAAATCAATTGAAATGAGTCACGCCGGATCAACATGGGGTAGAATACGCCCAATTCCTTAAACTGATCCTTGCGTTCCAGCCAATAGGATATTTCACCTCCACCCCCGACGTAAGCCAGATTGGGCAGGATGATTTCCTGGTAAATGGGCCGGAGGATGACATTGGGGCTGAATCGCTCCGGATGAGACCGGATCTCGGCTACGATTTCCGCTTCGCTCCAGCGGCGATCTTCTGATACGGAATAGTAATAACCATCTTCGCCCTGCTCGATTCGATCCCGCTGATGATCGGTGAGATAAAAAGAATTGATAGGGCGGACATAAGCCTGCTGATCAAATCCCGCCGTCGAAAATGATTCCTGTATTTTTTGAACCATCCTGTAAGAGGTATGATGGACCAGGTCATCGATAAAAAAAGGAACCATTTTTTCTTTGAACTCCACTTCGTCCATACTGACGACGAGAAGACCCAGGTGACCCAATAACTCGTGGACAAAATGTTGCATCGCCTGACCATAGGAATCAGGCTTATCAAAAGCTTTTTGAAGTTTTTCCGTCAGGAGTCGTGCATGATCACTATCTCCCAGGATGGCACAGACCTCATCCAGTACCGGTGCTAATGTGTCACAGGAATATCGTCCCACAGCGCCACCCTGATGGTCTTCCCACACCACCGATTTGCCGAACAGATTCAAATGATTCATTTCCTCAAAATCATGATCCTCACCCCCGAGGACCAGTAGAGGCAATGCCCTGTATTTGTCCTGGGTTTGATTGAAATTTTTCGCTACTCGAATAGCCGACAGGCTTTTGTAAATAAAATACAATGGTCCGGTCAGTAGAGTAGGCTGGTGGGCGGTAGTAATGGTAAACGTGTAAGGGTCTTGCAATTGATCTAAAAGGCCGAAAACAGATTCGTCCGTAATAAATGATTCGTACTGTCTTTTTATCACACGTATCAACAGTTCCCGATCAACCGGAAACTCACCCCGTCGTTCTGCTACAGATTCAAGGTTGCTCTCCTGGGGTGCGAATTCGTAGAATTTTTCAAGTCCATTGTTCCCATTGGCGTAAGCCACATCATTGCGACTAAATTTTCCGATCGTTTCAAAATCGAAGTAGAGCGTATCCATATAGGCGTAATATTTGTTCTCATTTATTTGATGGCAATGGCCAGACTCAATATAAGCCTTGTAGGCTGGTCCGAAAAATTGTATTTCCGGTCATGAAAAGTAATATAGTCGCCAAAGTTATTAAAATTACCTTCATACCTGAAATCAACCATCAAATTGAAAAAATCAATTCCGATACCAGCCTGATAACCATACTCAATCGGAGAAAAATCCGAGGAAAAACCTTCCAGTGTGGAGAGTTCCGACGCATATTGTAATGGTATATGGCCAACCGGCCCGGCCTGCATTCTCAGCGGTCCGGCCTTGATACCCAACAAAAACGGGATGTCAAGGTTTTGATATGTGTCGGTTAAAATTTTATCGGTGTAATTTCCAATATTGTCATTAATGCGGAAATCCACGCTAGTGGAATTGAATACGACTTCCGGCTGGATGAGAAACCAACCCATCCTGATCTGAAAGAGAGCTCCGAAATTGAAACCGTAATTGGCTTTTTCTATAGCTATCATCAATTCATCGTCGGGGTGGGTATTACCTGGAACAATGATTTGATTAATCCCAATGTCGGTTGTACTGGCACCGATCTTGATGCCAAAATTGAACTGGCCGTACATATTGGTACATAAAACCAGTCCAAAACAAAGCAGAATTATACTTTTCAAATTGTTCGACATTTCGTACTATAACTGATAAATTTGTTATTCTTATTCACTATCCACCCATATTAACGTACCTTAACATCACCCATGAGTCATCAGATCAATTATCACGCCAGTTATCATAAAGTGGGGCAGTGTCCTCCGTCGGACCGGCCGGAATTTGCATTCATAGGGCGATCAAATGTAGGGAAATCATCTCTGATCAACCGGCTGTTTGGGCGGAAAGATCTGGCCTATGTGTCCAAACAACCCGGGAAAACCCAATCGATCAATTTTTATAAGGTCGAAGATCTTTTTTATATCGTAGATTTACCGGGTTTTGGGTTTGCAAAACAGTCAAAAAAGCAGCGACGGGGATGGAGAAAAATGGTGCAAAATTATTTTCTGGAACGGACGGGGCTTTCCTGCGTATTTTTCCTCATTGATGCCAACATTCCACTACAGGCCAACGATCGTGAATTTATCAACTGGCTCGGGGAAAACGGGATACCCTTTGTACTGGTTTTCACCAAGACGGACAAGAACAAACCGCGGTTCGTGGAAGAGAACATCGGTGAAATAAGGCGGGAATTACTTCTGGATTGGGAATACTTGCCGAAGCAATTTATCACTTCTTCCTCTACAGGGGAAGGGATCGACAGTTTATTGGAATATTTAATTAATTTGGCGGATGACTTAAAGGCTGATGAAGGAGAATAAGAATGTATATCAACACATTGAGGAGGATCTATACAAGTGGCCCATTTATGAAATCAGCAAAAATCGGAGCCATTTTATAGAGCGACTGGTTAATCATACCTACCGGAAACTCGCTTATAAATATGACAACGACTTTGAGGATCTCCTCGAAAAAACTGTTTATCAGGAGCGAATCCGCATCAAGCGACGCCCCTGGCGAGTGGATCCCCCCAACGAGGAGGCATTCTGGAATCGGATGAAGAGCCGGCTCGGCAAGGCCAAACGATATAAATCAAGAGAAAAACTGCGTGAATTTGAACGTAAATCAGTGTACCGAATCATCCAGCGGTACGCCGATGAGATCGTGGGCTCCTTTGAACCAAAAACATATCTCTTCGCCCGGAAATTTCTCACTGCACTGTTCAATATTTTACTCGGGAAAAATTTACTGAAGTGGTTCTGGAAGCTGTGGCACCGTAAGGACCATCTCCACCATGCACTCAAGGTATATGGTGATATTGAGAAAATACGCAACCTGGCCCGGAAAGGGACGGTCATTTTGTTGCCCACTCATTTTAGTAACCTGGACAGCATTTTGATCGGATACGTACTCGACAGTAAAGTGGGTATTCCAGCGTTTTCATATGGCGCAGGGTTGAATCTCTACAATTTTGGTCCCGCAGCCTATTATATGAACCGGCTGGGTGCTTACCGGGTCGATCGCCGAAAGAAGAATCCGATTTATCTGGAAACGCTTAAGGCACTTTCCACGCTATCCATTAAGAGTCAAGTGAACAATCTGTTTTTTCCGGGTGGAACGAGGAGCCGGTCGGGTGCCAGCGAAGAACAACTCAAACTCGGCCTACTCAACACCATCGTGGAGGCTCAGCGTGATATCTGTATAGAAGGCCGTGATCAGAACCTGTATATCATCCCCCTGGTACTGGATTATCATTTTGTACTCGAAGCCAAATCGCTGATCCGTCAGCATCTGACCGAGGAAGGAAAGCAAAAATATACGTCCATTAAGGATCTTGGAAAGAGCAAAAGAAAAATCTTCAAGTTTCTTTGGCAATTTTATTCCAAGGGTTCTGAAATCGTTTGCTCGTTTGGGGAACCCATGGATTTCATTGGAAACCGGGTAGATCCGGAAGGGCACAGTATCGACCGGAACGGTAACCGGATCAGAATAGCTGATTACTTTTCTTCACGTGGCGAGATCAAAGCAGATGTGCAACGGGAATCCGAATATACGAAATTGTTGGCGGAGAAAGTGATTGATCGATTCAAGCGTGACAATGTCGTGCTGTCCAGTCATGCGATCGCCTGGCTGGCCTTTGAGATATTTCGGCATTATTTTCCTTCTATTGACGTGTATGGCCTCCTACGCATGCCGTTGTCGGATTTTTACATACCCCGAACATATTTTCTGAACAAAATGTCGGATTTCAAGGATTTGTTGGTGGAAATGGAGCAAGATGGTGTACTTAGATTGTCAGATATATTCGATGAACCGGTTGAGGTTATTCTCAGCGATGGTCTGGAGAAAATCGGCTTGTATCACAGTCAGACTCCATTGCGTATGACGGCCGAACAATTTCTGGTCAGCGACGATTTGGAGTTGTTGTACTATTATCACAACCGGATCAGTATGTACCAATTCCGCAATGTTTTCAGCCCGAAGGATCTGTCACTGCTGCAAAGTATATTGCAGGAGGAGGAATAAAACGTAGTTAACAGGTCTGAGCCGGACAACCGGCTGGAATATAAAATAATTACTGCAATTCCCCTTTATATCATATACAAAAGGACTTGTATAAAAGGTGGAGGTTTTAGGGCTAAAAATCTGAAAATTGACGAATGAATTTTATTTTGTTTGATATCGAAGCAACCTGCTGGGATGGGTATCACAGCAATGGGATTCAGGAGATTATCGAGCTGGGGGCCATTGCCATCGACCGGTTTGGCGAAGAAACGGGCAGTTTCGTGGAATATATCCGACCGGAAATTAACCCGGTGTTGTCACAATATTGCCGGGATTTGACCGGAATATCGCAGGAGGAAGTTAATGCTGCTGGAACATTTGAAGAGGTCTATGATAAATTTGAAAATTGGGTCCAGCCGGAACCCGATACGTGGTTCGTGTCCTGGGGATCATTTGACAAAGAGATTCTGAATGAGACATGCGACCGGTTTTTTTCAGAACCGTCGATGATTCAAAACCACCTTGATCTGCGAAGGGCTTTTACCGGGATGAAAAATCTGTCACCACATACGAGCCTGGTCAAAGCACTGGAACACGAGGAATGGTCTTTTGAAGGAGAACCGCACCGGGCGATGCCCGATACCCAAAATATGACCTTGATTTTCCGGGAATATTTTGAATATTGGGGATTTAATTAGGGCCTGCGTCAACTTTTATTTCTATCTGATATCGTGCTTATATGGACATATCATGTATAGCCCGAAGGATATCCCTACGGCTGATATTACCCCGCAGCTTTCCTTTTTTATCAGTTACAACTAATCTTTTATAGGGAGTGGTGAGGAAAATATTGGCCACTTCCAGAATGTCGGTATCAATGTCTACCGTTTTCATGACGTTGGTCATGTATTCTCTGGCGGTATGGGATACAATGGGTTGGTTGTGGTATAGGGTATCCACCACAATCCGGAGGCAATCCTTATCATCGATCAGCCCAACCACATTGCCATCGTCATCCAAAACAGGTGCTCCTGTGATCCTTTTTTCGAGCAGTGTATCGGCTATCTCCAGGATATTCGTATCCGGCTTAAAAGTGATCAATTTGGATGTCATGTAATCCTTCACCTTCTTTTTTTTGACCGGTGGATTCTCATCGATTTCCTTTTGTTTATAGTTTTTGATTCCCATGGTTGGTCAATTTTATTACCTGATTTTTCCATTTTCCCCCTCGCTGATACCGATCAGCAGAACCCCAAATTAAGTTATTTTTGTGAAATAAGAAAGGTTTCTGAAATTTTAATTTTTGATGAGCGCCAATATGAAGGAAGAGTGGTGAGTTCATGTACTTCAATATGATGCGAGCGTACGTAAGTGTATAAGAATCAAAAGTAATCCGGGTTATGCCAGGAACAAATTGAATCCGTGCACAGGAATGTACTTGATCCACCGTTCTTTGATCACTCGCCCCGACTCATTGCGTCATAATAAATCAGATACCAATCCTCACCAAAGCGTGCAAACCGTCGTTTAATGCCTATTCCACTGGCTTGTTCGAGTATAAATTCGGTCACCAGGGTACTGTCCGTGACCTTGCGTCGGACGTGATAACGGTCTGGATCAAAATGCTCAAAATTGTGGAGTTTCCACGATGATTTGTCCCATGTGAAAGCATCGTCAGCATATCGACCCGTGTCAGAGGCGGGACGGCCATCCAAAGGAAACAGGATATGGGTCATCTGATAAACCGAATCGGTATGAAACTTCAAATAGAAGTCTGAAAAGTCAGTCGGAACTTCCTGATCCGATGCGGGTACATGATTCGCAGATTGTTTACAGGCAAAAGGGACGTATGCCACCCAAATAAACATCAACCACGCTGTAATTGCTCGGATTGCCATCATTTCTATCGCTGTAAAGTCCAAACGAACAGAAACCGGGGAAAGTATTCATATCCGCCGTAAAAGTCCAGCGTCCCAGTATCATTGCCAATAGTGCCTGAAAAGTTTCCTTTATTCATGTTCCAGTCGGGCAGCTCGATCCGGATGTGCTTTTTCCAATCGATGCGTTTTCTCCTCCATGTTTTGAAAGCACTCTCTTTAATCCCCCAGATCAAATGACTGCGGTATAGCCTGTCACTTTCGGTTGACCAGGCCATTTCTTCGTCGGTCATAAAGCGATGAGCTAATGCGAGTATGCGTTCTTGGTATCGCTCCACATCACACCCGGATTGGCACTTACTGATCACGCAGGATACATATTCGCGCGTATGAGATATGCCAAAATACAAGCGAGGATTCCTTAACCCAGGGCTGCCATTGGGATCTTTAGCCATGTGACTCACGTTGGCTCCCGGTGGCAATCCAAGTTGGATAAGGTACCTGGTCGCGAGGAATTCCCTTTTCCGTTTTTCCGGCATAGCAGTCCAGGGCAGGGGACCTGTATACAATTTTTGCAAGTGCTGGTGAAAGAATTCGCTTTCTTCCTGAAGATGCCATATCAGGATCTTGGCGTCTTCATTAATCTGTTCTATTTTTACAAGTGGCAAATGATTATTTTTGATAAAAATATAAATTTCGTTTTGATACACCACATAAAGATACTACAAGGGCACGAAGGTGCTATTTATAAAATCCACTTTGACCCGAACCGAAGAAAACTGTATTCTGTGGGGGGAGATGGCTGGCTGGTGGAATGGGACGTAGATCATTCGGATAACGGTGTACTCCTCGCCCGGGTTCCGGATCAGCTTTTTTCGCTTGCGGTGACGCCGGACCATTATTTACTGGGGTCATTTCAGGGTAATTTTTATGTATTGGATCGGGAAAACAAATCGATCCTTTATCAGGAAAGAGTACATCAAAAGGGGATTTTTTCCATCTTAGCTGCTGACTCTGAGGATCCTGTAGCGAAGGATTGCTATTATACGTTTGGCGGAGATGGAAAAATCATCTTGTGGAATGCCAACACTTTTGAGAAGGTGAATGAATGGCCTGTTTCCAATCGGTCTATACGGACTCAGGCCCTGCATCCCGATGGTGATCGGCTGGCTGTGGGTTGTTCCGATGGGTGTATCTATATTATGCGTTTCCCGGAAATGTATCTACAAAAACAGATCAATGCTGCGCATAACCCATCTGTCTTTGCACTCTTATGGGACAGGGATACGCTGATATCGGGCGGTCGGGACGCCCTGCTGAAAACATGGAAGGTATCGGAAGATTACGCCCCAGAACGAAGTCTCAATGCGCATTGGTATGCTATATATGATCTATTACAGACGCCGGATTATCTGGTCACGGCCAGTAGGGATAAATCGATCCGGTGGTGGGATCGGTCTTCTCTTCAGGCACTGGGAACCATTAAGTGGGGAGACGTGATGCAGGCTCACGTTCATTCGGTTAATACCCTGGCTTATGATTCGGTGAAAAAGGTATTGTATTCGGGCAGCGAAGATCGGACGATCCGGCTGTGGAGGATAGATAGCCCTGATCAATAACCCCTTTTCCACCTCACGACTGTTTCATCCAGCCTGATGTTCTGATCAAACTTCATGAAGCCTGTTTGATAGATTTGATTAAAATCTGATGATAGGGGCGGACTCAAACCAGACAACATTCACACAGAAAGTTTATCATTCATTGGCACCCTTACTGAATTTTGTGGTATGCAGATGGGGACATAATTTGTATTTCCGATCACTAAACACAGTGTCACCTGAAATCACATAGCCGCTGTTCCGGAATATTTCAAACCTCCCGGCCGTCCGTCCTTCCTTTAGAATTTCGGATAGTCCGGTACACATTAGTACACCGAATCACCATGGCCAGGGTTTCTGAAATTTGTCAATCGAAAGGCGTTTTATTATTTCTTCTTTTAATGAAAATCCTCCTGTTCAAATGATATTATCCTCAGTGAAATTCTGATAACCTGAGAAATATTTCTGTATTGACTAATTCCATGGCAAAAACAGTGACACAGTTTTTCAAAATCCCACCGAAAAGACCGTAATTTGCGGCATGATATTCAGCGACAAAAAAATATTGGAATCCATCGAATCCGGGGCTATCATTATCGAACCCTTTGACCGTAAAAATCTCGGCACCAATTCATACGATGTGCACCTGGGAAAACATTTGGCGTACTACCGGGACCATATCCTTGATGCCCGGAAACACAATGAAATCGAACATTTTGAAATTCCGCCGGAAGGGTTCGTTCTGCACCCCAACACACTATATCTGGGGGTGACACAGGAGTATACAGAAACCCACAATGCGGTACCATTTCTCGAAGGAAAAAGCAGCATTGGTCGGCTGGGCATCGATATTCATGCGACAGCGGGGAAAGGCGACGTAGGTTTTTGCAATACGTGGACGCTTGAAATATCATGCACACATCCGGTCCGGGTGTACGAGGGAATGCCCATCGGCCAGTTGATTTATTTCAAGGTAGAAGGTGAGATCGAGAATTATTACCATAAAAAAGCATCTGCGAAATACACCAAACGAACTACCAAACCAGTGGAATCGATGATGTGGAAGAATGATTTTTGATATTATTCCCCTTCCATTTCCTGCCATGCCAGGATTCCACCTTGCAGGTTGTACACGTTTTCGAATCCTTCCATATACAAAAATTCCTGCGCGTTCCCACTGCGTTTCCCCGAACGGCACATTACGATGATCTCGTCATCTTTCCAGGCTTCCAATTCGTCCAGATGCACGGGTAGTTCTCCCAGAGGAATGAGCTTACCGCCGATGTTGGCTTCTTCGTATTCGTGGGGCTCGCGCACGTCGATCAGGTGAAACGATTCCCCCTTTTCCATTTTCTCTTTGAGTTGTTGTACGGTTATCTCCTCCATATAGGTCCTTTTTTTAGTGTGTTACATTTTTATAAAACGAATTTTTCCCAGGATGGTTTGATCAGAATGGTTTAAATTGATATAATATGAACCAGGTAATAAACCACTGATATCCAATGATGTTTGGCCAGGTCCGATCGTCCCTGTTGATGCGAGTTGACCAGACATTCCGAAAATTTTGTATTGGGTTCCAGGCTGCAGTAAATTGGAGCGGAAATATAATGTAGAGGTGGCCGGATTGGGAAATACCTCATGAGACAGATCCTTTACTGAACCATTTATCGCAGACAACAGATCCAGTTGCCCCACAACCGGACGGATCATAACCGCACCACGCAGATCCGGTGAATCTGTTCCTACATTGAGCCAGCCGCTGCCCACATGATAATAAATATGCGCATTGGCTTCAGGCGTGTTTTTGTCAAATCCAACAGGAATGTAATCGGTATTTGTACCTCTGGGATGTTCCCAGCCAATGTAAAATTTTCCGGCGGGAAGAAAAATTCCTTCAGGTAGATAGTCTTTCACAACATACTCAGTAAAGGGCTGGAAATGGTTACCTCTTTTGGGCGTGAGGTTGTACAAGGTGTAATCAGCGTTCTCACCAAGTTCCCCTACGTATATGAGGAGGTTAAATTCTTTATGTTCATAATTTTCCACCAGGTAGGGAAAGAGGATTCGAATGGATTGCAAAGAATCGGCTTCCAGTAGGTCATACTCCACAGCGATCCGGGTCTTGATCCCATTCCCATTGTATGTCGAGATGGAGCCTTCCACCGTATGGTCATCATAGGCTATAAAATTGTCGAAATGAGTTCTGGTGACGACGCGGTTGTTTTGCCGGAATGTCGGTAGGTTGTCTTCCGAGCGCATCACATACTCGTATTCCGTCGCCAGAATTGCTCTGTCAGTTTCCAGGCCAGTGAGATAATCCGTTAGATTCCGGAGGTTGTAAGTATTGGTAAAATGGGCTGGTCCGGGGTTGATGTTCCGTTGGTTGACAGGTACGATAGGTGGAATCTCAAGCAGGGATTCATCCGCAAAAATGGTCCGGTTGTCTTCGGTATTGTAAATCTCTACTCGGCTGGTGTCTATAGTGAGACGGTCCCGGGAATTGTTTTGCAGACTGATGGGGAGTTGGTTGCTGAGTCTCTCGGGATCTCGTTGAATCTGGGACAGGGGATAAGCTGAATATCTTTGCAGGAGGTAAGCTGGCGGAGCCGTAAACGCCATATCGTTAATATACAGATCCGGCGACTGCCGGGTGACCAGGACATAATCCAGGTGCCAGAGTGATTCGAGGCCGCGATTGGGGCTGTAATTACGGAAACGAAACTGGAACGCTTCGTGTCGGAATTCTGAACCGAGTGGGATTGACACTCTACGGAATTCCGGGGCGTCCTTATTCACATAGGAATTGTCCAGTCCTTCAAATACTTCAAGTTTGGACCATTGCCCATCCCTATTCTTCCCTTCCACGACCAGGGAATCCATCACACGGGGGAGGTAGCCAATCCCTTTGGGCTGGATATAAAAGCTAAGAAAGGCCATGGATTCTGTCGAAAGGTCGATCGGTCGGGATGTCAGGGTGTCCGAAGAACCATATCCGCCGCCATAGGGCAGCCCTTTTGCATTGAGGCCATCCAGTGTGGCTACTCCTATACTGGGTGCATTCAGTCCCAGGCTTTGATTGACAAAAGCCTGATCATCTGCCCAGAGTGCGGGATCCGGATATCCCACAGTGCCGGAAAAATCGTCTGCAAAAGGTAATTTCAAAGGCTGATCAGATCGGATACTGCCGGGAATTCGATCCACGTGGGGAAGCAGAGGATTGGAAGTCAGGCTGTGTTCCTGGATCTGCGCGGTAATCGGTGTCGCGATCCACAGCAACATGATAACATGCGCTAAAATATTAATCTTCACAATAAAAGGGTTTTGTCGAGGAGAGGAAAAGGTGAATGGTGTCCCCGGTCAATATATTTTCGCCGGCTTTGGGCTCCTGATCATAAATAAAGGCTCCGTTTTCATCTTCGAGCAGCCCGTCTTTCGTCACCTCACCAATGTACAGATTCAGGTTTTCCACATAAAAAGCGGCTTCATGGTATTTTTTGCAGACCAGATCGGGCATTGTGATCGCTCCACCAATATTTTTGGATAAAACAAATTGCAGAGTGCCCCCTTTTTCTATTTCCATATTATCACGACGAAACTCAGAATTGATGATCTCTTCATCATTGTAAAGCACTTTCAGGATCTGGTCGGGCGCACCCTGATCGTACTCATACCCTACGATTTCACTTCGGATATCGAATGCGTTTTCCAATTCTCTCTTTTTACGTTCAAAATCCTTTCCGTATAGCTCAGGAATCTGGGAAACTTTTACGTTTTCAGGGGTATATTTGGTAATCGTAACATAAATTTTACGCCCCCGCTTCACTTCGGCATTTTCCAGTGGATTCTGATTGAGGATGATACCTCCTTCCTGATCCACCCGAAATACAGAATCGGTGACCACCAGTTGAAAAGATTGATCGTGGGCAGCTTGTGCGGCTTGTGCAAATTTCTGGCCTGTATAATTGGGAAGGATCAGTTTCTCACCGTGATGGGTATACCATCTGAGGCCAAAATTTACCAGTAGAAAAACTCCGACCAGGAACAGAATAATCAGCAAGATATTTTTTTTCAACATGGCGCAAATATAGGGTTTTCAGACTGGGATTTACTGTATGTATTAAAACTTTCCGATATAAATTTTATTACATACTTTTGATTTTTTGTTCACCCAAACATGCAGTCAATCAATGGCTTATTTGATTTACCGGTTCCTGATGCCCGGGCTTACTTTTTTGGCCGGAATTGTCGGCATGTTTAATCCCAAACTGAAGTTGCGAAAGAAGGGGCTGAAATCTCAGACGGTTCCACACCTTCATAATTGTATCTGGATCCATTGTGCATCTCTGGGAGAATTTGAACAGGGCAAAGTCCTCATCGATGCACTCAGGGAACGCTTCCCGGATCAAAAATTAGTATTGACATTTTTTTCCGCCAGTGGATACGAAAGAAAGAAAAATTATCCCAAAGTGGATCATGTTCTGTATTTGCCTTACGATACCTACCCGGTGATGAAACAATTCGTTACCACATTGGATCCACAACTCGTGATTTTTATAAAGTATGAATTTTGGTTCAATCTCCTTGAAGTATTGAACAACAGGCAAATACCATTTATATTTGTTTCAGCCGTTTTCCGGCCTACTCAATATTTGTTTAAACGGGGATTCGCATCTTTGCTCAAACGAATCCTGCGAGCACGTCATATTTTTGTCCAAAACTCATCTTCCATGGATTTATTACTGGCACAAGGTTACAAAAAGGTGACCATTGCGGGCGATACCCGGATAGACCGGGTGTTGGAGCTACGGGATCAGGAATTTAAATGGCCTGCGCTTGAAAATTGGATTGGTGGTCACACGACAGTGATTGCCGGTAGTACCTGGCCAAAAGATGAATTGCTGATCCGTCAGTGTATTCTGGAATTTCCGGACTGGAAATGGGTGATTGCACCACACGAAGTCACTCCGGAACATCTATCTGTATTGAGGCAGGATCTTGTTGATCAGGCGATATTTTTGTCAGACCTGGGTATGGACCAGGCTATTTCAAGTGAGTACAACGTCCTGGTCATCGATCGTATAGGATTGCTATCTCTTATATACCGGTACGGAACCATTGCCTATATCGGGGGAGGGCATGGTGCAGGAATCCATAATACGTTGGAGCCTGCGGTATATGGATTACCCCTGATTTTCGGGCCTAAACATGAAAATTTCCAGGAGGCCGTTAATTTTTGCAAACTGGGTACGGCACAAGTAGTTCGATCGGCGAGAGAGATGCAACAATCGTTGCGATATTTTGATGAAGCCATCCGCTCAGATACCATCCAGGCCACCCTACGGGAATATTTTGTGGAACGGGCTGGTGTTTCGGATAAAATAATAAGTCGCATAGAAAATATAATAAGCGAAAAATGAACTCAGGATTGCTAGAAAAATTTAAAGAACGTCACGTGATGATCATAGGAGATGTGATGCTGGACCGTTACCTCTACGGCCAGGTATCCAGGATTTCACCCGAAGCCCCGGTTCCCGTACTTGATTATGACAGGACAGATCACCGTCTTGGTGGTGCTGCGAATGTAGCATTGAACATTCAGGCTATGGGGGGACGTGTTACCCTGGTCGGGATGACCGGAAAAGATGAGGAAGCAAACAGCTTTCGCCAGCTACTTCGTGATTCCTCCATATCAGATCGATGGATTATTGGTCTTGAAGAAAGAATGACCACCCTCAAAACCAGGGTTATGGCACGTGGTCAGCATCTCCTTCGGGTAGATCGGGAGGATCGGAGCTGCCCATCGGAAGCAGTTGAGCAGAGGATTATTTCAGCTTTAGAAGATGCCATCCGGGAAGAAGCCCCGGAAGGATTGATTCTACAGGATTATAATAAAGGATTATTGACCAGACGTGTGATCGAATCTGCCATTGGAGTTGCCCTTGCCCGTAATTTACCGGTTTTTGTGGATCCAAAGACACGGAACATAGAATGTTATGCCGGTTGTACAGTTTTCAAGCCCAACTTATATGAAGCCTCGCAGATTATCGGATCGGAAATCACAACAGATGAAATGGGACTTAAGAAAGCCACCGAGCGATTGCAAGAGATAGTCGATCATGAAGTGACCTTGCTTACGCTGGGCGAGGCGGGTCTTTACTTGAAAAGGAAGAACCAGGATGGTCTTTATGTACCATCTATTCCACAGGAGATCGCTGATGTTTGTGGAGCAGGAGATTCTGTTATCAGTACATTGACTATGTGTTATTTATCCGGTGGAAATGATGAAAGTATAGCAAAATTGTCTAATATTGCAGGCCATATTGCCTGTAGGCACCCAGGTGTAAGCCCGGTTAGTCTGAAAGAGTTAAATAATGAATTAAAGCCCTGAAAGTAAGCCGGTATTCCATTTCGAAGTTATAGTTTTAGGTTTTTAAAAAATTACATGACATATGAGATTAGTTTACTTTATTATTTTGTCTGCGACGCTGATTTTCACCGCGAATGCGCAGGAGCCCCTTTACAATTTCACCTTCACCGGTGGATTTCAGGACTGGACTTCAAATAGTATTGAATGTGGAGGCCAACCTTCTGATGAAGCTCAGTGGCTTTGGGTAGACGATGGTATGATCGACCAGGGTGCTTACAGTAATTTCGGACTGATGAACAGTCGGACGCCTGATAGTGGAATCGTGAT
The DNA here is from genome assembly GCA_965652315.1 of uncultured Saprospiraceae bacterium. Lineage (GTDB taxonomy): Bacteria > Bacteroidota > Bacteroidia > Chitinophagales > Saprospiraceae > Membranihabitans. The sequence goes on along the minus strand of CBFGVZ010000031.1, from coordinate 1,739 downwards.
CCTCAATTCTGATTTTCTGGACAACAATGGCGTGGATAACAACGAATCGAATGGAGATTGTCCTGCTCCACAGATTGCTGAACTCATTTCCCCGACCTTAGATTTTTCGGGCGAAGACAGTGTCTATTTATCGTTCAATCAGCTGTATTACCGGTTTTTAGGTTATTACAAAGGAGATTTGGACGAGAGAAATGAAACCGCCACTTTCGTATTGGTCTCCAGTGATGACGGAGTTACCTATGATTCCATCCCAATCAATGAAGGATTGCGGACTTTCCGTGGGACGCAAAATTATCTTGGGGAGATTACCCTGGATATTTCGGATCTGGCCGCAGGATTTGAGCAGGTCAAAGTAAAGTTGTTGTGGAAGGGAGATTATTACCTTTGGGCGGTGGATGATGTGCGGTTTTACGGTGGCCGTAAAGATGACCTGGATATTGCTGCTTTCAAATACCCTGTCTCCAATTTTGAAACACCCGCAGGTCAGATCAAACATGATACATTGCGCTTTATAGCTGATGTTGTTAATCTCGGAAATCAACCCGTGGACAGTGCATACCTGTATGTTATCGTTCGGGGAAATGAGGAGAATAATTCAGGAGAATATTTCAGGGACAGTGTCCTGATAGAAAACATGACTTACAACGATACCATGGAAGTGGAATTGCCGAACTATTTTGCCGCTGAAAACCTGACTGAAGGTGCTTATGCATTTATTTACCGGTTGCGTAATGTAAAACGCCCGGCCGAGGTTAACCTCGCAAACAATCTTCGGGCAGACGTTTTTCTGATTTCGGAAAACAACTTTCGTAAAACTGACAGGGGAGATGGCTTTGGTTTTGTATTTCAAGGGGATGTAATTATCGGAAATTACTACAAGATCAATGAAAACTTCCAGGAGCGCATTTTACTTGACAAAATCAACTTCTCAACTTTCCCTGTTGGAGGTAGTACGCTGTCTGGTAAAGATCTGATCGTTTACCTATTGAAAATTGATGATGATGTTGCCGATGATCTGTCTGATTGGAATACTTCGGATCCCACTGAGAATGGTAAGTCTATCGTAGCGATCGCTTCTTATACCTTTACCGCAGAGGATGATGCTATAACAGACCCCAATCACCGATTTGAAGCCACCGAATTTCTGAATCTGGAAAACCCGGACCAGGAGGATATCGTACTGGAACCGGGTTCACGGTACATCGCAGCAGTTGAATATACGGGCCCCGCCGCTGATCTTGTTCATAATATCAGTGAAAGGATCACCTATTATCCATCTTTGGGCTCAGAACAATTTGCAACGATGGTCTATGATTACAGTGTAGGTAGGTGGCACCCTGCAGGTTTTGCATCTGGCGTTGTTGCTATCGTTGGCATGGATGTCAAAATAGTGACCACGCCGACCGAGGAATTACTGAGCACCAAGGAAGTCCGGGTATTTCCTAATCCCACAAGCGATTACATTCGTATCGATATGAACCTGGATCGGCCACAACAAGTCAATGTGTATCTCACTGATGTAAGTGGTAAATTGCTGACGATGACTGATCGGAGCAACTTTTTAAACGGTACGATCGAAGTGGATGTTCAATCCATTCCTGCCGGAACATATTTTCTGAATATCACTTCCCCGGACGGAATGAGAACAGAGAAAATTTCAATAGTGCATTAATACCTGTTGGATTTAAGCAATTTTAAAAAAATGTAGATCCCCGGTCAGAATGGCCGGGGATTTTTTT
>CBFGVZ010000030.1:0-23603 GCA_965652315.1 uncultured Saprospiraceae bacterium | reverse complement strand
CGGACTCCCTGTGGTTGCAGGCTTAAGACCGGAGACCGGCCGTATGGATGACCAGATTATCCTCATTTCCTGTTTTGATTCTAATGATTATTTTAAGTTTCAGCTAATTTATTTCTCAGAAGTTAACCGTAGTTTTGTCCTCGTATTCATATGTGAAAATATAAGACCATGAATTCAACTTTTGGGGAGTCGCGCCTTCAGCGTATCACTTCTCAGTTTTTACCTAATGCCCAGTGGCAGGGTGTGGAATCTATTCCGACGGGACACATCAATAATACATTCTGCGTGACGGTTTCTCTGAACGGGGAGATCCGCCGATATCTATTGCAGAATCTGAATATTAATGTCTTCACCCGGCCTCATGTAGTGACCCGGAATATTGTACGTTGCTCAGAATTTCTGCATCGGGAATGTCCGGATTATCCCTATGAGATTCTGACCCCTGTTGCACTTCAACCTAGTGGTGATTACTTATTGGAAAGGGGTTCGGAAGCCTGGCGAATGTTTGAATTTATCGAAAAGGCCAAATCCCTGAATGAAGTAACCAGTAGTCACGAAGCTTCCATGATCGGTGAAGCATTTGGGGTTTTCCTGAGGTATATCAACAGAGACGATCCGGATCGGTATGAGGTGACTATCCCGGACTTTCACAATTTCACCAAACGGTACGTTGCATTTAAGGAATATCTGGAGAATCGGGAGGCGGTACAGGAGGAAAAGGCCCGATATTTAATAGCTGAAATTGAGCGATTTGCCCCGGAATATCTGAAACTGGAAAAGATTGATTTCCCCGTGCGAATTATTCACCATGATACCAAGGCCAACAATGTAATGCTACACGCTGACACGGGCCTTCCCAAATGCATAATTGATCTGGATACGCTCATGCCCGGTCACATATTTTCAGATTTTGGAGATTTGATACGGACTGTTTTAAATCCTTACGGAGAAGATAATTTCCCGGAAAATGCAAATTTGGTAGGAGATGACCTGATTTTGTCTTTGTTTGACGGTTTTTTATCTCCTTTAAGTCAATTGCTTACAAATGCTGAAAAAGAATATTTGATTAAAGGTGGAAAAAAAATTACCTTGTTACAAGTTTTGAGGTTTTTGGAAGATCATCTCAAAGGAGATAAATACTACCAAATCAAATATGCCGGGCATAATTTACAGCGTGCTCTGAGTCAAATGTATTTGTTTCAGAGTATGGAAAATAATCTATTATTCAATACCCCATTAAAATGAAGTGTGCATGAAATAACGTATTGAAAAATATGATATATGTATAATATTCATATATTTGCGCGTTCAAATATGCTGAAGTAACATATATCTTTGACCTATTGAACCTATGAACTATAACAATACTGCTCTGATCAATCTTTCAGTCTTATTGACCCCCCTTTTCCTGCTTTGGACCATGAGCTCATATGGCCAGCCGGTAAATGAACCCAACGTAACCATATTTATCTATCAGGATGATAACAACAATGGTGCCAAAGAGCCCGAGGAAGTGTATTTGGGGGGATTTTCTGTCGAAGTTACCGGATTCAATGGAGAATCAATTGAATTTAAAGAAACTTCGGACGGGGTTTTCGAGGGATACCTCGAACGGAGAGCTCGTGTCGTGATCAATGATTACAATGATGATCAGCTGGAAGGAAATGTCGGTGAAAAATCTTCAGCTTCCGTATTTTTTGCGGATCCTAAAGGTGGAGAAGTTTCTTATTACGTAGCTATTTCAACAGGACCGGTGCTGGATTATACCAGGCAAAACATCATTTTGCCCTGCTACGAAGGTGGACCATCAGATGGTAAACCAGGTCCCGCCCTTATCACATTAGGCTATATGCATGAGGGGATCGCACAGGCTTATGGAGGGGAAGCGCCCAATCCTTCCATGCTTGCCAGTACCGGGGAGGTAGGTGCGGTATGGGGTGTTGGATTGCGCACGAAAGCTAATGTTGTATTTGCAAGTGCGCTTGTAAAAAGACATGTTGGACTTGGACCGCAGGGCATCGCGGGTTTGTATCAGTACGACCTCAATACCGATTTGCTTACATCTTACAACCTACAAGGTGTGAGTTCACAAAACAATGGTCCACTGAATTTTGGTACGCTGCAAAGGAAAAATATCAACGGACCCATTGCACACGATGGATCAGACGATTATACGCTGACTTTCCAGGATCAGATAGCCACGTACGATTTGGACGCGTTTGACAAAGTGGCAAAGGAAGGGATAGGCGACATAGATGTGACCGAAGACGAAAAAACCCTTTGGCTGGTCAATCTGCACAATCGGTCGTTGGTGGCAGTGGATGTGTCAACCGGAGCACCCAATCTAAATACGGTGCAGGAGTATCCCATACTGGAAAAGGTTAAATTTATCGATCTGGAGATGCCTTATGTCCGAAATATCAACGTCGGAAGCCAGGAACCAGGTGGTGCTGAAGCATTTACCGATCACAATAAAATCGCCTGGGAAAAGGATATTTTCGGTAAGGGGGGAGAATATGGGATAACCAATAATACCATCTCCAACGCAATGAATGCAGATATGGGGACTACGGAAAGTAATCTTTACCGTAGTTATCGTATTGGCAATAAATTTTCTTACAGTATTCCGGTTCCGGCAAGTGGAGATTATAAAGTCATACTCCACTTTGCGGAAACCGATCCGGATTTTATGCCTTCCGAAGGAGGTTCTTCGCCACAGAAACGTCTATTCACTATAAAGGCGGAAGGAACCAATATGTTGGAAAATTATAATATTGTAGATAGTGCTGGTTCGGGAAATAAAGCAAATACTGAAGAGTTTACGGTTAATGTAACGGACAATATACTTAATCTGGAATTTCTAGGCCAATCCAATGGAAATACAACCCTGTCCGACTCTTCTAAAGCTATGATCTCCGGGATTCAGGTGATCGGATCGGAAAATACCAGAACCCTTTCAGGTGAATTGCGGCCCTGGGGACTGACATTTCACAATGGTCGTGGTTATATTGGCCTGGTAGCTGACGCTTCCATTTCCCAAAGCAAAGATAATCTTTATGGATACATCGTTTCCTTTGATCCGGAGGATATGAGCGCAGCATTCCAGCTGGAACTGGAAATACCACTTAATTACAAACGGGAACGGACTTCATATGCTGACCGTTCATCCACCTGGCCGTTGCGAACATCTGTGTGGGAGCCGTGGGCAAAGAACTGGGAGGAAACCGGTATTGTTCTCAGCAAGGATACGATGTATGTTTCGTATCCACAACCAGTAATTTCAGATATTGATTTTGATAGTCAAGGCAATATGATCATCGGTATCATGGACCGTTGGGGGCATCAGGTCGGATTTTTGAATTACCCGGCCATATCTGGTAATCAGACTTATTTGATCGGCTATTCAGCCGGCGATATCATCAAAGCAGAACCGACTCCGCTTCGAGCTGAAGGTAATTACACCTTGGAAATGTTCAATTCAGATACCATCAAATACTTTTATAATGATGATGGTCCGACTTATAATGGTGAATTCTTTTACAATGATTATTTCGATTCAGATCTGGCTTCTCACGGTGAGATTTTTACGGGTGGTATGGGTGTGATACCTGGTCTGGACGAGGTGGTCCTTACCGTTTTCAATCCTATTAGGACGGGGACCAATCCCAATTTCGATTATGATGGTGTGTACACACAGGGCACACACGTCTATTCCACTGAAAATGGGGATAAAAACCGGGCTAGCCTATTTGTGGGTCAGTATCAATACGGTAAGGCCAGTGGCCTGGGTGACATTGAATTTGGTATTTTATTTCCCGGGATCAATATTGGCAATTATGTATGGTGCGATGGGAACGGTGATGGTATCCAGCAAGCGAATGAAAACGGTATTCCCGGTGTTAAACTATATTTGATTAGGGTCGATGAAATAAACGGAAATCAGCTTGTGGATAGTACTGAGACTGACGAGGAGGGCTTATATATTTTTACAGATTTGAGTCGGAATGCTGAATATTTGATCGCACTCAATCTCAATCAGCCTGGTCTCGAGGGATTTAGCCGAAAAGGTTCGCAACCATTTCAGGGGAGCGATACCCGACTGGATTCAGATGGTCAACTTGATTTGGAACCCGGATTCTCGATTGCAACGGTTCAGAATTTGGATTTGCAATACGATTATAGTTTTGATTTTGGATTACTCGGCCCGGAATCCCGGGACGTGACAAGGACGCTATGTCTCGATCCAGAGCAAAATTCCGCCTCGTTTAACCTGTGTGAGATCGATACTGCGGTCAAAGTCCCGGGGAATTCTGTAAATATAGTCCGGTATTATCACAACGAGGCTGACGCACGTTTGGGTGTCAATGAAATAGTGCCGATAGAATGTATTTATGAGTCTGCCGGTGATACTTTAATCGCTAAAATCCATTTACCGGGGGATGAATTGTGTTATTCGCTTTCCACGGTTATACTGATAACTACCGACCCCGAAACGAATATTGAACTGACCGGCCTGGCCTGTCCTGACCAGCCAATCAATTTTACCGAACTTATTCAGCTCAATCAGGATGATCTGATGGTTTTTACCGATGCATCCATGAATGAGGATTCTATGATTCAGAATATTACAAATTACACACCAACAGGATTTCCCACAACCTATTACTTTAAGGTAAGTTTTGGGGATACTGATTGCGATGCGTTTGGTTCCATTACGGTGAGTACCATACCACCATTCACCATCGAAATGGAAGATCAGGCCAGTATTTGCTGGGGCGACCTTTTTTACTTCAGCAGTCTCAATGTCCGCTTTCCGACTACAGAGGCTCCGATAACACACCTGGAATGGTCAACCAATGGGACCGGTACCTTCAATTCAGGCACCGCATTCTCCAATGCTCAATCGTACACGCCTTCCAGACAAGATAGTGCCAGAGGTTATGTAGAATTCTATCTGGATGCATCCAACTATTGTTTCGCAGAGCGCCGAACGGTATTTGTCAATATTCTCACAGAGTCTAGTATTCGCATGGAGTGCCTGCCAACGGATACCGTTTTGTGTATTGATCCGCGAATAAATGATCCGTACCACCCTGAATTTCCTGAGCCAACAGCATTAGCGGGGTGCAATACAGCAATAACTCCAGTCCTGAATTTTGTGGATATTGACATGGATCATTGCGATTCCACCAGTGACGTGGCTTCCCGGATTATCAGGCATTGGGAGTTTAATTTTAAAGACAATTACACGGCATTTTGTACTGACACCATTGTTGTTTTAAGACTGCCAAAGCTGACACCAGATGCTTTCATTAGTTCGGCTACGGACACTTTCTATTGTGAACTACAAGGCGTTCCCAACAGCGGCGATTTACTGAAACAGTATGCGTCCTGGAAACAACCCCTTGGATTGCACGATTATGAATTGCCGTATTCCAAACTGAGAGGTTTAACCTATGAACTACCCTTGACGATTATCGAAGCAGGATTGCAAAATGCCGCGGATCAGGGAATTGAAGTGTACAACGAATACCTGAAGTCCGTAATTTTGCGAAAAGCAAATGGAACCGAAATAACGATCGGGGATATAGTGTCGGGTGAATATATGACCGATTTGATAGCTCATGCATCACCAACCCAATTACAATATGGATTTCTCCAGGCTTTGATTGAGCGAAACGAAAACCCTGTAAAAATAATTCTGGAATCCCTCGTTCTGAATTTTTATCCATACCTGTTATTAGAACAGGGGGACTGGATATTGTCAGAAGGTGGTCATTTTGAGCAGGTAGAGGAAGACTGGTTCTATAATGGTAGTGGTCATGCACCCTATTGGTTCTCCGGAGCCTGGCCATCTATTTATGGCAACGGAGGTTGCATATCTTACTGTGATTTCGGACCCGAACATGATTTTAATTGCGTCCTGATCAGGATCCCATCATGGAATAGTGAAACCGGTTTTGATCCGGAAAACTGTGATACTATTTGTCTGACGACGGCAAGCGATCTTTGTGGCATATCGGTTGAAAGGGAATTGGTAACAGATTGGATGGGCGACTGCCCTAAAACCCGTAGGATATCCACTAAAATCATCCAGAATTGCTGGGCTGCAACCCCCAACGGATGTGCAGGTGATTTGACGGCTGATGAGGTAGAAATTGTTACTTCGTATGATTCAACCAAAAATCAAATTGAAATTCATTTGAGCCAAAGCCAGACTTTGATCGATACCCTTGGTCCTATTTTTGACTTCTGTTATTCCACGAGCTGGGATCAGGAGGCGGTCCAGCTTTCCATCCGCAATGGCGTGATCGGCAGTGACGCCCTGGCATGGGAACGGGAAAACCCGACAATTTTCCATGTGGAATCTAATGCATGTGAAGCAGAAGTATACGTACCGGATGTTAAGGTGATCGATAATTGTAGTGGAGTTCACTCAGTGAAAGCAATGATGGATGTCATCGGAGGGACCAGGACGGTAGCTCTGGACCTCACTGCTACTGATTTAATGATCATGCCAAACGGTGATACCTGCTACCTTCTTACCTATTCCCACACTTCAGATCCAATCATTATTCCTATGGGAGGCGTGGCCGGTGAATTAAATGAGGTACGCTATGAGGCAGCCGACAATTGCTGGAATCAAAGTACATGGAGCAAGTTTATCCGTCTGGAGGACAATGTTTCGCCTACTGTGATAGCCAACCGCCAAATGAATTTTTCACTCCAGAGCAAAAAAGGGTGGATGAATGCTATCGATATTGATGAAGGGAGTTGGGATAACTGCGGTAATATTCTGGTCCTGGCCAGGAGAGTGGACTGGGATGAATTCTGTGTAGATTTGTGTACGGATGCACTCGATGGGGTGACGACCCTGGAACAACTTAATGAAATTGATCCTTTGTCAGTATTGAACGAAGGGGAAGTAGAGCACTATTATAAAAATCAAATTGAGTGGTTGCTTGACGATGAAGCCTGCGGTTCGGATGTCGTAGATGGATGGATCCAGGGAATTCGGTCTTACTGGGCAAAAAACTGTGGTCCTGTTGACGAACACGGGAATCCCCTCATTGAGGTTCCACAGAATTTCCTGGGGGGCGGCTGGTCCAGCAAAATACCCTTCGGGTGCGAGGATGTGTGCAAAACGGTCGATGTAGAAATTCTCGTAATGGATGAATTTTGTAATTGGAGTAAATCGTGGGTAACCGTTTACGTCGAGGACAAAATCCCAGCCAAAAGACTCGTGGTGCTGGAAGATGTGACCCTAACCTGCGATGCGTATAGTAAATATTACAAACCGGTGATTGACCTGGCTGTGGAAGCGGGTAACAATACCGTGGATCCGGCTGTGTTTGATCATCTGGATAATTTACTGGGGGGTTACACCATCGCATGGGAAAATGAACTGGGTCAGCCTACTGACATGGATGGCAACGTGTTCCCATCAGAATTTAACGTACTCAATACCTATTGCGACAATTCTACAAAAGTGGTGGAGTATCAGGATACCCTGCATGACGGTCGGGTCGTGTGGAAAACGAGAGAAGTTCCCGTGACGGCATTGAAAGATGAAACTGTAAAATATACCCGTGGTTTTATCGGTGTTAATTGTTCAGCGACTATTACCCAGGATATCTGGCCCGATGTCAATGAATGTGGAATCGGTACGATCATGCGGAAATTTTATGTAACCACGGGATGTGGAGAGGAGCAGATTACCAGGGAGTACGTACAGACCATTACAATTGAACCGACCTGCCCACTGAGTGCGGATATGATTTCATGGCCGGCAAATACGCAGGTCTGTCTCGCTATAACTTACAATTCCAGCGGAAATGTGAATCTGCCCGTCAGTCAGGTAGGCAGAGCGGAATATACATTTCCTGTCGATTGTCGGATGATGGCGATCGGACATGAAGATCAGGTTTTGGATGTTCCCGGTAGTAATATGAAAAAAGTCGTACGGACCTGGTCTGCCATGGATTGGTGTACCGGAGAATCACTGGATCATCAACAAATTATCGTGGTTACCGATACTTGTGGAAACGCTGACGGGGACATCCTTACCCTGAGCGGAACCATCGTCGACCCATATGATAATTTCATCCAGGACGTCACACTGAATCTAATGTCTAATTCGTCTATTCATGATCAAATCGATATCCGGGATGGCACCTATTTCTTTAATGTGCCTGAAAGCCCTGAAGTATTCTATCTGGATAAAGAGAGTTCATATCGCAACGGAGTATCTACGCTGGATCTGATCTGGTTGCAAAAGCATTTTAAAGATCCAACCGTGCTTCAGAACTCCTACCAGTTGATTGCAGGGGACGTCAACAACAACGGGCTGGTGGAACCCATTGATATGATGCAGATCCGGGAATTGATTCTCGGGAAACGCGATGCCTTCGTTGAGGTGCGACCATGGCAATTTATTGATATTAGTACACAAAGGGCCTACTCCAAAATACCATCCCGTACTAAGTACCAGGAAAACAACTGGATTGGTATCAAAATGGGGGATGTGAATTTTGATTCGGACTATCTGATCAGATCCACCAGCAGGTCTGCTGAAGAAATATATCCATTGGTAATCGAAGCCGCAGACCTGGAGGGAAATACCACCTCCATGGCTGTCAGAATGACCGATCAAATACTGCTGGCAGGCTGGCAATTGTCATTGAACCTGAGCGCTTTTGACGACTGGAGGATCAGGCCAGGAGAAGTTATTCTGAACGAGGAAAATCTGAATATTTACGACGAGGGAATCAATATATCCTGGAACAGTCTGGATTCTAAACAAAAATTTGAAACAGGTGCAGTTCTGTTTTATATCGATATTCCCAATACTACGGAGCGGATCGATCCGAATAGTATTTTGTTAAATGAATCTTTTCAATCTGAGGTTTATACTTCTGATCTCAAAGGCAGACCTATCGGGCTGAAATATCAGGTCGGATCGGATGAGTTCACATTTTCTACCTATCCAAATCCAGTTGACCGATACCAGCTTTTTGAGTTTTATACACCTGAATCCACCAGGGCTGAAATCACTATTTATTCTATCGGGGGGAAGGAAATGGAAGCATTTACCGTAGATCTTCAACGTGGGACATCCACACATCAACACACGTTAAAGGAGTCTTACAAATCCGGTATGTATGTATATCAGATCCGAACTGCCGACAAGGTACTTACCGGACGATTTGAGGTGATCCGATAGAGGTCGGTATATTTGGGTTGCGGGTGACTGGTTCATATTGGGATTTTCCTGCCACGTCGGGAGTAGGGAATACAAGTGCCCGGTTGAAATGGTTATCTCGTCAGTCTGCAGTGTGGTAACCAACATAGTTCCCGGTAGTCAATATTTCGAAAGGCACTGTACACAATTATAACCTGGATGTAATCGACTTTCGAATGATCGTGAACAAATATTTCCTATTTTTGCGAAAAGTTTTGAAATGGACTCGTTGAGATATGAAAAAAGGGGAGTGTCAGCTTCCAAAACTGAGGTACATCAGGCCATAAGGCACCTCGACAAAGGATTATACCCCAATGCATTTTGCAAAATCCTGCCCGATCATATCGTGGGTGACGAAGCATATTGTAATATCATGCATTCAGATACGGCAGGCACCAAGACGAGTCTGGCCTATTTGTGGTACAAGGAAAAGGGGGATGTATCGATCTGGCGGGGGATCGCCCAGGATGCCCTGGTGATGAACATCGATGACATGGCCTGCGTCGGGGCATTGGACAACATAGTCGTGTCTTCCACCATCGGGCGTAATAAATCCATAATACCTGGAGAAGTCATCAGTGAGATCATTGGGTTTTTTGAAGATTTCGGTCGATCCATGGAAAATTATGGAGTGCGGCTGCATCTGGCGGGTGGCGAAACAGCGGATGTAGGGGATATTGTCCGGACTATTGATGTTGGGTATACGACCTTTGCCAGGATGAAAAGAGAAAAGGTCATTGTGAATCACATTAAGCCAGGAGATGTGATTGTGGGATTTGCTTCCTATGGACAATCATCGTACGAAAAATCATACAATGGGGGCTTGGGCAGCAATGGGCTCACTTCGGCGCGTCATGATATACTGCACAAATATTACGGGGAAAAATATCCGGAATCCATCGATCCACATATTGATCCGACGGTTCAGTACGTAGGCAGTAAAAAACTGGATGATGTAATCAATGTAGAGGGTCATAATCTTAAAATAGGAGAAGTAATGCTTTCACCTACAAGAACATATATACCTTTACTTAAACCGATAATTGAGGAATTGGGTATTCACATTAATGGAATTATCCATTGTACCGGGGGTGGACAGGGAAAGGTCTTACACTTTGCAGACGAGGTCAGAATCGTCAAGAACAACATGCTTTCCATACCCCCTGTTTTTCAATTAATCGAGTCAGAATCGGGTCTTCCTCGTAAGGAAATGTACCAGGTATTTAACATGGGACATCGCCTTGAAATATATACCGATGAGTCATCGGCTCAAAGAATGATCGAAATTGCCAGTTCGTTTGATATCAAAGCTGACGTGGTCGGACATGTTGAAAAAGATGATCGCACAAGCGTCGAGATCACCGATGATAAAGGCACCTATCAAATTTTCGGATAACCGAAATGACCTCCCGAACTGAAATCGGTCCCATAACCAATTATGCCCAGGCCGAATCTTTTATCCTGGACGCCTTACCCATGTTCCAGCAAGTAGGTAAAAAGGCCATTGGTCATTATGGCCTGGAGGCCATCACTGATTTCCTGGCGTATCTGGGCAATCCCCACCTGCGTTTTCGATCTATCCATATAGCCGGAACCAATGGTAAAGGCTCCGTGTCTCATATGCTGGCTGCAGTATATCAACAGAATGGCTATCGTACCGGATTATTCACATCACCACATCTGAAATCCTACCGGGAAAGGGTGAGAATAAACGGAGAAAAAATTTCTGAAGATTTTGTGTTGGAATGGATACAAACCCATCGGCAATACATTCAGAACCAGGCATTGTCATTTTTTGAAATGAGTTTTGGGTTGGCCTGTTCATGGTTTTTCCACGAGGAAGTTGATATGGCTATAATGGAAACCGGTCTGGGAGGTAGGCTCGATGCCACCAATGTACTGACGCCGATCTTGACCGTCATTACTAATATCGACTACGATCATCAGGACATGCTTGGGGAAACACTGGAGGAAATAGCCGGAGAGAAAGCGGGAATTATCAAAACCGGAGTTCCGGTGGTATTGGGCAATATAGAACCCGGTTTATGGCCGGTTTTTGAAAGAAAAGCGGTAGAGGTGGGTGCACCTTTGATCAGATCGACGGCCTATTGTGTACAAAATTCCATCGATCATGAGATCGGCATACAATATATATTTGAGCCTAAAACCTTTCCCTCGGAAACGATCCATTTGCCTACCAAAGCACCATATCAGCAGTTCAATCTGGTCACCGTCTTACACGCCCTGGATATTTTGAAATCGATCCAGGGGCTGGAACTGACTTCAGAATCAACGCATTACGCGTTAGAACATTTTAAGCAAATATCTCATTTTCGTGGTCGTTTTGAGATCATTTATGAAAAGCCTCTGATTATAGTCGATGCAGCCCATAATGCAGGGGGCTTCCGGTTTTTCAACCCTCTATTTAAAAATAAAAATGTACATTTGCATCTTGTATTGGGTATGGTGAAGGGGAAAGATCTGCATGAAATTTTGACTATGTTACCCCCAAGTGCCACCTATTATTTTTGTTCAGCCAGTGTGCCACGGGCAATTGATGCCCACGAACTCCAGCGGAAAGCGGGAGAATATGGGTTAAAAGGAGAAGTATGGTCCTCACCTGGACAAGCTATTGAAGAAATTATTAAACATGCTGACCCGACCGATATTGGAGTGGTTTTGGGTAGCATTTATTTAATTGCAGAAATATTGTAGTATGGATATATTCAACAGAGTTGTCAATCATCCCGGTCCATTAGGGAAATATGCGGATTTTGGAGAAGGATATTTTGTATTTCCGGAACTGGAAGGAGAAATCAGCTCCAGAATGCGATTCAATGGACGGGAAGTAGTAGTATGGAGTGTCAATAACTATCTGGGGCTCGCCAATCACCCCGAAGTCCGAAAAGCGGATGCTGAATCCGTGAAAAAATGGGGACTGGCGTATCCGATGGGATCCCGACTCATGTCAGGACAAACGAGCAGGCACGCGCAACTGGAAAGAGAGCTGGCGGAATTTGTGGGTAAAGAATCTGCATTCCTGATTAATTACGGTTACCAGTCCATGGTGTCCGCAATAGATGCCCTCCTGACCAGAAGAGATGTAGTAATCTACGATGACGGCTCACATGCGTGTATCGTCGATGGCGTTCGCCTTCATGTCGGCAAACGATTTGCCTATCTCCATAATGATATTGGAAATTTGACTAAACAACTGGAACGGGCCACAGCGATCGTAGAACGCTCTGGTGGTGGTATCCTCGTGATCACGGAAGGTGTTTTCGGTATGCAGGGAGAACAGGGTAGGATACGTGAAATTCTGGAATTAAAGGACCGCTATGATTTTCGCCTTCTGGTGGATGATGCCCACGGTTTCGGAACACTTGGGGCAACCGGAGCAGGTGTCGGAGAAGAACAAAACGTGACAGATGGAATCGATTTGTATTTTGCCACTTTTGCGAAATCCATGGCGGGTATAGGTGGGTTTTTCGCGGCTGATAAGGAAATCATCCGATTCCTAAAATATAACGCACGGTCACAGGTTTTTGCCAAATCCCTTCCGATGGGATTTGTCGAAGGTGGTCTGAAACGACTGGAACTGATCCGTAATCATCCCGAACTAAAAGACCGGTTGTGGGAAATCGTAGAACAATTGCAAAGTGGCTTAAAGGAACGAGGATACAATCTGGGTGAGACGGAAAGTTGCGTTACACCGGTGTTTATGCAAGGAGATACGATGGAAGCCTGTGCCATGGTCAAAGACCTGCGGGAATCCCATGGTATATTCTGTTCTATCGTGGTTTACCCAGTGGTACCCAAAGGAGTTATTTTGCTTCGATTGATCCCGACTGCTGCACATACTTCGGAAGATGTGGAGCTGACACTGGATGCATTTGATGTGGTGAAGGAAAAGCTGGACAAAGGAGAATATAAGGATCAGATGACAATTACAGACCAAGTATAATAATCGGTATCTCAATCTGCTACATATACGATTAGAATATATTGGAGAATTATTATTATGTAATATAATTGTTAGGGAATTATTTGCTATTTTTATAGTAATTAAAATCCCTATGTATGAAATATTCTTCTACTTTTTTCCGTGTATTGTGTTGTTTATTTTTAGCAGGACTGGTGTATCAAGGAAGTGCTGAAGAAGTACCCTGGGGCCCTAAAGTCATCAAACTGGGTGATATCACCATCAGTTGTGAGGCATATGAAAAATACTACCGGGATATTGTCGAAGATGCTGCCAAAAATTATTCGCCGAAGTGGAATGCCGCCGCGAAATCCCGACTTGATGAGGCATTTGGAACTTATAAGACAGCCTGGATAAAGGGTCCTGGATGGATCGAAGATATGTATGGTAAAAAATTACCAACGCATCAATCCATTCACGATTACAAATGTACGGTCAAATATAAAAATGTGACTTACAAGAATAGTTCAGGTCACTACTCCCAAAATCGGGAATCGTACCTGGAAAAGGTTCATACCTACGACAAAATACGACTGGGCTATATAGATGACTGTAAGATCAAGGTAACCCAGGATGTATGGCCTGAATTGGGGAAATGCGGAACGGGTACGATCATTCGAAACTTTGTGATCGGTGCGTGGTGCGGAAGCTATGAGTATACCCTCAAATTCACCCAAAAAATTCACGTAGTTCCTTCTTGTTCGTTTTCCAAAGCCATGCTCGATATTCCGGATGTGCAGTATATGTGTGCACCGATCAAGTATGAGGACAACAATCATATTAAGTTGCCCGACTATATTAAGCCGGTTACACTGCATAAAGGATGGGATAATGCCTGCAATTCCTCCCGGATATATGTGTCCTATCAGGATAAACATTACAAACTGATTCAGGAACACCGCAAATATGTGGTTATCCGGACCTGGACTTTTGCAGATCATTGTACCGGTGAGAAAATTAAGGCTGAGCAAAAAATTATGGTGGATGGATTGTGCCGGGACGATGAAGATCCGGACAAGCCAGATAAACCCGATGACCCCAAAGATCCGGATGATAAACCAGATGAGCCAGAAGAAGATACCGTTCAGTTTGCCCTGGTCAATGGCCTGGATGACATTTATATTTCATATGAATCTTATCTGGAAACATATAAAAACGTGGTGGATTTATCAATTGATGCGTATCGTAAAGGTCAGACTGATCTATCGGCGGAATTACTCAATGCACTGTTTGGCACTTATGAAATCGACTCGGATTCTCTGAGTGCGGATAGTATTACCCTATACACCATGGACTGTGTCGATGATATTCCGGTAGATACGACCTATAAAATCAGGAATGGGGTATTGCAGGCGGATTGTCCGGAAAAACTCACCATTACACAAAATCTTTCAGAAGAATACAACAATTGCCGACCGACTGGTTTGCAGCGACTATTTATAGTCCAATCCAAATGCGATACAGTGATCATGCGGGATACTTTCGTCCAAAGAATTGTATTCAGTCCGGCCTGTGCGCTTTCTGCAGCGGTATTTGAAGTGCCGGCTGATACCGTGCTTTGCGGTGTGCTGGAACGAGATTCTACCAATCGGATCATTTTGCCGGTGGATGACCAACCCATCTATACCGGTGATTCCATGAGGCAATTTGAGGTAGACTATAAATTTTTGGTTTCGTATTCCAGCGAAGACCCTGACCGTACGGAAGTGAAGCGGATTTGGACCTATACGGACACCTGCCAGGATGAGACGACCATGTTGACTCAGTTGCTGGTACTTATGGATACCTGTCAATCCAACCTTGAGCGGATTATATCACAAGAAATTGTACAAACCATGCGAAGAGATATGATTTCCAACGGAATTGCCCCGGAGGTCATGATTGCGATGACAGAAGAGGCTGCATTGGCCGGAACCGATGAAGGATATTCATATGTATATCCCAATCCATTTTCAGATGATGTAACGGTACATTTTAACCAGACAAATGCCGGCCGTACTCAGATCAGAATTTTGGATAGCCGGGGTCGCTTGCTGTCTGAGCATTCCTATGAACTCGATCGCGGACCGGGACAGGTGAATTTGCCAGGGGCGTGGTTCCAATCTGCTGGTGTGTATATTTTACAGATTCACTCAGGTGATCAGATAGAGAATTTACGGGTGATTCGGCAATAACGGCAATCGATACTTTCTGTGGTCAGCGTAACTGGTGGATTTGTAAATAAATATTTTGAAGATTCACGGGAAAGGATAATGTATCATAATTTTCGGGACAGGCACAATCGCTTTTTGTGAAGCCGGAATTCGTATCCTTTCCATAGGTTACGCACATTCTTATTATTCACCTGTTCAGGATTACTTTCTACCCATTGGATACCGTGTTCGATATATTTTTGAAGAATTTGTTCAAAGATCAGTGAAGTCAAGCCTTTTTGCTGGTATTCAGGATGGATAGCAATCAATAGCATTTCAGCCCGGTCGTTGTGTTTAGAGGCCTTCCACAAATGATAAAACCCGAAAGGGAAAAGTGACCCATTGGCCTTTTGGAGCGCCCTGGTATAAGAAGGGATGGTGAGTCCAAAACCGACTAACTGGTCAGTGGGATCACTGATTAATGAAATATAATCCTGGTTGACCAGGGGCATATATTTCTGGTGGTAGTATTCCTTCAATTCTTCGGATAGGGGGACAAATCCTGGTAGGTGAGCGTAACAAATATTGATAAGCTCCAGGATTTGCCGGCTTCGGATAGTTTTTTCCTTTTTGGTACGGAATGAGGCATTTTTCAGCCCGTAGCGCTGACGTACTAACTCTGAGAATTTTACTACTTTTTCGGGGATCGATTCCGGAACTTTGAATTCATGTTCGAGCCATTCCAGGTAAGGTTCGTAGCCACAGGTACGGATATGATCCACATAATAGGGATAATTGTAGATCGAAGAGGAACAACTCAGCTCATCAAATCCTTCCGTTAGCGTACCGGCAGCATCCAGATTCGAATAACCAAAAGGTCCGATCAAAAGATCGATTTCATGTTTCCGGGACCAGGTTTCAGCAGATTCCAGAAGCAATCTCGTGACGCGGACATCATCAATAAAATCCAGCTTATTGAACCTGGCAGTTTTTTCACCTGAGAATTCGATCTCATGGTAATTTATGATTACCTGGATTCTCCCTACTACCGTCTCATGGTCGTTTGTAACCAAAAATTGCGTGGTAATGATCCCTTTATCTAAAGAAGGGATCTCTATCAGGTACTTTTTCTCTCCTGATTTCAGAGGTGGCGACCAGTAGGGATTGTCCTGATATAGCTGATAGGGGAATTCTATGAATCGTTCCATCATTTTTCGACCGGTAACTTCATGTATCGTATAGGACATTGGTTCGTTTTATGTATCAGAGAAAATCCACCCTAATCGAAGGTTTAAAATTAATGAATTTTACAGAACAATATAGGTTATAAAAACAGATCCGGAACCGGGGGAAGATTTGACTAGTGATCTGTTACGAAACCAATTGATACTTATGAGGAGGTTATTTTTTATCGTATCGAAGAAGCTAAACCGCGTCTAGCCTGATGATGAAACGGTGAAAAAGAATCCGTCAAAAGTTTTATTTTAAGAATTTATGCAACGGAGCCCTGGCCTGGACTATACATTGCATTGACCTTGCGAGGCAAGGCATGACCGAATGTAGCCGAAGACCAAAAAAGCTAAAGCCATCTTTGATGAGGGAACCAGAAGGGGCTGAAACATTCGGGCCAGTTCCTGCGGACGTTTGATGATGGAACCCGATACAGTGAGCCGCAATATTCCACAATTTTGGGTCAAAACTAAATGGGTACTCAATATAATGCATCTTTTTCAGAATGTATTTGGTGAAAAAATCGGGCTAGGTATTCTGTAAGCGGTAAGATTTATACGAATCATAGTCCTTAATGGTTCCGATATCCCGGTTGAGTGCGATACTGGCATTGAGTTCAAATCCGATCAGGAGGATAAAGCAGTTCAACTCCAACCACACCATCATCACGATGACTGCTCCTATGGAACCGTATATTTTGTTATAATTACCAAAATTATTTACATAGTAGGCAAAACCAAGAGAAGTAATGATGAACATCAGGGTCGCCAGTACTGAGCCAGGCGATAGAAAACCGGGCTTTTTCCGAAAAGCCGGAGCAAATTGATAAACCACAGCGATCAGGGAATAGAAAATTAAAATTGCAAGCAGGATATTAATGATTCCGGTAAATGGTTTTAGGTTTTGGGCGTGGAACACGTAGGTAAACAGATAGTCGACCAGAAAATTCGTAGCAATCACCACGACTACGGCGGCGATCAGCATAAGAAATATAAGAATGGTCATCCAAAGCGCCGTGAACCGGGTCTGGATGAAATTCCTTTCCTTGAAAGTGGAATCAAACGACTTTTCGAAGCCTGAGATCAGCATAGCCATACCATTGGAAGCAAAATACACGACCAGTACAAATGAAACCGATAAAAGCCCACCCCGGGGAATCCGGCTGAGGTCATTAATGGTAGATCCAATCCAATTTTCAGCATTGGTAGGCAGGAATTCAAATATGTAGTTGTACAACATGGTATCAAAATTCTGGATAGGGATATAAGGGACCAGAGTGATGAGCATAATCATTGCTGGAAAAAGCGAAATAAACAAGGTAAATGCCATAGCATTGGCTCTGAGTACCAGGTTGCCGTACAACAATTCAAAGTACATCAATCGGGCTACTGACCATACGGGAATACCTTCAAAGCCGGGGAGACTGGACTGGTTGGCCCATTCGGTAATCCGCCGGGCCGTTTTACTATATTTGATCCGATCAAAAAATTTCACCTCGCCCTGTTTGAATTAATGGCTTACAACTATTGAATCTTATCAAATATGAACGATGGGGTAGGGATGCTATGTTGTGATTCCCGGTCTATAAAACAAAGCTTTACAATACCGCGGTTGAGCAGTTTTCCGCTTTCATTATAGATTCTGCTTTCAAATACGATGTATCGATCGCTCAGGTCTTTGATCCGCGTATGGATTTCAATCAGGTCATCATACTGGGCGGGGCGGAGATATCGTGCTTCCATGGAAACCACCGGCATCATAATCCCGTGGCTTTCCATGGACTTGTAATGTATCCCTTTGCTGCGCATGAGTTCTGTACGACCAATTTCATAAAATCGGGCGTAATTCCCATAATAGACATAGCCCATCTGGTCCGTTTCACTGTAACGGATCCGAACGCTGTATATGTGTTCTTCGCCAGAAGCTACCAATGTGTGTAATTTTATAATTGCCGAACTACAGAATATGGCTTCGAACCTTTCTCCAAATCCGAATCAGCAGAATTCCAAATCCAATGGTTCCAATGCCAAACACCGCTGTGTTGGTCATATTGCCGTACAGAATATTGCCCGTGGTGAAAAGAAGACAATATATGAACAAACAGCCATAGAACATGGCTATAATACCGTCGGGTACAGTCCACCTGGTCTGTTTTACGATATCCAAATTGTCAGCTTCGGCATCCTGAACCACCTTTTTCCAACCGGGTCCTCCGGGTTGAATTTTTTGGTAGAAGTTGTAAAGCGTTTCTTTTTTCTCTGGTTTCGTCACATAAGTAGCTGTGAGCCATATAATAGTGGTGATGAGCACGATCAAAGGAAACTTATAAGCCGAATCCCAGTTTTCGGGCCAATACACAAAATTGAAAATGATCGATATAATTCCACTGGAAAACAT
The DNA here is from genome assembly GCA_965652315.1 of uncultured Saprospiraceae bacterium. Classification (GTDB taxonomy): domain Bacteria; phylum Bacteroidota; class Bacteroidia; order Chitinophagales; family Saprospiraceae; genus Membranihabitans. Next base: position 4,621 of record CBFGVZ010000030.1, on the reverse strand, counting down.
TGCTGCAATTTCACTCCAGGCGTTGATCCGCCACCAGAACCAACGGAGTAGGAAAATCAGACCTGTACCCGCGCCAAAGGCCAGAATAAATTCAAAAATCTGTAAGGCATTGGTCATAATGAGGGCCAGACCAGCTCCCAGTACCATCAGGACGACAGTAGAAACCCGGCCAGCGAGTACCAATTGTTTTTCCGTGGCATCCGGATTGATAAATCTTTGGTAAAAGTCATTGACCAGATAGGAAGCACCCCAGTTGAGATGAGTAGAAATAGTGGACATATAGGCGGCGAGCAGGCTGGCCAGGACCAGTCCGGCAAATCCCACAGGCAGGAAGGTCAACATCGCGGGATACGCCAGGTCATGTCCCAGTTTGTCCGGAGAAATATGCGGGAATGCAGTCTGTAGTGATTGCAGATCCGGAAAAACGACCAGTGAACACAGCGCCACGATGATCCAGGGCCAGGGCCGCAGAGCATAATGCATCGCATTGAAGAAGAATGTGGCTCCTATGGCGTGATTTTCATCCTTAGCTGCGAGCATTCTCTGAGCAATATATCCCCCACCACCTGGTTCTGCACCGGGATACCATGAATTCCACCACTGGACTGCAAATGGAATGATAAAGAGTGTAATCATCGTATAACGATCGGTCAGGTCTGGGAAAATATTGATTTTGTCGATGACGTTTTCGTGCGTAAACAGGTTGTGAAGTGAACCCACATCAGGATGCTGTATTGAATAATAAGCGGCTCCGATGGCTCCTATCATAGCTATAAAAAAAAGTAAAAAATCGCTATAAACCACACCTTTAAATCCACCGAGTGAACTGAATACTACCGTGATTAAAGAAGCGATACCAATGGCCTCGAGCGGAGACAAGCCAATCATGACTCCCCCGATTTTGATTGCTGCCAATGAAACTGCTGACATCGCCAGTACATTGAAGAAAAGACCCAGGAATAAGGCACGGAAACCACGTAAAAAACGCGCAGCCGGTCCTGAATATCGCAATTCATAAAACTCAATGTCTGTAGTCACGTTGGATTTTCGCCACAATTTGGCATAAACAAACACCGTAAGCATTCCAGTCAGCAGGAAAACCCACCAGGCCCAGTTACCACTGACGCCATTTTGCCTCACCATATCCGTTACCAGATTGGGCGTATCGGTCGAAAAAGTAGTGGCAACCATTGAAAGCCCCAGCAACCACCAGGGCATGTTTCTACCGGAAAGAAAATATTCTGCGGAGCTTTTACCCGACTGTCGTGACACCCAGATGCCGATTAACAGGGTTATGGTGAGCATTGCGACGACGATTCCCCAGTCTAAAGTAGTTAAGGTCATTTCCTTGAAATTTTGACTAAAATTATAAAAGATTCAGAAATTGCACCGGTAAATGGATAAATTTTGATATTTTGTTTTTTCATTATCTAACCAAACAATTGAATTGCACACATGAATGATAAGATAACTCTGATCGTACTGGCGGCCGGAATGGGTAGCCGGTTTGGAGGCCTGAAGCAGATGGAGCCCCTGGGTCCCAATGGAGAAACATTATTGGATTATTCGGTATATGATGCCTATCACGCTGGTTTTACGAAAGTCGTTTTTGTAATTCGAGATTTTTTCTCGGAAGAGTTCAGAGAAAAAATCGGCAAACGATTTGAAAAGTTTATGGAAGTCGAATACGTGTTCCAGGAGGTCAATATTACCATCCCTGGCATTGAGATTGCAGAAAGGGAAAAGCCCTGGGGAACCAACCATGCCGTCCTTGTGTGTAAAGATGTTGTCCACGAACCGTTTGCAGTGATCAATTCTGATGATTATTATGGGAAGGACGGTTTTTATAAGGTGGCCGAATTTCTACGGGAGGAAGTGGCGCCCGACCGTTATTGCCTGATCGGCTATATTTTGAAAAATACACTATCCGATTCGGGAACGGTCAACCGGGGAGTATGTGAAACCGATGAACAGGGGAATCTCGTAGCTGTGGAGGAAGTATTGAAAATCCAACGGTCAGGCACAGGAGCCGTCATCCGACATGATACCGGAGGGGAACTCAGTGAAGATGCGATTGTTTCTATGAATTTCTGGGGTTTCGACGCTTCGTATTTTTCAAAACTGGAGAAAGGATTCCACGAATTTGTACGTCAGAATAAAGACAATCCCAAAGCGGAATATTATATCCCGGTACTGATCGATGAAATGATCAGAAGCGGCGAGATTACGCTCAAAGTAATTCCTTCACATGATAGCTGGTATGGTGTAACATATATTCAAGATGCAGAACGGGTTCGGGATGCTTTTACTCAATTACATCAGAAAGGGGTTTATCCACCAACTCTTGAATTGTAATCCCGGCCCTGAATTGCTTACGGAAGAGCGCTTTGCTAATCCAAAATCGATATGCCAGTATGGATCATCCTGATCTCAATATTCCTCAATCCGACAAAAAACGGATAGTTATTCTTGGCGCGGGATTCGCAGGGCTTAACCTGGCCAGAAGATTGCGGAATGGTCCATATCAGGTGGTCGTGATCGACCGGAATAATTTTCATCAGTTCCAACCGCTTTTTTATCAGGTGGCCATGGCCGGCCTTGAGCCCAGTGCCATTGCGTTTCCAATCCGGAAAGTATTTCACCATGCCCAAAATGTATTCGTACGCCAGGCTGAAATACTGGGAGTACAACAGGATAAAAATCTGGTCGTCACTAATAATGGGCAGATTCGCTATGACTATCTTGTGATTTGCCTGGGAGCTGAAACCAATTTTTATGGCAATGAACAATTGGAAAAATATGCTTTTTCGCTCAAATCACTGGGGCAATCCCTGGGAATCAGGAATCAGATATTTAAGGATTTTGAAAGGTCCATGTATCAGATGGATTATTATAACCGGCAGAGTTTTATAGATTTTGTGATCGTAGGTGGAGGACCTACCGGGGTTGAAATGGCTGGTGCACTGGCAGAAATGAAGCGGTATGCAATTCCCAGGGACTATCCCGAGCTAAACAAGGATGAAATTGATGTGTATCTGGTTCAATCGGGTGAAAGACTGTTGCCTGGAATGAGTGAAAAAGCCAGTGATGCAGCACTCCGTTTTCTGAGGAACATGGGCGTGATCGTTATACTCAATGACCGTGTCAATGAATATGATGGTCAATTTGCGACCCTGAAAAGTGGACGGAAAATACGAACTAACAAACTGATCTGGGCTGCGGGGATAAAATGTCCTGTTGTACCGGGACTGGAAAGTCAATATAGTGAATCAAATGGTAGGCTGTCGGTGGATCGACACTGCAGGGTGATAGGGACTACTGATATTTTTGCGATCGGTGATATCGCGGGTATGACTACAGATAAATATCCTCGCGGACATCCACAAGTGGCACAAGTCGGTATTCAAATGGGTGATTTCCTGGCAGACTATTTCGTAGAGCTGGTTAACGACAATCATAAAATACGAACTTTTGAATATAAAAATAAAGGGGTATTGGCAACGATAGGTCGCAATAAAGCGGTAGCAGATTTCCCTGCATTTTCTATGGCAGGATTTTTATCATGGGTGATATGGCTTTGGGTCCATTTATATTCACTGATTGGAACCCGAAACAAAGTACTCGTTGTATTAAACTGGATGTGGAATTACTTCACCTTCGATTCCTCCTTACGTTTGATTATCCAACAACGGACGAGAATACTTGGTGAACAGGAATCAGAAAAAAATGAAGAACCTTGAGTTATTGCTATGAGAAGTTTGTCGTGGTCCAGTGTAATGAGTAATGATTGGTAGGTTAAGAATCATGTCTGAGTTTTCCCAACATATCATTAAAGGTGCTCAATTCTTTTTTTGAGAAATCTGAAAACTCGTTAATATAGAATTCATTGGTCATTTCATCGAGTTCTTCCATTACAAAAACCCCTTTTTCTGTCAGGTTGACATTCACCACTCTTTTATCATCCCTGGATGGCTTCCTGGTGATCAATTCTCGTTCTTCCAATACGCGGATCAGTCGTGAGGTATTTGCCATTTTGTGCATCATTCCCTGCTGAATTTCCTTAATATTAATAAATTTTTCAGTACGTAAGTGAATGATTCTCAGAATCCCAAACAATGAAAGATCCAGGTCAAACTGCTTTAATCTGGATTCAAGCAAAAGGTTGGCCTGACGGGCTGTGCGGACAAGATTTACATGTGTTTCGTGTTCTGGGCTGAGGAAATTCTGAAGGGAAGTTTCATTGGTGTTTTTCATGATGGTGTATTTTGTATAAGCGATCGATTAATCTGATTATTCGAATTGCTTGTATTAAAAAAATATTACCGACGCTTGTAAATATAATAAATAAAAATTTTTCATACAAGTATAATAAAATAGAAAATTTTGAATCTATTTCCATTTTTTGTAAGGTGGTAGTATATTTACATCACAGGGATACCATATATTTCCCCATATTTTATAATTTTGCCGGCCCGGGGATTCCATCTTGAATTTGGAATCCGTAGATCCGGTTTGGTCCTGTAGTTCAACGGATAGAATAGGAGTTTCCTAAACTCTAGATCCAGGTTCGATTCCTGGCGGGACTACCAAGATATATTCGGGCTTCCGGCTGCTCAATGAG
>CBFGVZ010000029.1:0-23652 GCA_965652315.1 uncultured Saprospiraceae bacterium | reverse complement strand
TAGTAGCTTATTTGCTGACTGCATGTTGGAACTACTGACCACACACCCACATTCACACCACTAATCACTGACCTCAACTAATCACCAATCAACCGACCCACACACACCACTAATCACTAATTCCAAATCACTAATGCCTAATCACTAATACCTAATTACTAATCACTAATGCCTAATCACTAATTACTAATGCCTAATTACTAATGCCTAATGCCTAATGCCTAATTACTAATTACTAATCACTAATTACTAATCACTAATCACTAATCACTAATCACTAATCACTGAACAATGCCTCCAAAAATACTCATCATTGACGATGACCGAACGGTCTGCCGGTCGCTGAAATTACTTTTCAGTAAGGCGGAATTTTCAGTGGAGACCCTTTTCAATCCGCTCAACACCCTGGAATTTATTGACAGTTTTCAACCGGACGTAGTGCTTTTGGACCTCAATTTCAGCATAGACACCTCCGGTCAGGAAGGCCTCCGGATCCTGGAATCCATTCGTCAGCGTAATCCGGAATTGCCCGTCATACTCATCACAGCCTGGGGTACGCTGGAACTGGCCATATCGGGGATGAAACTTGGCGCCCGCGATTTTATCACCAAACCCTGGGACAATCAACAGTTAAAATCAGCGGTACAGACCCAGATCGATCTAAATTCAGGTAAGGACTCCGAAATTTTGGATGTCTCAGCGCTGGAGGCCATTATTGGCGACTCGGAGTCGATCCGGGCCATTAAATCTACAATCTTACAAATTGCAAAAACAGATGCTACCGTTTTGATCACCGGGGAAAGCGGCACAGGTAAGGAACTGGTGGCGGAGGCTATCCACGACAACAGCAAGCGTAGAGACCAGGCGTTCGTGAAGGTCAATCTCGGAGGTGTACCCGATGAATTGTTTGAAAGCGAAATGTTTGGCCACGTAAAGGGTGCTTTTACCGGAGCGGTCCACGACCGGGTGGGTCGGTTTCGCAAGGCCGATGGCGGGACCATTTTTTTGGACGAAGTAGGAGAACTGAGTCAACGTGCACAGGTCAAACTCCTCCGGGTGTTGCAGGAAAAAGCTTTCGAAGCACTTGGCAGCAGCCGTACCATCCGGGCCGATGTACGCGTGATCTCTGCCACGCACCGGAATCTGGAGTCTTTGGTGGCAGAAGGAAAGTTCCGGGAGGATCTGTACTACCGGATCAATTTACTCCACATTCATCTGCCCGCCCTGTCGGAGCGTCGGGAAGATATTCCATTGCTAGTCAGGCATTTTATAGACCGGCTCAATGATTCGCATGACCGAAAGTATATAGAAGCTGATCCACATGCGCTGGAATGGTTGTCCCGGCAATCCTTTCCCGGAAATATCAGACAGCTGCGGAATATCGTGGAACGGACCTGGTTGTTAACGGGCAAAAAAATTCTCGGAAAAAATGATTTTGAAAGGCACTTTACGGATGCCAGGCAATCCGGAAAGCAGGTTTTGCCTGGAGTCGGTGTTATGACGCTGGAGGAGATGGAAGTGGCCATGATCCGGCGGTCGATGGATTTCCACGATGGCAACATCAGTCGGGTGGCGCAAAGTCTCGGCATCACTCGCAGTGCACTCTATCGGCGTCTTGAAAAATTTCAAATAGATCACGAATCCAGGTTATAGAAAGATTGTCTCACGAAACCCACCGACGCTTTGAATATCAAATGGCAATACGGACTTTTTACAGCATTGATTCTGGCAGGATTGTCTGTATTGAGTTTTATGATGTTTCGGGAAACCTTGTGGCAACTGGTCCTGGCCGAAGGTCTTATCGTTGTACTTATCCTTCTGGCATTGAATATTTACACCAAAATTTTCAGACCGCTGGATCAATTGAAGGTTGGTAGTGAGGCGCTGAGCCATCATGACTTTAGCAATAAAATGCGTTACACCGATTCCCCGGAGATGAACAACCTGGTTTCGGTGTACAACAATATGATCGAAAACATCCGAAAGGAAAGGGTTTTCCAGCAAGAACAGCACTACTTTCTTCATTCACTGATCGATGCACTGCCAGTGGGTATCCTGATTCTGGATTATGATGGCCGGCTGAGCGAATTGAATCCTGCTGCGAAACAAAAGCTAACACTGAATGCAGATGATATTGGAAAACCCATTGAAAAAGTGAACCCTGATTTAGCGGAAGCTTTGTCAGGTATTGCTTTCAACGAACCTGTCCGCTTTCGCATTGGAAGTAATCAATATTTTCGGTGCCTGGTCAACAAATTTATGCACCGTGGATTTGCCCGGCAGTTTATAATACTTGAAGATGTCAGCACTGAAGTCCTGGCCATAGAAAAGAAATCCTACGGTAAGGTCATCCGTATGATGGCTCATGAGGTAAACAATTCCGTTGGTGCGGTCAATTCCATATTGGATTCACTGCTCACGGGCTCTCCAATGGCGGAGGAAGAGGTCCGCGAATACCTGGCTGTCATCCTTGACCGGAATAAAAACCTGAACCGATTCATGCAAAATTTTGCTGATGTGGTTCGCATTCCGCCCCCACATCTCATTCGGACCAATCTCAATGATTTAATACAGAGGGTTTTCCTTTTAATGAAAACCCGATCGGATGATCCGGTGGTCTCTATGGAATTGATCCTACCGGAAAATAAGACTACAGCCCAGGTAGATCCCGATCAGATCGAACAGGTCCTGATCAACGTCCTCCTCAATGCATTTCAGGCCATCAAAGGTCCGGGCAGGATCATAGTAGAACTGGATGATAACCCCATCGCTATCCGGATCACAGACACCGGCTCCGGTATTTCTGCCGAAAATACCTCGAAAATCTTTACCCCGTTCTTTAGCACGAAACCATCCGGCCAGGGCGTGGGATTGACCATGGTACGGGAAATTCTGAACAACCACCGCTTCCCCTATAGCCTTCATTCTCAAGGTGGATTGACCACTTTTGAGGTGGTGTTGGAAGAGGAGCTCTGAAATTAATCCAAGGGGTCATGACCCCTTGGAGCTGGCGGTCATTATGGGCTCACACCTAATCTTCCGTGGAATTCGGCTGGCTCGTCCCGTCCCCGATGGATATCGGGTCGTCACATATCGCTACTGCAACCACCGCCAATCTGGAGTCCATCAGAAAGGCTGCGACATCCGGTTCTGATGAAAAGCCAAACCGGGCCACGGTTCATCTACAACGAAATATCCTGGAACGACTATGGATTCTGGATTCGATATCACCCGGGTTCCCCCCACGCAATTATTTTTCTCAATTGGCACAGCCGGAAAAACACCATCTCGTTGATCCGGCCCTCGCCACCATTTTACTGAGTTCAGGGCGTGAAGCCCTTCTACAGGGTAAAGACACAACCAGCCTACAAAACCTGCTTAGGCTGGCACTCTGCCAATCACCACAAAAATTTCCAAAAAAAATTTCATGGAAATATTTGCACAATTAACACCGTTAACTAACTTTGCATGATCATGGCGCTTAAACGCAGAAAAGAAGAACAGCAGGAAAACCTGAAAGACCTGATCCTGGAAGCAGCTAAAAAGCTGTTCCTGGATCAGGGGTATGAACAGACCTCAATGCGCAAAATAGCCACCAGGGTCGGTGTCAGTGCCACGGCTTTATACCTGTATTACCGGGACAAGGCTGAAATCATGCACGCCTTGCATCAGGAAGGGTTCAAATTGCTGAACGAACAATTCAGGACCCTGCAATACGTGGAAAACCCTTTTGAACGATTGAAATCCATGGGGCGATGCTACATCAGCTTTGCCATCGAAAACAAAGACTTTTATGAAATTATGTTTAGCATGCAAAAACCACTCGAACACTTGAAAGACCCCGATGAATGCGAGCAAGGTTGGCCGGAGGGAGAATCCGCCTTTCACAACCTACTGCATACCATCGACGCGTGCCAGGAACAGGGCCGTTTCAACGATTACGACCACTACGAGCTGGCCATCCTGATCTGGTCTCAGGTTCACGGATTGTGCGCACTGACCAACAGCGGCCGGCTTGAGCTGATTGCCCGGAAATCGGACCTGAATCCGGATATCCCGGAACTTATCAACCGAGCTTTTAATGCTTATGTGAAAATACTAGAGGATATATAAAAAATTTTACGAACTAACTTAACACTGTTAACTATGAAATATAAAATCTTTGTTTTTACTATTGCGATGTTGTATTGCACGGGAACATATGCCCAGACAGTACTGCAATCATATATCGACAGTGCACTGCTTCACAACATCGTGTTGCAACGAAAAAATATCCAACTCGACCAGGCGGCTTATGCTCTGGAGATGGCCCGGGGAATGTTTTATCCCACCGTTGAGCTTCAGGGGCAATACACTACCGCAACCGGGGGGCGAAACATCGAGCTACCCGTGGGAGATTTACTGAACGATGTCTATTCTACCCTCAATGATCTGACCGCCTCCGATAACTTCCGGCCTCTGCAAAATCAGAGCTTTAACCTTTTGCCGCTGAACTTTTATGACGCCAAAATTCATACTACGGTACCTGTGTATGATGCAAAGTTGGTCTATAACAAGCGGATACAGGAACAAAAGGTAGCAATGAGCAGGGAGGAAATTACCATTTACCAGCGCGACCTGGTCGAGAAAGTCAAGACGGCTTACGTCAATTATCTCCAAACGCTGGACGTCATCCATATTTATCAGTCTGCACTGGAACTGGCCAGAGAAGCGATGCGGGTCAATCAGAAATTACTGGATCAGGGAAAAGGCCTGCCTGCTTATCTCATTAGATCGGAAAGCGAGGTGACTGATGCAGAAGCCCAAATCGCGGATGCCCGGCAAAAGGCGGACAATGCCCGGCGTTATTTCAATTTTCTGCTGAACCGGGAGGCTGATGCAGCCATTGAGACACCGGAGGAAGTGGAGGATCCCGCCGACCAGGTTATTCTGGCATTGGCTCAGATTCCGGATATTTCAGCCCGGGAAGAAATGGATCTGCTGGACAAAGCGATCGAACTTCAGGAAAATGTACACCAACTCGACCAGGCTGCCCAATTTCCATCCCTGTACGGTTTTCTCGATCTGGGTTCTCAGGCCGAAAACTGGAAATTTGACAACCAGTCGCGATATCTAATGGTTGGGCTCCAACTGAACATTCCCATCTTTTCGGGATACCGGCACCGAAATAAGCAGGCGCAGTCCGAACTGGGAATTCAGGATGCCTTACGTCACCGGGAGTTCGTGGAAAAACAGCTTACACTCAACGGACAGGTCGCCCGGAACGATCTGGAATCGGCCTATCTCACCTATCGGTCTTCCGAAAAACAACTGGAATCTGCCGCAACCTATCAAAGATTAATCGAAAAAGGATATCGCGCCGGCGCCAACACCTATCTGGAAACCGTGGACGCCCGCAATCAGTTGACAAATGCCCGGCTCTCCCTGAGCATTCACCGGCTGGAAATGCTGGCTGCCCTTGCAAAACTGGAACGTGCCACTGCATCATACATTTTGAAATAACCTTAATACTATTCAAATGAAAACTTACCTTACCCTTTTCTATATTCTGATTCTGGCGGCTTCCTGTCACCAGAAAAAGCTGGAGGAAACTTTTATCATCCCCCGGGAAATACCGGTAAGCATAGAGCAGATCCGTCGGGATACCGTATCTCCGGTCATTCATGTGTCGGGTTTTTTCACCACCGAAGACGAGACGCTTTTGTCGTTTAAAAATGGTGGTATTATTGACCGCATTTTTGTCCGGGAGGGCGATATCGTACGAAAGGGCCAGCTTCTGGCTACCGTAATCGGAGAAGAAGTGAATACCGGTCTGCTCCAGGCACAGACGGGATTGGAGAAAGCCCAAAGGGATTACGACCGGGTGACCGCGCTCTATCGAGATAGCGTAGCCACGCAGGAACAATGGCAAAACGCCGCAACCGCCCTGGAATTGGCCCGACAGCAATGGGAGCTCGCCCAAACCAGTGCCGGTCATTCATCGATTTACGCATTGGAAAAGGGCTATGTGCTGAAACGTTACCTGAACGAAGGACAATTGGCGGGTCCTGGAGTTCCCGTTCTACTGGTCAACGGCGCTGACAATGGGAAATGGATGTTCCAGGTGAGCGTCAGTGAATCACAGTGGATCGCCATTCAGGAAGGCGATCTTGCTGAAATTACCAGCGATGTGGCTGTTGGCACCTCCCTCCGGGCCCGGGTCGTCCAAAAAAGTAAAAGCGTTGATCCGATGACTGGTGGGCTAACCGTGAAATTGGCTGTTGAAAAATCTAACAAACCACCTTTAGCAACCGGGGTTTTTGGTCAGGCGAAGATTCATACTGCCCATAAAATGACCGGATGGTCGATTCCTTATAGCGCCTTGCTGGACGGCGATTCCGAATATGGTTTTGTCTTCGTCACTAACGATCAGAAATTCGCACGGAAAGTCAAAGTCCACATTAATCATCTGACGGCAGACCGGGTTTGGATCGATCATGGTCTGGACAGTTCGCACTTACTCATTGTAGCTGGTAGCGCCTATCTCAAAGACGGTTCTGCCATTTCCCTTAATCACCAGAATGACTAATCATGAACCTGACCAATTTTGCCATAAAAAACTATCGTTTTACCCTCGTTCTGACGCTGATGGTTGCAGCGCTGGGGATTTCTACCTTATTAAATATGCCCAGGTCCGAGGATCCATCCATGCACGCTCCGATGTTTATCGTCACTACGATCTATCCCGGTATGAGCCCCGGCGACATGGAGGAACAGGTCGTCGAGCCCCTGGAAGAAAACATTTACAGCCTCGACAACATCAAGGAAATCGAATCCACCATCACCAATGGGGTTGCTCTGGTACGGGTAGAGTTTGAATACCACAGCGATGTGGACAATAAATACCAGGAACTGGTTGCGGAAGTCAACGGGATGCGTGATCGGTTGCCCAGGGATATTTACAGCATACAGGTGGAGAAAATAGATCCGACCAACGTCAATATCCTGCAAATGGAATTGATCTCTGAGTATGCTTCCAAAGACAGGCTCAAAACCTGGGCCGAGGACCTGAAGGAAGAATTACAACGGGTGAAGGCTTTAAAAAATGTACAGATTCATGGCCTTCCGGAGCAGATAGTACGGGTAGATATAGACCCCGGCACACTGTCGCGGCTGAAAATTCCGTTGGATGCCGTCGCACAGTCCCTGAAAGAGGAACTCGCGAATATACCGGGGGGAAGCATTCTCGGTGGGGATAAAACGTACAACCTCCATACCGGTGGGGATCTGCGGACCATTGAAGAAATCGAAAATATTATCGTCAGGGGATCACGGGAACGGAACATCCGTCTGAGCGATGTGGCTGCAGTGTATTATGATTTCGCGCCTCAGAATCACATCGTTCGTCTCAACGGATACCGGGCTGTATCGGTAGTGGCGGCATTGAAGGAAGGAAAAAATATATCGGCGGCACAGGAAGAATACCTGTCCGTCATTCGGAAATTTGACGAACAACTTCCGGCCGACATAGACCTGGTCCTGCATTTTGATCAGGCTGAAAATGTCAACCAGCGGCTGGCTGGGTTGGGGAAGGATTTTCTGATCGCCATCGGACTGGTCTTGCTGACACTTTTACCACTGGGCAACCGGGCATCGTTTGTCGTCATGCTGGCCATACCCCTCTCACTGACGATCGGTGTCATTGCCCTCAATCTTCTGGGCTATAGTCTCAACCAACTGAGCATCGTAGGATTCGTGGTAGCCCTGGGCCTGTTAGTGGACGACAGCATTGTGGTAGTGGAGAACATCGAGCGCTGGATGCGGGAAGGCTACGGACGGATGGAAGCAGTACGCAGGGCGACCGCGCAAATCACCAAAGCTGTCCTGGGTTGTACTGCCACACTTGTAATTGCATTTCTGCCCCTGTTGTTCCTGCCGGAGGCATCGGGAGATTTTATCCGCAGTCTGCCCGTTGCCATTATCGCCACCGTGCTGGGCTCCATGATCGTAGCGCTGACCATCGTACCGTTTTTTTCGAGTAAAATATTAAACCCCCATCGTGACGAAAGGGGAAACATCTTCCTGCAGGGTTTGCAGAAGGTCATCCACTCCGCATATGCGCCATTGCTCGACAAAGGATTGAAGCATCCGGTCCTTACCTTATTGATAGCCGGTATTATATTCACTACTGCGCTGATGCTTGTGCCGGTCATTGGCACCAGTCTGTTCCCGGCTTCTGAAAAACCCCAAATTATGATCGAAGTACGCACTCCGCTACAATCCAATATTTACTACACGGATTCGGTCATGAAGGGAATTGAGGAGGAACTGAAAGATATGCCGGAAGTCCGGTTTTTTACGTCCAACACGGGGAAAGGGAATCCACAGATTTACTACAACGTGTTGCAGCGAAATGAAAGCAGCAATTTTGGTGAAATATTTGTACAATTACAGCCCGACACTTCGCCTGATGAGAAAGTAGCCCTCATCACGCGATTGCGGGAACGCTGGATTTCCTATCCCGGTGCTGCCATTGAGGTCAAAGACTTTCAGCAGGGGACACCGATGACCGCACCGGTGGAAGTGAAAATTTTCGGGGATGATCTGAGCGTTTTGCGAAATCTGGCTGCCCGAACTGTGGACACGCTCGAAGCCACGCCCGGTACAGTTTATATCAACAATCCGGTCAAAAACCTTAAATCAGATATCCGGTTGAATGTCGATAAAGCCAAAGCCCGATCCCTCGGCGTGTCGTCCGCCCGGATTGCACAAACTGCCCGTATGGCGATCACCGGTATTACCGTGGGAACTTTCACACAAGCAGGGACTACGGAAGGACACGATGTGGTGGTTTCCGTGCCGGGACCTTCCCACCCTGACCTGAGTATTTTTCACGATTTGTACGTCCACAATAACCGGGGGAATGCCATTCCCGTTAATCAAATAGCGGATTTTGAGCTGGAAAGCTCATCTGCATTGATCACACGGTATGATAAAATGCGCTACGTGCCGATATCTACTTTTGTACGGGAAGGATACAACACGGATGATATCACCCGGCAGGTGATATCCGGAATGGATGAAATGGAATGGCCAGCGGGTTATCATTACGAAATGGGCGGAGTCATGGAAGGCCGAAGTGATTCATTCGGTGGATTTGGCAGCATTATTCTGGTGGCTTCATTTTTGTTTATTTCGGTGTTGATCCTCCAGTTTGGCACGTTCAAAAGTACCTTTATCGTGTTGTCAGTCATCCCCCTGGGAATCGTGGGTGCGGTGCTTGCCCTACTCATTACGGGTCATACCTTATCGTTTGTGGCTACTATTGGCATCATCGCACTGGCGGGGATCGAAGTAAAAAACACCATCCTGCAGGTGGATTTCACCAACGAGCTCCGGGCCAACGGGATGCCCCTCATCGAAGCGATCGAGAAAGCAGGTGAAGCCAGGTTTTTACCCATTATTCTGACCACACTCACAGCGATTGGTGGCCTTCTGCCTATTGCTATGTCAAGCAATCCGTTGGTTTCCCCACTGGCTATCGTCATGATTGGCGGGTTGATCAGTTCAACCTTGCTGGCCAGGGTGGTTACCCCGGTAGTGTATAAGTTGATACCGCCGGAGATCGTAAGGGATGACTCCAAAGAACCGCCTGTAAGAACTGAATAGTCCGGATATGGACTATATCGACGACCCGATGGCATACCGGCGCGTCTTGAACAGGATCATAAGGACAGCGAATGCACCGATGATCCCACCCCAAACCGAGAGGGTAATGGGAAGTTGAAAACCCTCCGGCGCCACCAGAATATAAGTAATCGAAACCACTGACATAAACATAGCCGGTACGAGGGCCACCCAGTAATTTTTATTTTCCTGAAGCAGATAAACAGTGACCATCCACAGGGTTATCGCCGCGATGGTTTGATTGGCCCAGGCAAAGTACCGCCAAAGCACGCTAAAATCCATCAGGGTCAGGACGTATCCAATGGTAAGCAGCGGAATCGTTGCCAAAACCCGGGGTAATAGTTTTTTCTGATCCCAACTGAAAAAGTCCGCAATGATGAGTCGTGCCCCCCGGAAGGCCGTATCTCCCGAAGTAATAGGTGCTACCACGACACCAAGGGTAACAAGGACTATTCCAATGCTGCCGAGGAGCCCGGAAGATACCGCATTGACCACAAAAGCCGCATTCCCGTTTTCTGCAACCATGACCTCATTGAGCTGAGATACGCCTCCAAAAAAGCTCATCGATACCGCCGCCCAGATCATCGCTACAACTGCTTCAGTGATCATTGCTCCATAGAAAATGCGCCGACCCTGTTTTTCATTCGTAATGCACCGGGCCATCAATGGAGACTGAGTAGCATGGAACCCGGAAACAGCACCACACGCAATCGTTATAAATAACATGGGAAATATTGGAAAATCAGATCCTCCGTGATGCATATTTCTTAAATTGGCCATAGTCAATTCCGGGACATTCACCCCCTGTAACATAATAAAAACAAACACCAGGATAGCCATAAGCAGCAATGCCAGGCCAAAAACCGGGTAAATTTTTCCAATTATTTTATCCACAGGTAGCATAGTGGCCAGAATATAGTAAGCCAGAATGAGCAAAGTCCAGAACTGAACCGTGAAAATGCCGGAGAACGCACCTTCGCCCAGCGTCAGATCACTCATCAACTTGGCCGGTCCGGCTATGAAAACCGCACCTACGAGGATCAAAACCGTTACGGTGAATGCCATAGTAAATTTTCGGCTTCCCTCTCCCAGGTATTTTCCGGTCAATTCGGGCAGGCTTTTGCCCTTGTTTCTGACCGATAGCATGCCTGAAAAATAATCATGCACCCCTCCGCCAATCAAAGAACCCAGAACGATCCAAATAAATGCAACCGGGCCCCACATCGCGCCTGCAATAGCACCAAAAATAGGACCTAACCCAGCTATATTCAAAAACTGGATCAGGAATATTTTCCACCAGGGTAAACCGACGTAATCCACGCCATCAGCCATTGCCACAGCGGGAGTTTCACGGTTCGGATCCGCGCCAAAAACACGTTCTACATAACGCGAATAGAAATAATAACCCAACACCAGAATTACAAGGCAAATGAAAAATGTATACATTAAAAGTTTTTTCGTTATCGTTCACGAACGCGGAGATCTTTTTTATTCCGCTATTCTCCGTAGATTCAATACATAAATCTATCCATCATGGAAAAAGAATGGCTAATATACTCCAAAATCTATAATAGCAATACCTCCCACAAAAATTTGACAAGTTAGTAAGAATAGACTGTATGTGATAATTTATTCGGGATAGATCGTACTTCAGTTAAACGGACCAGCACGTCTATTCACACTTTGCCTACCTCGAGATCAAAGTACGGCATTCTACAGAGGGACGAGGTAACTATATCTGCTGTAAAATTGTGATATCGTGCGGTAAATGACACAGGATTGCTTTTGTGAATCCCACCTTGGGAAGTGCATTCTTTACTTCAATCTGAGACTTGTGCCGGGGCATTTTTGGATGACGATTTACTTCAACTCTAGTGGTTGAATATTCCCGTAATCTGTTCCCCGCACCGCTTCAAAATCACGTACCATTTCCTGTAGTTTTTCGGGATGGTCATCGGCAAGGTTTTGCTGCTGAGACGGATCCTCCCGGAGATTATAAAGTTGGTATTCCTGACTGTTGCCCAGCTCGATATTGACACGCTTATTCACTGCAGGTCCGCTATAGGGTGGGATCATGGCCCAGTCACCCTGCCGGAACGCGGTACGGGTAGTCGCTTCCAGAATGAGTTGATCCCGTCCTTCGTCGCTTTTACCCAATAATACGTCAAGTAGATCATGGCTATCGTTTTGATAGGTCTGGTTGTTACCTGCCAGGTGGGCCAATGAGGCGAACAGATCGATCTGGCTGATCATGGCATCGGATACCTGAGGTTCGATCGTTCCGGGCCACCAGGCGATAAATGGTACGCGGGTACCGGCTTCGAACAAACTGTATTTTCCACCGCGAAGAGGTCCTGCCGGCTTATGATCACCCAATCGTTCCACGGCCTGATCTTCATATCCGTCATCCACCACGGGACCGTTATCACTTGAAAAGATGATCAGGGTGTTCTCTGCCAATCCTTCCGCTTCAAGCGTTTTCAAAAATTCACCTACCATAGCATCAGCTTCCATGATCACATCACCGCGGGGTCCCATATCGGTAGATCCTACAAAACGGGGGTGGGGCGTCCGTGGAACATGGGGTTGCTGAAAGGCATAGAATAAAAAGAAAGGTTCATTTTTATGTGACTTTATATAATTCTGTGCTTTTTCCAGAAAAGTGTCGGCCATATCTTCGTCTTTCCAACGGGCAGCCTCACCTCCCCTCATAAATCCGATCCGGGAAATTCCATTTACGATGGTGGCGTCGTGGCCATGTGAGGGATGCATCGTAAGCAATTCCGGGTTCTCCTTTCCAGTCGGCTCATCCTCAAAATTTTTCTGATAACTGACTTCAATCGGATCGTCGGGGTCCAGTCCGACCACCAGTCCATCCTCGAGGTAAACAGTAGGCACACGGTCCTGCGTTGCCGCCATGATAAACGAGTAATCGAACCCGATTTCATTGGGCCCTGGAGAGACGCGTTGGTTCCAGTCCACCTGACCATCTCCCAGTCCCAGATGCCATTTACCCACCACACCGGTATGGTACCCGACATCACGCAGCATAGATGCCACAGTGGCTGTACCCGTGTCGATCAAAAGAGGAGCTGTACCTGGCAATATTTTCGCATTCTCGTTGCGCCAGGGATAAATTCCCGTCAATATGGCAAATCGACTGGGGGAACAAGTAGCCGAGGAGGCATAGCCGTGGGTAAAGCGTATGCCCTCATTGGCTAGTCGGTCCATATGAGGAGTATGGATTTCGGTAGCGCCATACGCACTCATGTCTCCATATCCCAGATCGTCCATGTAGATAAAAACAATGTTGGGCAAGTCCTTTCCGGTTTTTTGATCCTCTGATTGGTCGGAGGAACAAGCCCAGAAGGTAACGATCCCTAAAATGGCCAAAAATCCAAAAGTAGCGGGTCGAAGCATTGGTTTCATTTTTTCGCTAAAGATAAAGAAAGATTAGGAGAATTCCGTTTAAATAGTACTCAGGAGGTTAGGGCAATCTCCATCTTTTCGATTTATGTCTACGGACCACATTGGTCTGCATCGCCCCTTTCGAATAATCCACTTCGGGCACCGCAATGTTTTTTGAGATTTCCTGTACCGCTTCGTGAATGCTCATATGGTGTTTACCTGGTTCGGTGAGCAGATCGCATTTATATAAAATATCCCTCACAGGACCGATGACCCCGGAAAGATGAAGCGTTATTCCTTTCCGGTCCAGTTCCTGTTCGACTTCCTTCAGCGTGCGGATGCCGGTACTGTCTATGCTGTGAATGCTGCTGGAATCGAGGATGAGATGCTTAATTTTACCTGAAGGGTGTCGCTGTACGCACTGACGTATGGAGTCTTTAAAAAAAGAGGCATTAGCAAAAAATATCTGATCGTCAAATCGGACAATAACGATATCATCCCGTCCGAGTGCTTCTTCATATCGATCCAGATTGCGATATCTGGTGGTGCCTTCGATCCGGCCCAGTTCCACTACACTCGGATGGGTACTGCGGTAAAGCACAACAAATATGGAAAGGATCACGCCACAGCCCACACCTTCCATGATACCTACTGTAAGGGTGACGATAAAGGTGACCAGCATCATCATAAAATCGCTCCGGTGACTGTTCCACAAGGTTTTTGCCTGTGGCACATCGATGAGGCTGGAAACCGATACTACGATTACAGCACTCAATACTGCCAGCGGCAGATGATACAGCAGACCGGTCAGGAACAACAAAGTCAGGCCCACCAATGCAGCTGTGATAATGGATGACACCGTCGTCCTTCCCCCCGTTTCGCTCATGATCGAAGATCTTGAAAAACTTCCATCGGCCGGGATGGCCTGGAAAAAGGCCCCGGCGATCTTTGCCATTCCCAGCCCGAGCAATTCCTGGTCCGGCTTCACCTCATAACTCTGATGATGCGCCTCTATGCTCCGGGCCATACTTAAACTCCCTACGATACCGACCACCAGCATGGTTAATGCGGTGGGCATCAGACTGACAACCTGATCCAGCGAAAAATCGGGCCATATCCACTGCGGCAATCCTGAGGGAATAGCTCCGATGATGCGGACATCATAATTTTCGAGGCCTACTATATAACTAACCACCGTAGCGGTGATCATCACTATAAGACTGGCAGGCAGAAATCGGGACATCTTTTTAATTAGCAGGATCAATATTACTGAAATGCCAAAAACGGCCAGTGTTATCCAATGAGTCAGGTGAATGTTCTGTATCGCAAAAAAAAGGGTGTCCCAGGCGTGGTTAAAATACGGAATGGTCAAACCCAGTATATCCTTAAGCTGGGTAACCATTATGATGATGGCCGCAGCAGAGGTGAACCCCGATATGACCGGGAAAGAAATGAAATTGACGAAAAATCCCAGCTTTAGAAAACTCATAGAGATTTCCAGCAGGCCGATCAGCAACCCAACCGTGATCACCAGGGATATATAGGTTGCCGAACCAACTTCAGCGAGTTTACTTACCCCGGCCAATAACAGAATAGACGAAATGGCCACCGGACCCACCGACAGATGTGGTGTACTTCCAAACAAAGCGTAAATCACGGGGGGAATCAGACCCGCATAAAGTCCATATGTGACTGGTAAGCCAGCCAGCATGGCATAGGCCATTCCCTGTGGGATCAACAACACTCCAATGGTAAGACCCGTATTGAGATCAGCCAGAAAATCCTTCTTCCCATAATGCTGTAAAGTCTCAGCGATTGGAAAAATGAATTTTATAAATTTCATCTGGTCATTTTAATTGCTCTACGAATCATTTGACGGTCAGATTATATAAAAAGTGGTGCAGGGGATTTCTATTGTAGTGAATATATCAAAATATCTTGTACCGAAGACCATTGCTTACAAAAATAGGACTGAAACCCAACATTTCATAACGCCAATCTGGATTTCCAAAATTAACACTAACTTAATGTTAGGTTTGCTAATTTTGCAACGTGTCTGAAATGAATGAAAGAAATTATTGCCCTGAAATTCTTATAGCGTATATTTATCAGGATACTGCTACCTTTCATGGTAATAGTAAACTTACACACTGAGCAAATGGAAATATTTTATCTGGTACTGATTTTTGTACTTTTTTTTCTGGCTATTTCAGACCTGGTGGTGGGCGTCAGCAACGATGCGGTCAATTTCCTCAATTCTGCGGTAGGTTCCAAATCTGCCTCGATAAAAGCCATAATGTTCGTTGCAGGGCTCGGAGTGTTGGTTGGTGCGGTATTCTCCAGTGGCATGATGGAAGTCGCGCGAAAAGGGATATTCCATCCGGAGTATTTTTATTTTTCAGAGATTTTTCTGATTTTCTTAGCTGTCATGGTGACCGATGTTATCCTGCTCGATACCTTCAATACCTATGGCATGCCTACCTCTACCACAGTGTCCATAGTGTTCGAACTCCTGGGTGCCGCAGTGGCTATGGCAGCCATCAAGGTATATACCGATCCCAATTCCTTGCAGCTTTTTGAATACATCAACAATGATAAAGCCCTGGCCATCATCATGGGCATACTACTATCTGTTGCGTTGGCTTTTACCATAGGCGCGGCTATCCAATACCTTTCCCGGCTCTTGTTCTCTTTTGAATATGAAAAACGTATGCGGACTATTGGTCCTGTCTTCGGAGGTATCGGTGTGACGGCAATTACCTATTTTATGCTGATCAAAGGCATTTCAGGGACCTCTTTCAACACGCCGGAAATCTCCATGGCCATCGAAAGTAATACCACTCAAATTCTATTATATGGTTTTCTGGGCTGGACCATATTGTTCTTTATAATCAACAGGCTTTTCAGGGTGAATATTTTGAGAGTGATGGTGCTCATCGGAACGTTTGCCCTGGCTATGGCATTTGCCGGAAACGATCTGGTCAACTTCATTGGAGTACCACTTGCCGCGTACAATTCCTATGAAATATACAGTGCCAGTGGCATGCCGGCCGATGACCTCCTGATGACCGATTTGGCCGGAGAAGTTGGCACCCCCACCATATTGCTTTTAATCGCCGGGATAATAATGGTTCTGACACTTTATCTCTCCAAAAAAGCCCGTTCCGTGCTAAAAACCTCTCTGGATCTGGGTCGGCAGGATGAAGGTTACGAACGGTTTTCATCCTATATGCTTTCCCGTAGCCTGGTACGAAACGTGACATCGGTAGGTGAGTTTGTGAGTAAAATGATACCGGATAGGGTCCATACGCTTATCAATCGGCAGTTTGATGAAACACCTTTCAGAGAGAAACAAAAAGCACTAAAAGAAAATGCCCCGGTATTTGATATGTTGAGGGCTTCGGTTACGCTGGTGGTGTCGAGTATCCTGATTGCCATAGGAACCAATTACAAACTTCCACTTTCTACTACTTACATTACTTTTATGGTCTTTATGGGGGCCTCATTGGCGGATGGTGCCTGGGGCCGGGAAAGCGCAGTATATCGGGTTTCAGGAGTCC
This sequence comes from uncultured Saprospiraceae bacterium, assembly GCA_965652315.1. GTDB lineage: Bacteria > Bacteroidota > Bacteroidia > Chitinophagales > Saprospiraceae > Membranihabitans. The sequence continues at coordinate 7,018 of CBFGVZ010000029.1, read as the reverse complement.
TATCTGTAATCGGCGGATGGTTTTTTACGGCATTTTCTGCATTCACTGTCGCGTTTATCCTTTTGACCATTTTCTATTTTGGTGGTATAATCGGCATCATCGCAGTGCTAATTGTAGCCGTCATGGCAGTCTATCGCACCCATCGTACACATTCCAAACGAATCGCTGACCTGAAGGAGTACGAAAAGCGATTCGAAGAAGGGGGGCTGACACACGAGAAGATTCTGCAACTCTGTACAGTACAAATCCAGAATTTTCTCACAAAATACGATGAAGCCGTCACCTATTCACTGAAAGCACTCCGAAAAGAAGATCGAAACAAACTCAAAGATGCCCGGGACCTATTCAAACCCACCCGGAAACGGATCGAATGGCTGCAGCTTCAGTCCCTTAAAATATTGGAAAATGTGACGGAACATGATCTGGAAGCCGGTCATGTTTATATCATCGTAACCGATTACCTCAGAGAATTGGCCCTGCAGGTAGATTCCATCTTGAAAAGCAGCTTCAAACACGTGGACAACAACCACAAGCCCCTCCTACCTGAACAAATTCAGGAAATCCAGGAGGTACACGAAATGGTAAAAAAGTTATTTCGTAATATCTTAGACGCGTTTCAATCACGGGATGCGGAAATGATGAGTAAATACACCAGCCAACTTCAGGAATATGCCAATCATATCCGTGGAATCCGAAAAAAACAAATCCAGCGGATCAAAAAAGGAAAGGTGGGTACCCGCAACAGTATCCTTTATCTGCAATTACTTGGAGAATTCCGCAATATGACTCTGTTCGCACACCGTATCCTGAGGGTCCTGGAAGATCTCCTTGAAGGACCAAAGGATGAAAACGGTCTGGATGCCGATGATGTGATCGACCAACTCAGTAAGGAGGATTTACATGAGTGAGCGTAGGTGTGGGTCTGGGTCAGTTATCAGAAAAAGGAATTCCCTTGATTTGGGGAAAGGCGAATTGAGCAGTCTCGCCATCCAGTAGCAATATACAGAAATAGGATTTGGGATCTTTGTACACTTCCTTGAATTCATTGACCCGAGATGAATCGATGATATTTTTAGCGACCAGTTCTTCCAATGAAGAAGCATGAACATACCAATCCAGATCCTCATCCAGGGAATCATATAGCTTTACTCCGATTTCGGGCTTCATCCGGGAGAATACAAAAACAGGAAATTCTGACACCTCACTGTCCAGCACTACTTCCTGAGCTTCAGTCAGCAATGGCCGAAACCGATTATAATGATTTTGAAAATCGCGAATGGTCTCCTCACTATGTCCTGACATAAAATCTAATTTTCGTTTTTCAAATGCAGCAACGCAATGTTCTCCAGGTGGCTGGTGTGGGGGAACATATCGACCGGTTGCATGGCAATACATCGGTATTTCTTCTTCCACCCAGCCAGATCGCGTGCCTGTGTAGCCGGGTTACAACTAACATAAATGATCTTTTTTGGTTCAAGCCGAAGGATAAATTCCACTACGTCCGGATGCAAACCCGCCCGAGGTGGGTCTACGATCAATACATCCGGTTCGCCCTCAGTGGCTACAAATTCTTCTGACAGTAAATTCCGGACATCTCCGTGAAAATATTTACAATTTTCGACTGAATTTAGTTCCCCGTTCCTGAAAGCCCATTCCACCGCTTCTCCGACCTCTTCAATACCTACCACCTTACTAACCCGGTCTGCCAGATAGATACCAATGCTACCCAGTCCGCTGTATAGATCATACACCGTTTCATGTCCTGCAAAATCTGCCATTTTGATTACCTCATCATATAATACACGGGCCTGACGCGTGTTGGTTTGAAAGAAGGACTTGGGTCCGATCCGGAAAAATTTTGACCCCATTTGTTCCGTGATAAATTCAGAGCCATGGAACACGTGTACGTCCAGGTCAAAAATGGTATCGTTGGGTTTTGGATTGATAACGTACAGCAGAGAAGTGATCTGCGGAAAAGTCTGTCGCAGATCGGTCAACAAAGGTTCAATGGCTTCGGTATGCGAGGGAGCGATGACCACAATTACCATCAGATCACCGGTTTCGGTGGTCCGGATGATCAGATTTCGCAAAAATCCTTTCTGGCTTCGGGGATTGAAAAAACTCAGACCGTAATCAATCGCCTTTTCCCGGATAAAATTGCGAATATCATTGGAAGGCGCTGGCTGTAGCAGGCATTCATGAATATCCAATACTTTATCGAAGCGACCGGGGCGATGAAAACCCAGCCCCTGAAGCCGGATGTCCTTGTCCTGATCCGTCATTTCTGCTTCTGTAAGCCACCGCTGGTCCGAAAACGTAAACTCCAGCTTGTTCCTGTATTCATATATTTCCGTGCAGCCTATGATGGGATAGTAATGTTCCACTTCGATATCTCCGATCCGGCGCATGGCATCCCGGACAGCTTTATCCTTTAACCCGATTTGCTTCACATAATCCAGATTTTGCCATTTACAGCCTCCGCAATCGTAAAAATGGATACAGGGTGGCTCAACCCGGTCATTGGAAAATTTCAAAAATTCCACCACCTTCCCGTGCCACAGCCCCTTCTTTTTACGAATGAGCAATGCAGAGATGTGGTCCCCAGGGACTGCTCCCTGTACCAGGAATACCTCTCCCTCCTCCGTACGGCACACCGACATGCCTTTTGCACCTATATCCACCACAGTACCCTGCACCATCCTGTTTTTCCTTCGTCTTCTTCCCATTATTGAATGATTGAAATTTCAGTTCGACGGTTTTTCTGACGTCCTTCCTCCGTGTCATTGGAAGCTATTGGTTTGGATTCCCCCATCCCCTGCGCTTCGATCCGGGTTTTTGCCACGCCCTTACCCACCAGATAATTTTTAACACTTAGAGCCCTCTCCCGGGAAAGATTCATATTAGCAGCAGTTGTCCCTATATTGTCGGTATGACCCGTCAGAATAATGCTGATCTCCGGGTTCTCCAGCAAATACTCCGCCAGGAGGTCCAGCTCGGTCGCAGATCCTTCCAGGAGCCGGGATTCTCCGGTCTCAAAATGCACATTTTCCAAAATCACCGTAGTGGATTCGGTAACAGGCGCCAGGTATAAGGTATCACTGAGGTCCTGACCGATACCATCTTCGATAATCCGGCTAAATGACAATAGGGTAAACCCACTTTTGGAGGCAGTAATCCCGTATTTTCGGCCCCCACTCATCAGAAAAGCAGCAAATCCCTCCTGGTCTGTGGTCACTGATCTAACCAGTATATCGCGGGTCCAGTCATATATGTTGACTTCCACGCCTGGCAGGGGTTGTCCGGTAACAGAATCGAGAACGATCAATTGGAACAGCAAGGCCGGACGAGGCCTGATCGCCGGATCCAATTCAAATTGATAAAGGTCAAATCCACCACGGCGCGCGGAAGAGAAATAGCCCTTCCGGCCAGAAGATTCTATAAAAATGCCTTCTTCATCGTCGATGCTGTTGATCGGAAACCCAAGATTTTCTGCCGGAGACCATTCGTTGCCACGGAGCCGATGTGACATAAACAAATCCCGACCACCAAATCCAGGTCGATAATCGGATGTAAAGTAAAGGGTGTATTCATCTGAATGCAAAAATGGATTTTCTTCGTTTCCGGCGGTGTTCACCGAAGGTCCCAGATTGACAGGTTCCACCCATCCCTGATCCGTCCGGACCGACAACCAAAGATCACGGCCACCATATCCGCCCGGTCGTTCGCTGCTGAAAATCACCACCCGGCCATCAGTGGAAAGGGTAGGCTGTGAATCCCAGTTTCGGGAATTGACGCCTGGAATCAGGGCCGGACTCATCCACCCCGTATCGGAAAAAGCCGAAAAATACAAGTCGCACGAACCCACATTCCGTGCCCGATTGCAGGCGGTAAATACCAGGTACTGACCGTCACCGGAAATCGCAGCAGCGCCTTCATTATCGGGTGTGTTGAGTATTTCGATGGGCGTGGCTGTTTCCCATTTTCCGGCGACCTGCCGACTTTCGTACAGATCTTCCTGTTTGGTCCGGCGGGTCAGAATCATGTATCGCCGGTCATAACGCATACTGATTCCCAGTTCATCTGCATCCGTATTAACAGATGTCGGCAATGGCATGGGTTCAAAAATTCTCCGGGTCTGATATAGGCTGTCCGCCAGGGGAAAACTTCGGATGTAATAATCGGCCTGGCGTGCGATATCCGGTCGTGGTTCGGGCACAGCCGCCCGGTAGGTTTGCATCGCTTCTCCCGCCTGAGCGAACTGGTGTTGCCGCCATAAATTCTCTCCATATTTGTAGTACAGGAAGGGATTCTGGTCATTCGTATCCAATTCAATAGCGGTCCGGAAAGATTCCACGGCTCCCACCGGGTCTCCAGCGGCCATCTGAGTGGAACCAAAAAGATCGTAATAGGCCTGGTCTCTCCGGGATGCGGGTATCTCCTCAAGGCATTCCAGTGCTTCCTTCCATTGGGCATTCTGGTACAAATCCAGGCAGGGTGAGGAGGATTCTACAGCGGCAGGGATATCCTGAACCAGCCGGCCTGTGGACCCACATCCACACGCCAGAGCAAGACCTATGATCCAAATGAACTTCATGCTACCACAACGATCTTGGCCTGCTATCCATTTTCCAGGATGCCTTTAGCGCGCGTATTACCCAGGTTGGCCGCTTTTTTAAGATCTGCCAGATACCCGTTTTTTCCCATATTCTGCTTCAGCAATGCCAATTCTACATAGATATCTCCATCGGTCACGTACTTCTGATCGGAAGAGTCAATCTTCAAGGCCTGGGTCAGGGCCTCCAGCGCTGCTTTTTCATTGCCCATTTTAATCAGCGTCAGGGCGTGTTTATACAGGGAAGCCTTGACGTGGCGGCTGTTGCGGCTTTCGGCATCAAATTCCCGTTTATTGAAAAACCGTAATTCGAATTCCGCTTTCTGGTATTCTTCCAGATGCATCAGACAATCTGCTTTCAGTCGCCGGGCGTGCCAGTGGATATCCTGTAAGGCCAGCGAATATTTGATGGCCATTTCAAGATCAGTGAAGGCTTCCCGGTACTCCTGTTTTTTCATTTTCAGTCTGCTCCGCCCCAGAAAGGCCGCTGCGTTGGAGTTGTCCCACTGGATGGCTTTGGTGAAATCCCGCTCAGCATCGTGGTAGTTCTGAAGGATGTAATTCAGGTACCCGCGACGTTCGTACGCTTGTGAATGCTTGTCGTAACCCTCGATCGCTGTAGTGAGCAGATCCATCGCTTCTTTTTCCTTCCCCTCTACTTTACTTAGTTTTTTACCCTGCAGATAATTTTTGACTACAGCTTTATCGCTTTGGGGCTCGATCCAGGCGAAGTGCATCAATTTCCCTTCATCAATCATCCAGGCTCCGATGTTGCCGGATATGGCAAATTGTGCGGTGTAATTGAGCAGACTTACGGTGGTTTTCCATGCTTTTTCCGTGACATTGATCACCGTACGTGGAATTTCAATCGTCATTGATTCTTCATCGAACAACTCTTCTTCTTCAAAAATCAATTCGATGGATTTGTGATAATTGTCCACGCGGTGCCGGAACATTTTCAATCCTTTCGAAAAGCTTCTTGGATTATCAAATTCTATCTTTCCCTGAAAGATACTCTTGTGGAACATTTGGACTGTTTTACTTTTTTGCCTCCGGACTGGAAATACCCAACGCCCTGTCTGTGATGAAAAATATGTGAAGTATAGCAAAAATAAGGAGTTAATCCGTACTATAGCGGGAAAAATCTAAACAAATTTTGCGCAAATAAACTTCGACCTGCTGATATTCGTTCCCTTCCCGGGGGATGAGCTGCAAATTAAACCATCAATGTCAGAAGGTAAGATATACGAATATGGTCCATATGAGTTTTAAAAAATTTTTGATCACCGGTCTGGGCAATCCCGGACCCCGATATGAAAACACCCGACACAATATTGGCTTCCGGATAGTAGATCATCTGATTGCGGATCTCGGTGGAGAATGGAAAGACGAGCGGTATGGATGGATTTCGGAAATCCGGTTCCGCGGGCGCTCTTTAGTCGTGCTCAAACCTTCTACTTATATGAATCTCAGCGGAAAAGCTGTGTCCTACTGGGGTCGGAAACTCAAGCTCCAGTCGCCAGAACAGGTCCTGGTAGTGGTGGATGATATACATTTGGAATTTGGAACATGTCGACTGCGGAAAAAGGGCAGCTCGGGTGGTCACAACGGATTGCAGGATATCGAAGAAAAGATGGGTCGACGGGATTATCCGCGACTGAGAGTTGGAGTGGGTAACAATTTCTTTTCTGGTCAGCAAATTGATTATGTACTCGGAGAGTGGACTGAGGAAGAAGTAGCTGGTCTGACTGCTATATTGGATCGGAGTGTAGAAATGATCAAAAGTTATGTACTGGCAGGTGCAGACCAGTCGATGAGCAGGTACAATGGTTAATGCACGAATTTGGCTGTGCCGGCTTACAAATCATCCATTTGACTTTTACCAACATTAATCCCGGAAAAGGTTATTTTTGAACATATGCCCAAATGGATTTTAATACTGACTACCCTTCTCTGGATGATCACGAAAGCATACGGTGCGCCTCCCACATCCGGCGATTCCGTCCAGATAGCCTATTTTAATGTCGACGTCACCCCACCCATTGGCAGCCCGTTGGCATTTGGTACTGCGCGGGTCATCAGGGATTCACTCAGCGCCCGGGGAGTGGTGTTGATATTTGATGAAAAACCGGTCGTATTGTTGGCCATCGACTGGATCGGAGTGGCAAATGAAGGGATGAATGTTTTTCGCCAATCCCTGGCAACAGCTGTAGGGACCACGGAAGACCGGGTAGTCATCCATGCGCTCCACCAGCACGATGGAGTCCGATGTGATTTTTTGACTCCTCGTATTCTGGAACGGTATGAAGGATCGGAGTTGTATTATGATACGGTTGTTCTCCGGGAAGCTATAGATCGAGTGGCCAATGCAGCAGCACAGTCCCTGGAGTATTTGCAATCCGTAAC
>CBFGVZ010000028.1:0-23783 GCA_965652315.1 uncultured Saprospiraceae bacterium | reverse complement strand
TATTTTGCACTGGCCATGCTTCCATATCTCATCTATAAAGCTCTGGAATGGATTCGGGCGAAACATTATACTGCTTTGGCAAAGGTATATGGGATATTAGCCATCGGTCTTGTCCTGGGTGTGATGTCCAATGCCGGGAGGATATGGACATCCCTGGAATACAAAAATGCCTCTACCCGGGGTGGTTCGGTATTGGTAGAGGAAGCACAGACCAATACGACGGAAGGATTGGGTTGGGAATATGCGATGCAATGGAGCAATGGTGCCGTTGATCTTCTGGCGACTTTGATTCCGGGTGCGGCTGGTGGTGGGAGTCAGGAGCCTGTTCCACATGGGACCCAATTGGAGGATTTGCTGAGGCAAAATGGGTCGCCCAAAAAAGGAGACCATTATCTGGGGCCGTTATATTGGGGGAACTTGCCATTTACATCCGGGCCGATCTATCTGGGTGCGGCGATAATTATGGCCTTTGTGTTTGTTTTTTCATTTTTGAAAAAGGAACAAAAATGGCTATATGGGGGGGCTATGGTGGTACTGGTCTTACTTTCCCTGGGAGACAATGCTACCTGGCTGAACGGAATTTTATTTGATTACTTTCCCATGTTCAATAATTTCAGAGCACCAACCAGTGCGTTGAGTGTCCTACCTATGTTTCTGGCTTTTGGTACCATGGTGGGATTGGATCAATGGCGCAAAAAGTTTGGATCAATCAAAAAGATCACAATTCCAAAAGCTTACTGGATTCGGACGGGCATAGTGGCAGGTTTGTGTTTACTTATTGCCTTGATTGGCCCATCTATGTTTTCTTTTGAAGGTCAGAATGCGCAGCAATATGCCCAGCAAAATGTACTGGATATCATACAGGACGCACGGGCTGTTTTATTGCGACAGGACGGTTTTCGATCTTTTTTGATGGCTGGATTGACCGCAGCGGCGATCTTGCTTTTTTACAAGCGAAAACTGAATGTAGTGGTATTCTCTGCCATATTGGGGGCCGTTTTCCTGCTGGATGCATTACCCATCAGTTACCGGTATTTTGATATGGGCAAGTTCACTACACAGCGAAATTATGAGCAGGTATTTTCACCCCGACCGGTGGATAATCAGATTTTGGCGGTGGAAGAAAACCGGGCAGATTACAGAGTATTGGATTATTCCATCAATACCTTCAATTCCAATATGACGACCTATTATCACAATACCATTGGAGGGTATCACGCTGTGAAAATGTCCCGGTATCAGGATGTGATCGACGGGTATATTAGCAAAGGGAACCAATCGGTATTGAATATGCTCAATACAAAGTATGTCATCGGTCAGAACGGTCAGGTTTCTGAAAATCCGGGTGCTTTGGGACCTGCCTGGTTTGTGGAAGAAATCATTCCGGCTCATACATCAGATGAAGAGTTTCGACAATTGGAGAGCCTGAATCCGGGAACCAAAGCTGTGGTCAATACGGAAGAGTATGGGGAGGTGCTGAATGGTCAATTGGATTATACGGTAGGGACAGTAAGCCGGGTGCAGAGCTTACCGGATGACATGATTTATCAGACCAGCAATGAAGGGGAGGGGTTCCTGGTGATTTCAGAAGTTTATTATGATGGACCGGGCTGGACAGCTACCATTGATGGGAACGAGACGCCGATTGTGCGAGCAGACTTTTTACTGCGGGCCGTGAAAGTACCCCCAGGTGAACACGAGGTTAGATTGACATTCAAGCCGAAAAGTTACCTGGTGGGGGAGAAACTGTCTTTGGGATCGTCAATACTGGTTGGATTTTTAATAATATTTTATTTGTTTAATCAATATAGGAAACAAAACCCGACAAAAGAAACGAAATGAAGTAATTAAGGTCTGGTAGTGATGTGGAAGGTTCACAACAAATGGTTGTGTTTCTTCGGAAGATGTTGCTACATATCATGGTCCCGAATTTTAAAAACTTTCATGGAATTTCAGCATTTATTGATTACCAGGTTCAACATTAGGAACCTTTCGTTTGATAAAGGAAAAGATAATACCTCTTGGGTTATGTGGACTGAAAAGAGAATTCCAATTTTTCTGGAATTCACCATACCTTCGGTCCAAAATCAAACTAATCAAAACTTTACTTGGTTAGTTCTTATCGATGATTCCACTCCAAGAAGACTGATCGAAAAAATAACCTCAAGCGTCCAACTTTCAAACATTAAGTGGTGTTTTTTGAATTCTGACATAGATTTTTGTCAGGAGTTGAGGAGATGTGTTCGAGAAGTGACTTTGAAGAAAACACCATGGATCATTACTTCCAATCTCGACAACGACGATGTCCTGCATAAGGATGCCATAAAGAGTATCCAGGATAATTTTATTCCGATCCAGGACCACCTGATTTACTTGTCCAATGGATATGTCTATGACCCATTGCACAGTTTATTGTCTCACTATTACTATCCCCGTTCTCCGTTTTACAGCTTAATCGAAAAATCAGATGGAGAACTTAAAGGATTGTTTTTCAAGACACATTCGCACTGGGCGGGTAGTAAAATGCACTTTTTGAGAGAACTAAAGTTTAGGTTGTGTCATCAAAGAAACAGAAGGGTGACCTATATTATTGACAAACCGCTTTGGGCACAAACTATCCATGAAAATAATGTTACCAATGATTTTTTTCGTGGATTTCCGGTTCTGAAAGGGAAAAAAATGCAAGAATTTGGAGTTCATGATTACACACAAAGCATGAATTTGAAAACCTTGTTTAAGTATTGCAACTACGTCTACTGGAAGAGATATCTTTTTTGTTCAATCCTTAAAATGGTGAGTGCGTAATATGACTGCAATAGGTAAATATATGAGAGTACATTCGCCGAAATTGTATTTTTTTGTTACAGACTTACATGGTCGATGGAAAGATGCGATGCAATCTGACTTTCCTTACATCACTGATAGCTTAGGGGGGAGTTTTAAGGAATACCTTAGCACGAGAGATGAAAATGGGGTAGTTGGAAAATTAACACGTGGGCTTGATCAGGACTCTATTCATACGGTGAAAGTAATCTTGGAAAGAATTCATACGTATCCTGATGAAAAAAACAAAAGTCGGGGAAAGGACTTCAAAGGGATGATCGGAGGCCGACTCCCGGTCGAACAGAAAGATCAACAAGATCGAATGGAAAAGTATCTGAAAGAGGTACGGAAAAAATATCAAATTACCCCTTTGCAGTTTGATGAATCGGTTTTTTATTTCCATCATGGCTTGAGATTCCTTCCACCTTCCGTTTCAGCTTATGTTCAAGATGAGGACTTCCTGGATTGTGGAGCTTACATTGGAGATTCTGCGATTGCATTATCTGGCTATGGATATAAAAAAATATACTCTATAGAAATATCAAATAAGTCGATTGCCAGGTATAAGCAGAATCTCAAGCAGAATGGAATTGCCGAAAGCAAATACGAAATAATCCAGCTCGGTATTGCCTCTCGGGATGATATGGAGTCTGTTGTCTTACCGGATACCGGTTCAGCTGGGTTTTCTTTGTTTCGGACTAATAGTCAATACGATCATATCAAGGTCAATAGAAGATCTTTGGATTACATCACTAGCAAGTACAATATTCGACCAAAATATATCAAGGCAGACATTGAGGGGGCCGCTTTGGATTTAGTCCAAGGGGGGGTAAATACTCTTCGAAACAATAGACCGGTGGTTTCAATAGCCATTTATCATAATCCAATGGAGTTCTTTGAGGTCAAACCCTTTTTAGAGCATATTCTCGAAGACTATACCTTTTCAATTACTAAAATGGAATCCAAGGTACATAAGAATCATTGTCATTCTGAAATCGTGTTATTGGGTTACCCGAATGAAATCCTATATGATTAATTAACCTGTTGATCTGGTATGTCAATGAGGTGGAATACTTATATCCAAAAGGAACTATTTTATATTGAGCTTTTAATGAATGTAATGGGAGATACCGATCTGCTTGGATGTCTAAAAATATTCAACAATGAATGATTTAGAGCAGTACTTTAAAGCGAATAATAAACTATTGATGCACAAATGGTTGCATTATTTTGACGTCTATGACAAGCATTTTGGAAGATTTAGAAACAGTGACGCAGTAATACTTGAAATTGGTGTATCACAGGGGGGGAGTTTGCAAATGTGGAAAGAATACTTCGGGGAAGGAGCGAAGATATATGGAATCGATGTCGATTCGAGATGCAAGCAACTGGAGGCGGAAAATATCGGAATATTCATTGGTTCGCAGTCTGATAAGAATTTTCTGATGGAAGTGAAAAGCCAAATACCAAAAATTGATATTTTAGTCGATGATGGCGGTCACACCATGGTTCAGCAAATTACAAGTTTTGAGGAATTGTTTGATCATGTAAAGGATGATGGAGTTTATTTATGTGAAGATGTACACACATCTTATAGGATAAAATATGGAGGAGGGCATAAGAGAGGTGGTACCTTTATTGAATATAGCAAGAATTTTATTGACTATTTAAACGCATATCATTCCGAACAAAAGTCACTGAGGCCAAATCATTTTACCCGGTCTGTCGACTCAGTCCATTTCTATGACAGTATTGTGGTAATTGAAAAAAGGAAAAGGGGAAAACCACAACACGAGAAAACTGGTAATCAAATATTTGTCAGGCATTTTGAAGAAAAACACGGAGCATTTAAAAGGCTAAAGAGATTTTTGCTCCTTGTGTTAAATCGGGTTTTGCGATTTTTTAGATTGAAAGGTATAATTTGGAGGTAATCATTTGAAAGCATTCTATGTTGACAGTTGAAGAATTTAAAAGGACTCTTGAGTATTGGAGAAAAAGAGACTTCAAGGGGGCTGATGTTAGTGATATTAAATCCTCCAGACTTTATATTTTGTTGAATCAATGGAGCTTGAATAGCCAGATAGGTAAGCGATTTTATTATCCATTTGACTTAGTAGCAAATCATTTTCCAAACTTAATACGGAATTTGTTTTCACTCAATTCTCACCGCCAATACCCTCAGGCATACGCTAACATAATACGGGGATTGATAGATTACTGTCGTATCACACAGGATGATGAATACGGTGAATTAGCAATTAGCATGGCGGGTGAACTTATCGAGTTACGAAATAAGGATTTTAAAAACTTGTGTTGGGGGCAACCCTATAGGTGGCCATCCAACCAGATAATGGAACCTAATGTCCCTAGAACAACTGTTACTTCTCAGGTAGCTGCCGCTTTTTTGGATTTATATGAGTATTATAGAGAAAGTAAATATCTGGAGTATGCCCAGAGTATCTGCAGATTTTTTATCCATGATCTGAATTATACAAGAGATATGGATGGTCATTTTTGTTTTAGTTATACAAGTGAAGATCATTATCATGTACACAATCCCAGTATACTAGCGGCCTCTATTCTTTACAGAACTCATTTTCATGATGGTAATGAAGAATGGATCAGATTTGGCTATGATGCAGCAAAATTTACAGCAAAACACCAGAATGAAGATGGCTCCTGGTACTATAGGAGCAAACCGGATAAAGTCAGAAAGGTCATTGATAATTACCATACAGGGTTTGTCTTAGAGGGATTCCGGGATATAAAGACATACTCAAGATCCGGTTTTGAATTTCAATCACAGATTGATGCTGGCTTGGCATATTATCTGGAGAATTTTTTTGGTCCCAACTCCGAACCGAAGTATCGACCAGAGAAAATTTACCCGATCGACATTCAAGCATGTGCCCAGACCATTATTACACTGTCAATGTATCATGATCATGAGTTAGTCACTGAGTCATTGCTTTCCAAAGTTGTAGACTATACGCTCCAGAACTTCTATGATAAGGAAGGACGATTTTATTACAGAATTTACGCAAACAATAAGATTGACCATAGTTCTTTTATCAGATGGGGAGACTCCTGGATGATTAGGGCCATGGGTGTATTCGAAAATAGACACAGAAATAATGAATAAAACTATTAAATACATATATAGCCGTCTGGGTATGGCAAGAAAAGTTGGCAAACTAAATTTTACTGCAGCAGGTATAGATCATGACGGTTATCCCTATGTGGAATACGATGGACTTCGGTTTCATGGAAAGCCTTCCAATGCCAAAGACAAAAAGTATTATTCCATATTGCCAGGATCAATTAGACGAAAACTTCCAATAGAGTGCTTTAGAATTGCACAAGAAATTGTAATACGTTATGTCGAAAGCGGATTGATGTATGGGGGACCAAAGAAAAATAAATATTACCAGGTAAAAAATGGAGATGTCGCGGCCGAAATGGGTGCTTACCAAGGCTTTTATGCCATGAAATTGTGTAGGCAAGTTGGCGAATCCGGGAGAGTGGTGGCGATAGAACCTTTACCTGATAATCTAAGATTGTTGGAAAAGAATATCTCATTCAATGGTTTTGATCAACGTTGCACCATTGTACCTAAAGGTGTATGGCAAGAGAAAGCAACGTTGAATTTTAAGCGAAAACCAGAGGACAATCAATCCGGTAGTGTGGTGTTGGCGAAGGGAACCGAAGAACTTTTATTACCAGTAGACAACTTGGACAATATCATGAAAGAAACCCGAACGACCGAATGTGACATGATGATCATACAGCTCAATGGAGTGGAAATAGATGCTTTGCGGGGGCTCCGGACTTTTAAGCCAAAGAATTTAGCCATTGCACTTAGATATAACAAACCCGGAATGGATGCCGTCAATGAAACGATAAAGCTCCTAAAAGACCGTCAGTATGTTGTGAATCTTGAGGACAAATATTTTGTATTTGCCAGTCTGGAGAAATAATCTGTGTAGCCCGGGAGTGAATTATAACAAGTATCCATAGTCTTGAGCTAGTTTCCCGCAAATGGCCATCAATTCCTTTTTATTTTTTTCCGTCCAATCCGCATATCTCGGAAAGTCTCCGGTGCTTTGAGAATTGATTCGTTGGTTAATTCTTGACCCCAGTTGCTCATACGAAATTCCTACTTCTATAAAACTGAATAACGTATCCAGGGAATCTTTGTCTTTCGAATTGAAATTGAATGTAATGTGGCGATTCGGATTCAATTGTTCTTTGAAATCCTCAATAAACTGGTTGGTTTCCTGCCATACCCAGGCTATTTTTTGAATTTGACTGTACGAATCCCAATGAGTCAGGTTATTACCTGGCTGAATCATTTTGCTTGAAGCATCTTGATTTTGATGAAACCAACCTCTTCTAATGCCGGATCGAACAAATTCTCCTGGATGACGATAAACATGAACAAAAAGTGAATCCGGAAATATTTTTGCCAACACAGGAGCAAAAAAAGTAATGTGGTTGTTTGTTTCAATATATCTCTTGTTGCTTTTATATAGGTGTCTAAGGTGCTCCCCTCGACCAGTAGTATATAGGTTTTTGCCAAAATCCAACAGAATTTTTTTGTTGATGTCCGAGTTTTTCCACAAGGAGTAGTAATAGGCATTTTGTACGGAAAAACTTGGGTTGGGGGAGTGTAATACTTTTACATTGGGGTCTTGTTCAAGCATTACTGAGAACCAACTGGTGCCACATCGACCAGTAGACAGAAAAAACACAGGTTTTTCAATGAGTTCTAAATGACTTAAAATTTTTTCTACAGTCATTTTCCTCTTTGGTCGGCCGTACTTCAGAGCCCAAACCAATGCTTCTAGTTTTTCGATAAGTGCATTCATAGTTTTTGGTTTTCCATATACTCTGTCATTTTAGCGTGGGTCATTCCGTCGAAGTTCGAGGTGCACAACTCAATAATTTTGAGGTAAATACTCCGTATTCCAGGTTCCTCTACTTCGTTCAGTGAAGTATTGTGCCACAGCAATGAAAATACGCCAGAATATTTGTTGACTTCCTTTACCCACTTACCGACTTCTTCAATACATTCATCCAAGGATAAATTCATATAAGATAGTAGTGTGACATCCATCACGCAAAGTGGGATTTGCCAAACTTCAAAGGGCTTTTGATGATCGAAGTCCCACAATTTGAATGGAAAACAATATCCATTTCGGAATCCAGCCCGATCATTGAATCCCAGGGTCGCATCGTATTTATAACGCAGGGATTGATGAATACGAGTTGTTTCTGGGAATCTGTACATTAACCAATGCTGTCTGATGCCCTGTATTTGTTGTGGTGAAACATTCTGTACATCCCTATATATTTTGGCTGCTGCTTTCAAATCCTTGCTGGAAGCCATTGTCCCGTGGACACCGATTTCATCGTCCCATTCGGCAATTTTGTTGATGATGGTTCGAACGGATTGGGAATGTATATCGAACGAAGCATCTCTTTGCCCATCCTTATTAAGAAAGAAAAATGTGGATTTGATTCCATATTTCAGGTTGGCATTATGAATAAAGTCAAATGACCAGGCAGGATCTTGTTTACCAGAAATTCGATGTGCAATACCTTGTTGGAAAAAATTGAATAGTTGGGATCGGGTGTGTTTTTTATTTTTGACCAACCCGAGAATTTCTTTGATCTTGTATTTGAAATAGGAAAGCCTGTATTGCTGGATATGATCAATGTCATGAGATAATAAAAATATTCCTCGTTCAAATATTGGTCGTTTTTCAATGCTAAAACTCCGTCCCTGACAAAACTTAGAAAGACCTTCTGCTATGAGGTCCATGATCCCATTGGTAAACGGTAGTGGGGGGAGGTTGTATCGGGACTGTAGAGATGCCCTATATTCGAATCGACCAAATTGATCCATCATTGGTGTCTCCCATTCCTGATAGCCAGAGATGAAATAAAAAATGGTTTTGAGATAATCGTGGTAAAATATAAGGTTGTCCCCTATTATTTCATAGGTGGTTTGTTGTGAGCTGCCCGGGAATAGAACAAGATTTCCTCGGTTGTCAAAAAAAGGTTGGGTGGATACCTCACGATTGGATGAAAAAAAATAAATCCATGGATGATCGGTGTTATACTCGCCGGATCCGATCTCTCTTAGGTCTTCTATGTATACGAATTGATTTTTGGTGTCCAAGTCAATTTTATAATGATGCTCAAAGTGCATCCATACATAGTCTATTTCAGGCTGTGTTAATTGTCTATTCACAGTTGTTGGGATATATCATCATATATGGATTTTAGAACCTTCCCTTTGTTCTCCAAATTTTCTTTTGTTTTTACTACTTTTCTACCATTGATTCCCATTTCGCGGAGGTTGTTGGAGCCGGGAATACTACGCAAAACTTTTACTAAATCATCCACGTTCTCACTTTCAAACACCCATCCGCATTGATGTTCCTCAATGAGGTCCTGCTGTGGACGACAGTTACTTACGAGTACAGGACGTCCAAACAACATGTACTGGTATACTTTGTTCGCAATGCCCGATTCGTGTTGATCATTTTTTAGCAATGGACTTAACCCAATATCACTCGCCATAATAAAACTAGGAAATTCACGGATGTCTTTCCAAGGGTAGTATGTAATATGTCCCTGTAAAATCGGATCATTGAAAAATTCTTCATACATTGATCTATCAGCTCGATCCATTGGTCCAATTAATAGCAAGTGGAATTTTTCACCCATTGAAATCAGTCTACGCAAAGCCTCTAACACTGTATGTATACCCCTCCTGTGCGCTATGGCCCCGTAGTAAAACAATATCAAATCCCCCTCATTCCCTATTTTTATTTCCTGGACAGGGTATGATAACAATTCGTCCATATCCGGTACATTGGGATACACATATACATCGTCAGGATTAATTATGTCGTAACGCTGGCAAAGAACCTGTTTGTAATGTTCACTTAACACGACCAACTTGTCCGCCAAACCTAAATATTGTCTTTCCTTTTTGATCCACATTTTGGGTTTGGCCAGTATACGTTTGGGGAATTTGTTCGCCCAACTGTATGTCTGAATAGCTGCTGGGAAGTTTTCATGAAGATCCAGTACGATGGGGATATTTGTTCCTTTTACGCCCAGGTTTGCCGCCTTGGCCATATACAGGTCATGTACATGAATCACATCCGGCTTAGTCTTCTTTACGAATTCTTTGATTTTTTGACTCCAGAATTTTTCATAGATTGGTAAAATATTTTGTAGACCCTTGAAGATATTTTGCCAACGTACGGACTTGCGAACATGAAAAATACGGATATCATCGACTTCCGTTACGGGATTAGTTTTTTCATGTGATATATCCAGCACTGAAATCTGAAATGACTGTTGAGAAAGATATCTAACTTCGTTCCGTATTCTCGGATCTGTTTGGAAATGTGTATCTGAAATGACTCCTATGTGCATAATATTTTCGGGAATTTTATTTCAAAAAGGATGCAATACAGCTTCGTATGACTTCGCTTGCATGCCCATTCCCATACAGATCAGTTTTATAACGCCCTGGGGGTTTCTTCAGTATAGTTGCTATTTTAGTCAAATCTTCAAAACACAACGTATTCCATCCATTTTCCAATGTTTCCGTCCATTCAGTTTCAGGACGAATCGTGACGCATGGCACGCGTAGAAAGTACGCTTCCTTCTGCATACCACCTGAATCCGTGATCAACGCCCGGGCATTCCACAGATAATTGATATTCTCCAGATAAGATACCGGATCAATGAATCGAATACCCCCATATCCCCCCAAGTCCAACCCAAAGCTGTTAGCCAAATGCCGGGTCCGGGGATGTAAGGCAAAAATGACCGGATGGTTCAGCTCATTCAAGTGCCGAAATAACGAACCCAGGCGCTCCGGATCATCCGTGTTGTACGGCCGGTGAATGGTCGCGTAATAATAATCCGATTCCCCGGTTTCATTGATCAAACCTTTCTCCTTTACCAACAAAAGCAAATCATACATTACATCTCCACACATCGTAACCCCCACTGTTATTCCCTCCTTTGCCAGATGCTCGACCGCCGTATTAGTCGGAGCAAACAACAATGTACTCACATGGTCGGTCAAAATCCGGTTGATCTCTTCCGGCATAGACTGGTTGAAACTGCGCAGTCCGGCTTCTACATGACCGATAGGGATGTTCATTTTGGAGGCGACCAATGCCCCGGCAAGGGTGCTGTTGGTGTCACCGTACAACAATACAAAATCTGGCTTTTCCCGACTCAACACTTCTTCCAAACCCACCATAATATCAGCGGTCTGGGAAGCATGAGATTTACTGCCGACCTGTAAGTTGTACGCAGGTCGATTCATCCCCAGTTCATCGAAAAACACTGCACTCATGTTTTCATCATAGTGCTGACCTGTGTGGATCGTAATAACCTCAAATACAGATTTGAGCTCCTCCTCCAGCGGGGCATGCTTGATAAATTGTGGGCGGGCGCCAATTATCGCAGCTATTTTGTGTTTCATGAACCTGATCTGTTCTTTCTAAAAGGGTGAGGTGCAAGGGGAATCCGGGCGAGTTCGTGTTCCGAACCATCCAACCCGGATATTGGTGCATTGCGGATCTGGTGTACCAATTCAATGGCTGCAGTCGCATCGTCTATCCCAAATCCCTCTCCCGAAAGGATATGTTCATACGATCGGGTATGAAGTTCCGTGAAACCACCACTGAATTCAAATTCCTGATCCCCGATGGTCAACGACCGATATGTCCTGGCTCCGGTAGACTTGATCTCTTCCGGAATAACGTCGTAGTTAATGCTCAGAAACCACTTGACCCGAGCTCGTTCCAGTTTCAGGTATCCGGCAGCCCGGTCATGCGTGTGAAGATGTACCACACTTTCCTGCACCGATCCAAAAATCCACATCAACATGTCGTAGAAATGTACACCAATATTGGTGGCTATCCCTCCGGATTTGATCGGATTCCCTTTCCAGCTCGTGAAATACCAGTGTCCCCTGGAAGTGAGATAGGTCAGGTCGATATCCCAAATCGTGTCTTTCGGTGCAGCCTCTACCTGTCGTTTCAATTCTATGACGCTGGGATGCAACCGAAGCTGTAAAATGCAATATACCTTACGGTTGTTTTCTTCTTCGATCAGATGCAGCGCGTCCGCATTCCAGGGATTAAGCACCAACGGTTTTTCACAGATTACATCGGCACCGTGTCGCAGTCCAAATCGAATATGCGCATCGTGGAGGTAATTGGGTGAACAGATCGATACGTAATCGATTTCCTTCCCTTCGCGTTTGAGCTTTTCAATGTGTCGGTCAAATCGCTCGTATTCCGTAAAAAAATCGGCCTGTGGAAAATAACTGTCCATAATCCCCACGGAATCAAATGGGTCCAGGGCTGCAACCAATTGGTGGCCCGTGTCCTGGATGGCTTTCATATGACGCGGGGCAATGTAGCCCGCCGCCCCCATCAACGCAAAATTTTTCATACTATCATGGCTTTTCAAAGATCACAAATGTAGGAAAATAATTGGTTTTGTGCGGATTCTTCTGAAGGTGAGCGACGCCCTCCCGAATGCGAAAAATGCCTCTTCCAGATCCTATAGTCGCGATGCCCGACTTCGCCTCAACGGCATTTCGGATCATCCGGAAACTTTATCCAGAATCCGGGCCAGTTGCCCTGTCAGGTTTTTTCGCTCATACGGAGCGGTATTGAATTGAAAGCTCAAGACACCAGATATCAATTGATCCAGACAGGCTTTCATTTTTTCAGTATCCTCGTATTCTATGTACCATCCCGAGGCAGAATCCTGGATTATTCCTTCTACTTCCCCGTCCCGGGGCCCGATGGCAATGATCGGCTTCCCTGCCCCCATATAATCAAACAATTTTCCGGTCAGAATCCCTTTATTGTCCGATACATGGTCCACGACCATGAGTAATGCATCGGATTCCCTAAGCTTCTGAACCAACACGGAATGTTCCACGTATCCGGGTTTGATGATTTTATGCCTCAATTTCAGTTTTTCTACCTGTCGGTCAAATCCCGGAGAGGTCTTACCATATAAATGGAGCACTATCTGGTCCAAACTTCCGGCAGGATTGCTCGATAATACTTCCAGCAGTGCATGGGGGATTCTGGTGTCTGAGAGAAATCCGGCGTAGGTGATGACGATTTTGGAATGTTCTGATTTTTGTGTTGATATTTGGAAATCTTCCGCATCATAACCATTGTAGATTACCTGAGTGTCCTGACGCTGGGCGATCTCATCCAAATCATTTTTGATCGTATGGCTGATCGTGACGACCTGGTCGGCCTTCGTTAAAACCTGGCGCTCCCACTTCTGGTCCAGCTTGTGTGCCAGGGCTATACGGGATTCATCCTGATAATATACAATGGTCGTCCAGGGATCCCGAAAATCCGCCACCCAGGGTTTTCCGGACTGCCGGGCGAGTTGGTAGGCAGCCAATTGCAGAGAATGAGGCGGGGAAGTGGAAAATATAACATCGATATTTTCCTCTCGTATGATTTGTTTCCCACGTCGGACTGCAAAAGGCACCCAACCAACCCGTGCATCGGGAATGAAAACATTGAATCGTATCCATTTGAAAAACCGGGGGAGCCACCCCTGCTTTTTGTTTTTCAGGACATAATTGTCAATCCGACTGTCTTTTTTCTGGCCGAGCAAGGGTTTGTAGATCGTGAACGGTTCCAGACTTCGGGTGTGGTATATTTTGGTATCCGGCGAAATATCCTTCAGCAAACTTTCATCGTAAGCCGGAAATTCTCCATCCTTGACGGTCAGGATAATGGGGTCCCAGCCAAATTCCGGAAGGTATTTAGCAAATTTTAAAACACGCTGCACTCCAGGCCCACCCGCAGGCGGCCAATAATACGTGATGATCAGAACCTTTTTTCTTTGTGATTTTTGAGTCATTCGCTTCTGTTGAGTATTTTATTCCCAGTTGCAGTGTAAAAATGTCAAGGTTTTCTTTTTTGATGGTATCAAAGAAATTGAGAACCTCTTCTGTGAACGAAGGCCAACTGTATTTGTGTTTTTCTTCCCGCATGTTTTTCTGAAAGGCTTTCATTTTTTCTTCCTGAAAATATTCGTTTATTTACTGTGCGATTATGCGGGGTTCCAGATCACTTACCTACTCGGTTTTCTGATGGTGCACCACTTCGCCTGAATTCGGTAATCACCACCCGATTCGATCCGGGAAAATTTCCACTCATTGGTAAAAACCTCAAGATAGCATTTTTCATACACATCCTCCCGCCCTGTTCCCTCGGTCATTGGCCATTTATCCTACAGAATATACTCAAAAATCCTTCCGTTACCACCTGGCTCAGCCTCGTTCCCAAACCACCCGCTAATATCAAAGTCTGAAAACTACGCTTCGTCATTGAAAAGGAATTGTTCGGTCATTTCACAAATGATGTGGCCCACCAGAATATGACATTCCTGTATACGAGGCGTGTCATCGGAGGGAATATTGATCCAGAAATCGGACAGTCCTTTTAGCTTTCCCCCGCTTTGGCCCGTCATTCCAACGGTTACCATTTCAAGTTCCCTGCACATCTCAAATGCACGAACAATGTTGGAAGAATTTCCGGAAGTAGAAATACCAAATAAAATATCGCCCTTGCGACCTTTCCCTTTGATCAGTCGGGAATAAATCTCATCGTAAGAGTAATCATTGGCCACCGCCGTCAGGTAAGAGGTGTTTACATGGAGCGCCTCAGAAAACAGCGGTTCCCGGTCCTTGTAAAAACGTCCTGTAAACTCTGCCGCCAGATGCTGGGCATCCGCAGCGCTGCCCCCATTTCCACAAAAAAATACCTTGTGGTCGTTTTGAAAACATCGGATACACGCTGAGGCAACATTTTCTATGGTCTGAATCAATTGATCATCGGAGAGGAGGGCATTTTTTACATCAATGGATTCCCGGATTTTCGTCCGGATGAATGTCAAGTCGTCCATGTGGTTAGTCCCTTTTTAGTAAAATTAAATCTTCTGACTTCTCCATCCACTTCCTCCACCACTCTGGCCATCTGATGCCTGGAGTTTTCCAGACGATACGATAAGGCTTTCCGAATATTGTGTTTTGCCGGGGGAAAGAAAACCTGGATATTGGGTCGTAAAAGTGTAAATCCAGCATCGGTGCCCTTCCTCTGTAAATGCCCTCGCCAACCGTTCATTGTATGACGCCAGGCTCTCCTGAATGGATGCGCAGGACCCACGATGACCACATTTTTACTTGTTTTCATAGCGGTAAAGGTAGCCAAATAAATTCTGTCCGGGTAGCGCCTATTGCTCCACCCCTAAAAATCTTTCCGGCCCGCTACCCGGATTATTCGGATCACAGGAAGCACAATCCACACCGTCAGAGCTGCCAGAGAAATGACAAGTCCCTTGTTGGTTCCGAAAAACAATTTGAACACGGCACCAGTATATCCCATTAGTGCTGATAAATCCAATTTGAGCAAAATCAGAATTCGCGACAGGTCTATCGGATTGAGAATTGTAGCCGCCAACGAAAAGGTGTCGAGCGGGTATTGTTCAAATATGATAAGAGCCATCAAAAAGATTCCGTCAAATATCACCGCCATAAACAGCCATAGTAGAATGGCCAGGCCAAATCCTTTTATCCTATTTTCATTGGACAGCCCAATGTTAAAGGCCAGAGCCGTAAATATAAAGGTCAGGAAGGTCCCTGTAATCAACAGTAAACCAAAATCCCAAATGGCATGGCTCCGGAACAAACCATACGCGATAAAAGGGATGCCGAGTCCCAATATCAGACTCATCGACAACGATGTGGCTACGCCAAGATACTGCCCGATAAATATATGCGACCGCTTCAATGGTTGAGCTAACAGGAGCTCTGTGAATTCCCGGGAACTGTAATAATACATGATCCCGAAGATGGTTCCGATCAATGGAACCAGGACTACGATGATATTCATCAAGGTAATGATGCCTTTTGACAGGTCATGATTCAAAAAAAGCAGTACCATTCCGAGAATGAGATAAAATGCGAAATACACGTAACTCCAGCGGCTTCGCATCAGGTCATAAAAGCTGTATTTCAATATCTTCAACATGGGCATTCCATTTCTGCTGTAGAAATCCTGGCTATGGCTAATTCCAGGTGTTCAGCCCCGGTTTGCAATTTCAAAGCATCAATACTTCCCTGAAAGTGTATACGCCCGTCCAGAATATAAATCACTTCGTCTGCGATTTCTTCCACAAACTGCATGATATGCGAAGTCAAAAGGATCAGCTTTCCCTTCTCTTTTTCGGTTCGGATAAGTTTTCGGAACAGGATCAGAGCGGCTGGGTCAAGACCCGTAGTGGGTTCGTCCAGTATGATCAATGGACTGTCGTACATCAAGGCGAGCATGATGTTGATTTTTTGTTTCGTACCACCAGATAAGGTAGATAGTTTTTTATCGAGAAATGGCCCGAGTTTGAAGTCTTCAATAAACTGATCTTCTGAAGCGGACTGCATTCGGAGATCCTTGATCATAAGAATCAGTTCGCGCATGCGGAGGTTTCCTGGAAACTGCGCGATCTGGGGCATATAGCTGATGTCATTGCGGTAAGCCCAGTTTCCTGTGGCATCCTTCCCATTTACCAGGATGCGTCCGGAATCTGGTATAATCATTCCTAAAATAGATTTGATTAACGTCGTTTTCCCAGACCCATTGGGCCCCAGTATAGCATAAATACCTGGACCGGAAATGGTCAGATCCAGATTTTCCAAAACTTTTAGTCGTCCAAAGCTTTTGTTGAGATTTTGTATAGTGATCATGGTGAGGGCTAGTTAGTCTGGATTCGGAACGGTTGCATCAGCGGGGCATTATCCATAAGTTTGTCCGGTGTAAAAACAGGGGACACTTTCTCCGAAAAATCAATGAGGTCCATAAACAGACTTCGGAGTAAAATGATGGTTTCAGGTGTTCTGTTCACAATATAGGAAAACAGATTGACCGGTCGGAAAGGAACATCCCCGATCCCATCCCGGTCCAGATCATAGCCCGTGTAATTGCTCCAATAATTTTTTTCGAACACATTATCGTGGAGTCGGCTGTTGTAGGAAAGATTGAATGAATTGTGCAGGAAGTTGTTTTCTGTGAATAGGTTGCTGTAAATAGCACCACGGACCTTGAGAGCCCACCCGTTTTCCACAAAAGCATTTTGGGCATACCGGATTCGGTTGGATCCTTCCACGTTGATTCCCGTCGTATTCCGGATGAATGAGTTACGGGTAATATTGGCATCATTGATTTCTTTCAGGAGCAATCCATAGGAAGTAGGCCCCCAGTTGTTGATAAAAGTATTGCCCTCCATATCAATATTTTTGGAAAACATCACTGCAACGCCAGCCCCATTATTTTCAAAGGTATTCCCGATGTATCTGTCGTGATTGGAGAACATAAAGTGGAGGCCATAACGGATATTCCTGTGGCTGTAATTGTTACGAATCAGGCAACTATCGGCAAATTCAAAATATATACCGTCCCTGGCCCGGCTAATATCATTGTGCTCGATTGTAATGTGCCGGGCATACCAGAGATGTATGCCATTTCCCGATCCGAATTCATCCTGAGCATGACCTTGTATCTTGTTGTTTCGAATGTGCCCATGATGTGATTTTTGTAGATAAATACCAAAGAAAAAATTTTCAAGGTGAAGATCTTCCAGTAAAAAATATTGGCTTTCTATTACCCTCAGGGCTGCATGATCTTTGGTGTAACTCTGCTGTACATTGCGGATAGTAAATCCATTTATGGTCACACTGTCTGCCGTGATTTGAACGATCTCCCCTTTATTTTCCCCATCAATTACCGGCCTGTCCACCCCCAAAAGCGTAAGGGGTTTATCGACCCGTATATTGAATTCCCGATAAATCCCACGTCCTACTACGACCGTGTCATGTGGGTTACTCTGGTCGATGGCCGACTGAATAGTGGAAATAGGACAAGTGGGGCAAACCATGATGGTTCCGGCGCCGGCGGATATTACCTGACTGAACACCAGCAAAAGTACCTGCCATTTAAGTCCACTTTGGGCGGATGGTGATGCCAGGAAGGGAAAACTGTGAATTTTCAGGTGCATGGTCATTTCAGGTATCATTTTCCGGGAATCATGCCATCCGTTTCGGTGAAATGTTGCTGAATTTCTGCCCAGGTATAAAATTGGGCTTGCTTGCCGTGGAGGATCATCTCGGCCGAATCACGACTAGAGAAAGCTGAAAGAAAGGCACCCATTGGACTTTGAATTTCAGGACTGATAACAAAGGTCGCATGAGTTGCATCTGTCAGTATACCAGGCCGCATGTAATCGGCAATCAGATACCTGGCGATGGTTTCATCCCCGATCGTTTGTAATTCACGGATCAGGCATTCGATGGCATCAAATTTATAGGTACGTCCTTTGGTCGTTTGATACTGTGCTGCGTGTTGTTGATCCACGATCGTCATGTAGCAGAATGAACAGACATCGGAACCATAACGGATCGGATCCGGCTCTTTGTTACAACTGCCCGTCATCGTTACAATAATGATAAGTAAGGGCAATAATCTTTTCATGGGATCTCGGTTTTAGATTTGAGGATTTTCCATTCGTTTTTTCCGGTCAGATAAGCCAGGAAGGTAAGTAGGATTCCTGACCCCATCAGATAGGCGCCCGACGCGGGATAGGAATATACGTCAAAATTGAGCAATTTCTGAAACCCGAACAGCGGTGGTTTGTAGGTCATGGGAGTACCATCCGGATGCGTGAGTTTCATAATAGCATTGGGATCGAGATTGGTTCCATAATTGGTCAACCACATATTGAAATCGTAAACTCCCAGGATACCCAGTGCGCTCATCAGGATAAACCAGACGAGAAACCACGTGTAGCTGATCCGACCGTGGTAGCCAAGCAGACCGATAACCAAACCCAGCAGGACCATGGTCCCCACAACATATGGAAACACATCAAATTCCCACATTTCACCTTCCTTGGGTAGGGGTCGCATGCCTATGTAGTGGTTGAGACCATCGATATTCTGCAAGTCAAATTCCTCGTCACCCTCCAGTTTGTTGATATGTATATTCATCCCGAGTGGATCGGGGTATTGCGGGGCACCGAGCATGATATTCCACAGGGGAAGTGCATACAGGCCAAGCAGGAGCAAGGAACCAATGATCATCAGAATTCCACCCTTTTTCATGTTGGTTTTTGATTGAATGAAAGAAGCGGGTCAGAAAGAAAAATCTTTCCGACCCACTCCACTATTGAAAACACTACTACTTCTCAAATAACTTATTCGCCCAGAGACCAGGAAAGTTCTGTACTGCTATTAGCGGGTGATACCCGCACATATCCCTGCATTTCCTGGTGAAGCGCGCTACAAAAATCCGTACAGTAGAAGGGCCAGACACCCACTTTTTTGGGCTCCCAGTACAAGGTTTCCGTCTGACCGGGCATCACCAGTAATTCCGTATTGTTGGCGCCCATCAATGCAAATCCGTGGGGTACATCAAAATCCTGTTCAAGATTGGTGATATGAAACCACACTTTATCCCCAACCCGGATACCTTCTATGTTGTCCGGGTTGAGGTGGCTCCGGATCATGGTCATATAGACCCGTACTTCATTTCCGTTTCGTTCGACCCGCACATCTGAGTCTTTGGTGGTGGCATGTGGATGTTTGTTTTCGGAGAGCCGGTAAATCGTTTTGGATTTTGGCTGGACCATACTGGCTGGAATCGCAGAGGCATAATGCGGTTCACCGATGGTCGGAAAATCAAGCAAAAGCTCCATTTTATCACCAGAGATATCATATAGTTGTGCGGAGTGATTCATTTCGGGTCCGGTAGGTAAATACCGGTCTTTGGTGATTTTGTTCATAGCCACCATATATTTTCCATAAGGTTTCCGGGAATTTCCACCGGGGATGCTGAGGTGACCTACTGAGTAATAGGTGGGTTGACGATCGAGCACTTCCCAGGTGCCGATTTTCCACTTGACCACTTCTGAGGATATGAAAAAGGTGGTGTAAGCATTTCCAGCGTCGTCAAATTCCGTATGTAACGGACCGAGACCAGGCTGTACCACCGTACCGCCCAGAACGTCTTCAAAACGGAGGATGGGGATACCGTACGCTTCTCCGTCAAATAACTCATTTTCGATGGCATTCAGCATTTTGGTAAATGAATGGACGGTCAGATCGGCTGATAATTTTCCGTTTCCGACGATATACTCCCCGGTAGGATCCACATCACAACCATGCGGTGATTTGGGGGTGGGCAGAAAATAAACAAGTCCGGGCAATTTCGAGGCATCGAGTACGCGTACTTCCGTTTTCATGGTGGAAGTGGCAGTTTGTGTATGCTCATCGAAGATGTTGTGCGCGTATTCGGTTTTTTCTGTGGTAAAATCACCATTTTGGATGTATTCCTCTGCCTTTTTCCAGTTGACCGCTGCTATAAAATCTTTATCATTTTGGGAGGCATTCACTTCCTGGAGGGTATGCGCTTCCTCCGTGTTGTAGGAGGTGACAAAATACCAGCCATGGGATTTTCCTCGTCCAGGATGTGCCAGGTCGTAATCAAATCCGGGAACCCGAATCTGGAATGAAAGGTCCATCTCGCCGCTTTCCGGGTCCACACTGAGAAATGAAAAGCTTGCACCGAAATTTCCCTTTCGGTCCCTGATGGAAACGTCCTGCTGAGGGATTGGTACGGCGAACCGCGTACCGGCTATAACATATTCGGTGTTTTCGGTCACGAAGGCCGAACTGTGGTTACCTGCAGTGTTGGGAATTTCTATGATTTCAGCCGTTTCAAAGGTCGTCAGATCGATGCGGGCAATCCGGGGAGTATTATTTCCATTCATGAATACCCATCGGCCATCCAGTTCTCCGTTGGTCTGGGAGATATCCGGGTGATGGGTGTCGTCCCACGGGATAAAACCGAACGAGGTATGAAGCATAGCCTTGGTTTCTTCGTTGTACCCGTACGCTTTTTCCGGATCCTGAGAAAACACCGGGATGACTTTCAAAAGCCTGCCGGAAGGCAATCCATACACGGAAAGTTGTCCGCTGAATCCTCCGGAGAGGAAAGCATAAAACTCGTCGTATTCACCCGGTGCGATGTAGGTGCGTTCTGCTGCATTACCTACCAGCGCACCGCCAGACTGCTGATTTTGATTGGTGCAACTGGATAGAGTCATTGACAGAACTGCACTGATTGCGATTAAAAAATTGGTTGTTTTCATATGGCATTGTATTTTTTAGAATAAATGTTTTCAATACCTGTGTGATCAGCATCACTCCATACGCCTGTTCCCGGTCTCAAATCGTCTGTGTCGGCCTGGTCTCATAGGGTACGGAAATATTCCAGTATAGCCCTGGCTTGTTGTTCAGTCAATCCCTGGTTGGCCATTGGTGATCCGTTGAATTCCATCAACAGATCTTTGGCCAGGGGATCCTGTTGCACCATCACTTCGGGGTTGAGGATCATATTCATGATCCACTCGGGGGACCGTCTTTCCAGAATCCCTTTGGGGGCGGGGCCGATGAATTTGGTGTCTGCTTTGTGGCAGGCGGTGCAATATTGGTCATAGAGGGTTTTCCCTTCTACGGCCAGCTGCCGGTCGATTTCCGGTTCCAGTGCAAGAGATTTTACGGGACCTACTCCTTTGTTGTCAAGATCAACGCGGGTGGATGCCGGAACGTTACTTTTGGTAGTGGTGGAGCTTTGGGGTAGTTCTGCTGAGCTGGAAGAATCATTGTGGTTTGGGTTGTCATTTCCGCCACAATTGAACAGGATAAAAGCAGTAATGATGGTTAGTAATTGGGTTATTGTTTTCATGATTATGTAGTGTTTGGTTCCAGGGGTCAAATATAAAGGATAATTTAGTCTTAAATTATGACATAGATCATAAAACCGGATAAATTGACCAAAAAATCTGAAATTATATCCTGGAAACAGATAACCCGGAATTTATAAACTTTGAGTCAAAACAGACGATTGTATCAGACATGAAAGAATTGGTATTGTATTCAAATAGAACTATCAAAGCGTCAGTCTGTGACCCTATTTCCTAACCCTTAGTCAAGGAATTTTGTGTTTTTGTATTTCCCTTTTTGCCTCTAAAGGATCGAAATTTACCGTTCATTTGAAATATTGACCAATTGTTATATTCTTTTGTCTGACCTGGAGTTGGTTCCTATTTTTACATCGTTTATATTCCTCACGTGCTTTTTAACCCATTTTAATAAGGAATTTGAAGCCCTTATCTAAATATTGAGTAGGGTGAAGATGGATCCCAAATGAAGCATAGTGTAGACCTCAATGGAAACAACGTAAATGGGATTGCATCCACCAGGCAGTCCCATTTTTTTTCCGTTCGTGAAGCTGACTCCTCTGAAGAAATCAAATAAAAGGCAAGTTACTCACAATATATTAATCCACCATTGTGCAGGAATAAGACCGTCAACAGTTGAACAATAAGCAGGTAAGCCCACCAGTTTTTGATGATTGCCCAGATAGAATTCGGGTCATTGGCACGCAGAAACATCCGGATTTTGGATAACGCGTTGGCAAGGACCAGGACTCCGAATACGAGATTCCAGGGACCAGTATAGGACAACACAACCCATGCGATGAAATATACGAGGATAAAAATTCCCGATATCAGCTCGGAGTTTTCTTTCAGATTAGAATAACCCAAACGTATCCCATCTTTCAGATCAGCCCTCCATAATGGAAATACAACAAGGTAAATACGGCATCCGACAAGAGCTGTGTCCAATTCGTCGCCAATACTTTTCCGATTGTTTTTATTCTGTTCAATCGAATGTAAAGCCATACTTTCCATAGAATATTGACGAATCCGACTGTGCCCAAAAGCAGATGCCAGGGCCCGGTGTACGACATGGCCACTCTGGTGATAAAGAATATGAGGGTAAGAAATCCGGTTACGGTGTTTGAATGCTCCAGAAAATCCTCATTACTCCATGTCCTATTTTCCTGCTTTTTAGTTGTCATCCCAATCTGGTGTGCTGGTATTAACTGAAAAGTGTACCAGTGTATTAATTGAAAAGTGTACCACCAATGTATAAAAATATTTCTGACTTTAATCCCTTGGAGGGGCCCCTCCCAGGGATTAATTGCCAACGTTTTTGTTGTGATTCGTTTTGTAACATTCTGCGTTAGATTTACTTTCAAGATCGGATCTGATTGAGCTTATAAAAGCTCTGAACATTCGGTTTGAAGAACAAGATAAGGCGGATAAGGATTAGGTTATAGAATTAAAAAGGATGGCCAGATAACGAGATCATCTGTTCACATTTATGCACTACGATGATGTAGATGCAACCAATAATCTGGCAGAACGCCGATTGCGTTCAGCCGTTTTCTCCAGAAAGATATCGTGTGGAAACAAAACGGAAAATGGGGCCATAACCTGGAGTATCCTGACTTCACTAATCCAGACCTGGAAACAAAAAGAAATCCCTTTCAGCAAAAAACTGGTTGACGTATACTAAAAAACCTCGCCTACCATTCCTTCCCCACTTGACAATCAAGATCCCAAATATCAACAGGATACCAGGAATCTATTGACACATGCCATATCTGAGTAGAACAATCGATTCCGGAAAATAATACCATTAAAGTATTGTCAGGCCGATCCATCTGCATCCCAGAACAACGCGGGACCCTCTGCAGCAGCGCGGGGCGAAGAAAATGCGTCGCGGATTTAACTCCTTTATATTTCAGCACACTCCCAAAAATCTTCAATACTGCCGGGGAATACCAGATATTCACCGGTAAAACAAGAACTGTATAAAGGAGTTTGGAAGCAGCATTTTCAGAGCTGAGGCCTGCGGGGAGCTAACTCATATTCCTAAGAAATGCATATGATGCAGTATTATTAAGGGTTATGTA
>CBFGVZ010000027.1:0-24441 GCA_965652315.1 uncultured Saprospiraceae bacterium | reverse complement strand
ACAGAAAAAGGCTGAAGAACAATCCTCAGCCTTTTTATAATAATTCCCGGATGGGTATGTTCTTTACGAACAATACTCATCAAAACTTTTTTTCAGATCATCGGCAATCTGATAAGCGGACCGTCCTTCGATCTGGTGCCTTTCGATCATGGTGACGAGGTTCCCGTCCTGGAACAAGGCAATAGACGGCGAAGAAGGTGGGTAGGGGAGCAGATATTCTCGTGCCTTTCCGGTTGCTTCCCGGTCCACACCCGCAAAAACGGTAACCAACCGATCTGGAGTTTTCTGATTCTTCAGGGAAAGTTTCGCACCTGGTCGGGCGTTGGCCGCCGCGCAACCACATACAGAATTTACAACCAGCAACAAGGTGCCTGGAGTGTTCTCTAGCGCATCAATGACTTCTTCCGGAGTAGTCAACGATTCAAATCCATAATCTGTCAGATCTTTGGCCATTGGCGCAACTAAATTTGTTGGGTACATAGTTTTTCTTTTTAGTAGATTTCAATACTATTCAGGTGGAATTGTTCAACCACTGCAAAAAAAAATTACTGACTGTTGCCACCGGATTGGTAAATCCGCGAATTGTATCTGGAATTGAACTCGTTCCAGGGCATTTTTTTGTTATAATTATCCGCAAAGTAGGTGAGAATTCGGATCAATTTAGATGGGGACTGAAATCCATTGATGGATTGAATGACCCGCAGATCTTCGTCCATAAAAACGAGCGAAGGATAATTAAGCTTTCCGTGGGTGATCTTGTAGGCAAAGGTATGATAACCGGACGAGCCTTCATTTTTGAACTCGTATTTCTGACCCATGAAGTAGATGGCTGATTTTTGTTCTGCATCAAATTTGACTGGGTAATAATTTTCATTAATGTATTCCGCAATATGTTCCTGGCTGAGCGACAGTTGGTCCAGCTTGTGACAGACCTTACACCATTTGGTATATACCTCTATCAATAGCTTTCGGGGGCTTTCCTTATGCAGTTTTAAGGCCTCATCTATGGAATACCATTTGATGTCAGACTCAAAAGCCTGGCTGTAAGAATGCAATAGAAATGATGAAGCAAGTAATACAGTTAGTAATATTCGTATCATAAAATTCTCTTCTCTTACACAAAAACTCATGAAATATACGATTGTAGATTCAAGATCAACATCTCCAGATTAAATTTAATGCTAATTTAACGGGGGTGGGGGTTATTTATGAAATTTATAGTGTCTGACCCAAGTTTAGTCTCGAAATCCGCTGGTAGTGCGGGAAAAAGCGGTGCTTCAACTCCGCTGTTCAGCTTCAGTTCAGTGTTCTGAAATATGATTAGCTCATCCCACATCCCCGCTTGGAACAAAGAAGTAAACAATCGGCGGCCCCCTTCGATCAGGATAGAGCCAATGTGGCATTTATCATATAAATACCTGAAGGTGGATTTCAAATCCAGAGGATCAATTTTTATAATTTTCCCCCGATAGGTATTCCGGTTGCTAAGGGTCAGGATGATATTTTCTCCAGGCTCACTGAATACACGAAGATGATCAGATAGAATTCCACGACGATCGGGCAAAATGCGAATAGGTTGGTGTAAATTGCCAAATCTGCTGGTCAGCGCGGGATTATCATTAAGGATGGTTTGTGTGCCAGCCATAATGGCCTGGGTCTCATTCCTCAGACGATGAACCCAACGTTGGGAGAGTGGATTGGTGATCGGAATTTGCCTGCCAGTCTGACCGATGAAATTATCCTGGCTGATGGCCATTTTGAGCCTCAGAAAAGGCCTGTGAAACCTCTGACTGATACTGAAAGGTTCCAGGACCCTTTTACCTGTCGAGGTATCAAGCGGGGCCGGTAAATTTACACCCGATTGCCGCAGAAGTTTTACAGACCGCCCGGTCATACTTGGGTGAGGATCTTGTTGATCTATCACCACTTTATCCAAATGGTGTTTGAGAACAGCCGATGTACAAGGAGGGGTCTTGCCAGTGTGGTTGCAAGGCTCCAGGCTTACCGCAAGGGTGCGGTGGGCCAATGCGATATTCTGCGGGACATTGTTGATGGCATTGATCTCGGCATGGGCTTTTCCGAACGTTTGGTGCCAGCCTTCACCGAGAATACGGCCCGTATCCTGGTCCAGTATTACCGCCCCGACGTTAGGGTTGGTTCCGGTTTGTCCCCGTGAACGCATCGCCAGTTCATTGCAACGTCTGATTATATTATTTATTAGTGTGTCGGTCATATGTTTAGAGACAATTGGCGAGGACTTCGATCAAATGATCGATTTCCTCCCGGGTATTCATGAAGGACAGGGAGAATCGCACACATTTTCCATCATTGCTATTTCGGCCGATCGCCTCAATTACATGGGAAGGTTTTTCTGCACCAGAGCTACAGGCACTGCCGCCAGAAGCAGAAATACCTGCAATGTCCAGATTCATCAGAATCAGATTGCTCTTTTTACTGGGTGGGATATAGAAATTGGCAATGGTGAATAGACAATGATCGTTGGACGTCGGAGAAACTATTTCAATCTGGGGGAATTCGCTGGAAATTTTTCCAATCATGTAGCTGCGCAATCCCCGTACATAATCTGATTTTTCATTCAGATGATCGTAGCAATATTTCAGCGCATGAGCCATGCCGAGGATTCCAGCTACATTCTCAGTGCCGGCGCGAACGTTTCTTTCCTGGCTTCCACCTCGGATAAATGGTTCAATAATGTTGTCGTTGTTTACATACAATATACCAACCCCTTTGGGTCCGTGAAATTTATGACCGGAAGCGCTCAGAAATGAAATATATTCACCAGACAGATCAATGGGCAAATGACCGACCGTCTGCACTGCATCGGTGTGAAACAATGCGTCGTATTTCCGGGCCAGTAAGCTGATCTCATGAATTGGCTGTAACGTACCGATTTCATTGTTGGCGTGCATGATGCTGACGAGGGTTTTCCGATCACCTGGTTTGAGATGTTTTTCCAACTCGTGCAGATCGATCCTGCCCTGATTATCTACCGGCAGGGTGATGACTTCCACATCCCGGTGTCTGGCAATAAAAGAGGCCGTATTCCGGACACTGGGATGCTCGATAGCGGAAATAATAAAACGACGTACCCCCAATTGGTCCACGGCACAATGGAGTACCGTATTATTCGCTTCGGTTCCGCAGGAAGTAAAAAAGATTTCCCCAATCGAAGCGTTGAAATGGCGGGCAATGGATTTACGGGATTGCTCTATAGCAGCCCTGGCTGTGCGACCATAGCGATGTGTGCTGGATGGATTTCCATTTAGTGTTTTGAGCGATTGAGCCACGACATCCACCACTTCATCGAGAATGGGTGCCGAGGCAGCGTTGTCAAGATATATGGACTTCATAAGAATTTGTAGTGAAGAATAACTAATACATTTCCTGGATCTGAGATTTGAAAGCCCGCGCTACCTCCCTGGCTTCTTCAAGCGTTCCGGCTTCCGTATATATTCGCATGATCGGCTCTGTATTGGATTTGCGAATATGAACCCAGTAATCCGGAAAATCAATCTTCAGACCATCTTGAAGATCAACTTGTTCACCGGCATATTTGTTCTCCAATCTGACCAATATATCATCGGCATTCATATCGGGTGTGAGTGCCACTTTGAGTTTGGACATATAATACACCGGGAGCCTGGCCCGCCATTCGGTAACGGAAATGTCAAAATGTGCCAATCCGGAAAGAAAAAGTGCCGCACCAATCAGACCATCCCGTCCATAATGTAGATCACCGACGATCACCCCCCCGTTCCCTTCTCCACCAAACCTGGCACCGGTTTCTTTCATTTTAGTTACTACATTAACTTCTCCCACAGCACTGGCTTCATACTTGCCGCCATATTTATTGCAAATATCCCTGAGGGCGCGCGTAGAGGACAGATTGGATACGGACCGGTCGATCCATTTACGGTCGAACAGATAATCGGCAATTGCCACGATGGTGTATTCTTCCCCAAACATTTTACCTTCCGAAGTCACAAACGCTATCCGATCCACATCTGGATCCACTGCTATTCCCAGATCTGCAGATTCTGTCTGTACACGATCCAGCAAAGCCTGCAGGTTCTGCTCCAGTGGTTCGGGATCGTGCTCAAATTCACCACCGATTTGATCAAATATCGGAATGACCTCACACCCCAATCGCTCCAGTAACGGGACGATTGAAATACTACCCGTACTGTTGACACAATCCACAACGACCTTCCAATATTTTAATCTGATCTGATCTGCCTGGACCCAGGGGTGATCCAGAACCTGCTGAATGTGGTAATCGATCGCATCGTTTTCGCTGCTGGTCTGACCAATAGACAGGTATTTTGAAAAATAAAAATTCCGGTTATCACTGATCTGAATGACCTCCCTGCCATCATCAGCAGAAATAAATTCACCTTTTTCGTTAAATAATTTGAGCGCATTCCAGTTCATCGGATTGTGGCTGGCGGAAAAAATAATGCCGCCGTCAGCCTCTTTATACGGTATATACATCTCGATGGTAGGTGTAGTGGTTAGTCCGATATCAATGACATGTATCCCTTGCGAAATAAGCGTGGCCCGGACCAGATCGGTTAGAATAGGGCCTGTTGATCGCCCGTCCCGCCCGATAATGACTAGTGGACGGGGATTGGAACCTTTTAGCCATTCTCCGAAAGCGGCAGCGCTTTCGACGATATCAACTGGTGTTAGATTTTCTCCTGCCTTTCCTCCGATAGTTCCTCTGAATCCTGAAATTGATTTTATTAAGGTCATACCCTGGATTTTTTAATTACTTTTACCAAATATAATGGAAACTTTATTGAATGTCGATTTGGAGGTCTTCAAAATCATCAATGACCTGAACCTTGGCTTCCTGGAGCGCTTTATAGTCCTCATCAGATACCCGGAAACCTGGATACCCTTATACATTGCCCTGATAGCATTTATGATATACAGATGGCGACGGTTAGCATGGTTACCCATCTTGTTTTCCGTACTCACCGTTGCCTGTTCGGATTACACCAGTTCTGAACTGATTAAAAAATCCGTGGAACGACCAAGGCCCTGTCATACTATAGAGCGCATGGAACTCAGGGTCTCCTGCGGCACAGGTTACAGTTTTACCAGTTCACATGCGACAAGCCATATGGCGTTGGCTATCTTTTGGTTCCAATTGTTTGGGATGTGGAGAGCCCACCGATGGTGGTTGATCCTATGGGCGGTGCTCATTGGTTTTGCTCAGATATATGTAGGCGTCCATTATCCAGTGGATGTACTGGGAGGGTTTCTGGTAGGCGGAACGATCGGTCTGATCACTTATTTTCTCTATCAGAAAATTCATCAGAAGATATATCCCAAAGTCAGGGAATAGGTTTTGCTTTGAAAAGGATTCAACTGACTATTGACCAGATCAAAAAGATTTCCTTCAAATCCAAAGTCGATTTGAAATTTACGGATGTTGACATAAAGATGCATCAATGCTGAGAAATAATCCAGATCAAAGTTGTTATTGATGCCGGTCAATCCGTCTTCTTTGTTTGTGATATTGAAATTATAAGCTGCGTCGGCACCCAATCCAATCGTCAGGTAATCCACCTGAATGATATCGTAAAGCGTTCCGGCAGTCATTTTCAGTCGGTGAAAATTCCGACCGTTGGTCTCATTTGCAGTGATGATATTGTTGTTTTCATTGATTTCAAATACTTCATGATACTGGTATTGCACTCCACCTTTCAGTTTCCATCCCGGATTCCAGATCACGTCTGCACCCGCCTGGAATCCCAGAGCACTTTTGGAGGCGATGAAATTGGAGGTGGAGTAGGATTGGTCCAGTGCATTCAGGCCGATGCGAACCATCCACTCCCATTGATCCACTGGGCTATCGCGTTGTCTCAGATCGTTCTGTGTGTAACCGTAATAAAAGGTTAAGGCAAAAATTACAGTTAGTAAAACTCTTTTCATCCTATTGCGTTTCTATGGAAACGTTTGAAGATAGGGGAATGTATGGATTATAGCTCAATTATTTTGAATAATTTTGTGATCACAACTAAAGAATGTAATGAGTAAACATGGAAAGGTCCTGGTTGCCATGAGTGGAGGAATAGATTCCACCATGAGTGCGATACTGCTGCAGGAAGCGGGTTACGAGGTGATCGGGATTACGATGAAAACATGGGATTATGCCAATTCCGGAGGAAGTAAAAAGGAAACGGGGTGCTGCAGTCTGGACAGTATCAATGATGCCCGTCAGGTGGCCGTGGACCGGGATTTCCATCATTTCATCATCGATATCAGGGATGAATTCGGCGATTATGTGATCGATGATTTCGTCAGTGAATATATGGCTGGACGGACGCCCAATCCGTGTATTTTATGTAATACGCATATTAAGTGGAATGCTCTGTTAAAGCGGGCTGATGCAATGGATTGTGAATTTATCGCCACGGGACATTATGCCCGCCTCAATTATAATGATGGCCGGTATTTTGTATCAAGGGCAGCTGATCGCAATAAGGATCAGTCGTATGTACTCTGGGGATTATCTCAGGAGTGTATGAAAAGGACACACTTTCCGCTGGCAGAGTTGACCAAGCCGGAGGTTCGTCAAATGGCTTATGATCGGGGTTATA
The DNA here is from genome assembly GCA_965652315.1 of uncultured Saprospiraceae bacterium. Lineage (GTDB taxonomy): Bacteria > Bacteroidota > Bacteroidia > Chitinophagales > Saprospiraceae > Membranihabitans. The sequence continues at coordinate 17,812 of CBFGVZ010000027.1, read as the reverse complement.
CCGATTTGTCCAAAAAAGGTGATTCCTACGAAATCTGCTTCGTACCAGACAATAATTACCGCAATTTCCTCAAAAACCGAATCGACGGACTTGAAGCACAAGTGGCCGGGGGGGAGTTTCACGATGTGGACGGAAATGTCATCGGGAATCACGACGGATATCCGTTTTTCACCATTGGTCAGCGGAAAGGTTTGGGTACCGCCTTCGGAGCGCCCAAATATGTAACCGATATCCGGCCTGATGAAAATGTAGTGGTGCTGGGCGACCGGGATGACCTGATCCGCAATGGCATGAATGTGGGGCGTATCAACCCTATGAAGTATGCAGACTTTCCGGTAGGGGAGGAACTTTACACCATGATCCGATATAATGATAAAGGCTCTCTGAGCGTTATCAATCATATCCGGGACGGCATCCTCAACGTGGATTTTCTGACCAACGTTCAGGGTGTAGCCCCCGGACAATCTGCCGTTTTTTATGAAGGCGATGACATAGTGGGAGGCGGCGTGATTCAAAAAGGTTTTTAAAAATAAATTTTTCATTGAAAGGAACCTGGACATTTTACCTGATTCTGACTGGTTTGTGGTTGTATTCCTGTACCGGGGATGTGGAAATTCAACCGGGCCCGGGTACGCTTGATACCTACTACCCCATAAAGGTCGGGGATATCCGCACCTTTGCCATTGATTCCATTACTTATGATTACGATGGTAATTTACAGCAAATAGTTATTGATACACAGCAGTTTTATCTACAGGAACGCGTATTAGGTACCGTTGAAATCCAGGGTTCGCAATGGTACCGGATTGGTTTATTCCAGGGAAATGATCAGGCCGGGCCGTATGATTTAAGCGATTATGCATATGAACAGGTCTCTGAAACCCGGCTCTTACGAAGAGAAGGACACCTGACCTTTATTCCTCTTGCCAGCCCATTGTCCCTATTTACAGAATGGGATGGGACGGCATATTTCGATGCGGAAAATGCCACCCGTTTTATAAAGGGCGAAATCGTTCATCCGTATTCAGACTGGACGTATCTGTACATTCAAAAATGGGATGACTTTATACTGGGCCAACAAAAGTATGCCGACGTGATCCAGATCAATCAGCGAGATACCCTTGCACTGGAAATGGAGGGAGGTGGTCTTTCGATTCCGCCGGAGAAGCAATTGTTTTACAATCTGGCAAATGAATTTTATGCACCTCATATCGGATTGATATTTAAAGAGGAATACAACCTCACTTCAATTTGCGCTTCATCCAATGTAGAAGATTTTCAGGCTTTCTGCGACACTACGACAATATTTGAGCATGCAGAGCGGGGATATATCTACCGGAAAAAACTGTTATCCATTGAATGATTTGCTTACAGATCGCGATTTTGTAAAGGTCGGTTATATTGGTGGCTTATTCGGCTACGAAGGGGATCTCAGATGGGTCCCGGAGGAACGAATAGATGATGTATTGGGGGCCGGAATCCAATTCTTGTATTTCATTGAAAATGGTATGTATGTGCCCCGGTTTATCGCTTCCTGGAATGCCAGTCAATCGCTGATTCGGTTCCTACGGTTTACATCCCGTGAGTCAGCCCGACCATTGACCGATCAGGATGTGTTCCTTCGTCACAGGGATCTTCCGGACGACTGGTCAGCATCAGGGGAAATGGGGGCGCATTGGAATATGCTAAAAGGCTATCAAATTTGGGATGAGGTAAATGAATTGAAGGTCGGAGATATTGAATCCGTGGTGGAATTTCCCGGAGGATGGATGGGGGAGGTACGCGTAGCCGACAGACCGGATCCGATTTGGATACCACTGGCCGAGCCTTTGATCAGAGGATTGGATCATGACCGCAAAATCTTGATTATGAATTTACCGGATGGGCTACTGGAGCTGTAATTTTCAATTGCCTGGTGGATTTTGGTCTTTGACCAACCATAAACTGGACCAGAACGTCAAATGTCCGTTCAAATACCCAATACCCCGGCAATCGTTGCCGTCATCAGACAGGCCATCGTTCCACCGACGAGCGATAAGAGGCCCAATTGAGTCAGTGTTTTTTTCTGGCCGGGTGCAATCGCTCCTATACCTCCGATCTGAATACCTACCGAACCGAAATTGGCGAATCCACATAGGGCATAAGTCGCTATGATAATGCTTTTTTGTTGAAGCAGTCCATTATCCTTCATATCTGCCAGGGTCAAATAACCAAAAAATTCATTGAGAATGGTTTTCTCCCCCAGCATTTGTCCAACGCCCACTATATCATCCATGGGAACACCGATCAGCCAGGCGATGGGTGAAAACACGAGCCCCATGATATATTCCAGTGAAAGTTGGTCATAACTACCATCCGTTGTTGAATGTACCAGGGTATTTAGGCGGCTCCAGTCCCCGATCCAGCCCAGTATATGATTGGAAAAGAAAACCAGTGCCATAAAAGCCAGAAGCATTGCACCTACATTAACGGCCAGACGCAGTCCGTCTGTGGTGCCATTGGTCAGTGCTTCCATAGCATTGCTGCCCGCTTTTTGCCGCGGAATATTGAGGTTTTTGTCCAGGAATTCCGGATCTTTTTCCGGGACAAGCATTTTAGCTGCTACGATGGCAGCCGGGGCAGAAATAATAGAAGCAGTCAGAAGATGCATACCAAACACAGCTCTTTCCTCCGGTGAATCTCCACCCAGCATTGCGATATAGGCACCGAATACCCCACCTGCAATTGTAGCCATTCCACCGGTCATCAGACACATAATCTCCGAGCGGGTCATTTTCTCCAGGTAAGGTTTGATAACCAAAGGCGCTTCGGTCTGACCGATAAATACATTGGCTGCCGCCGCCAGACTTTCACGCCCACTAAGCGTCATCGATCTGTTCATCAACCAGGCAATACCAAATACAATTTTTTGCAGAATCCCCATATAATACAAAAGGGAAGATAACGCCGAAAAAAAGACAATAGTAGGGAGAATAATGAAGGCAAATCCATAAGTGCTTTCCGGCCTGGCCAGATCACCAAACATAAATATCGCGGCTTCCTCCACCGCTTCCAGCATAATTACAAAAAATTGGACGATGACCTGAAAAACAGATCGGATGAACGGTACCTGTAATATCAGAATAGCCAGAATTATTTGTATTGCAACCCCTGCACCGACCAACTTCCAGTTGATGTGTCTTCGGTCCTGACTGAACAGATAACACAGGGCAAGAACGGCCAGCAAACCGATCAGACCCCTATACAGGTCTTCAAAAGACATTTGTATTGATTTCGGCTATTTGTATCTCTTCCATTCGCATCGTTAAACTTAAGAAACAACCCGCATTCTGCAAAATGTAGCCACTGTATATTTACCTGTTGTCAGAAAGAAGACCATATCTCTGAACCAATAGCTGAAAAACAGGCCTGGCAAATGACATGGCTGCCACTAATATTATTCCTGGTAATATGATTGCAGTAATTTTTTGATTGTATCTTGTGGACGATCTTGCAACAGACCTGTAATGAATACAACGATAATCGGAATATCCGGGGGAAGTGGTTCCGGAAAAAGCGTTTTTCTCCGGGATTTGTACAGCCAGTTCGACGAACATGAGGTGACCCTTATGTCTCAGGATAACTACTATAAGCCCCGGAAAGATCAGCAGACTGACCATCGTGGCGTACGCAATTTTGATTTACCTTTCAGTATTGATTTGGACGCATTCACAGGTGATCTCATGGATTTGCGAGAAGGTCGTACCATTGAGCGGATGGAATATAATTTCAACAATCCCTTATCACAACCAGACCTGATTACGATACTGCCTGCGCCGGTCATACTGGTGGAAGGACTATTTTTGTTTTCCCATACCCCCATATGGAAGATGCTTGATTTAAAAGTATTCATCCAGGCATCCGACAGCCTGCGATTGAAACGTCGCATCGTCCGGGACCAGACCGAACGCAATTACCCACTCGAAGATGTCCTGTATCGTTACGAACACCATGTGTTTCCTGCTTATAAGACCTACATCGAACCCTATCTCTCACGAGTAGATATCGTGATCAATAATTTTGATAAATATCAGACTGGGCTGACAGTGTTGGAAGCATATATCCGACAATTGCTCATTAAAATGGAATGAAGCAGTTGACTGGCCTGGTGGTGACGGTGACAGGTTTTGCCATATCATATTATGAAATTCTTGAACCCGCTTCGCGGGCATTGCCCTTATTCGGTCGTGAACGTTTACTTCCGAAATCCAACTTCACAAACTGGCACCGGATGGGGCCATTGTACACAATGAATTCCTTTTCAATCCGAAATCCGGCTTTTCGTAAATTGAGGTCAGCCGGACAGATCAACCAATTGTCATAATATCTGTAATCACGGTACAATTTATTGTTGATTTGATTAAAGAACCGCTGCTGGTCTTCTACCTTAAGTCTGACGTTATACGGTGGATTGATAATGACCGTGGCAGTTTCAAGTCCGGGCTCGTATTTGAAAAAATCGTGATTATATATTTGCAGACCCGAAAAACACCCTGCGGAATGTGCGTTCTCCTTAGTCCCTTTTACGGCTTTTATATCCCGGTCAAAACCAATTATTTCTGCTTTGTGTCGATTGATTCTCATCCGGGCGCCTTTGACGATGAGTTCCCACCTGGCTTCATCAAAATCGGGCCACTTCTGAAAACCAAAAACCTTGCGATTAACCTGGACAGGGATATTCCGGGAAAACCGATGCGCCTCAATGAGGAGCGTACCACTTCCGCACATTGGATTGAGGAAGGGCGTAGTGCCATCCCATCCTGTCAATTGTATCAATCCAGCCGCCAGGACTTCATTCAAAGGTGCAATGCCCTGATACTTTTTGTAACGTCGGACATGTAGAGATTGGCCGCTGGTATTGAGTGAGATCACAACTGATTTTTCCCGGATGAAAAGTGAAATTTCCACATCCGGCCGCTTTTTATCCACTGAAGGTCTTTCGCCACGTACATTCCTGATTCGGTCCACAATAGCATCCTTACAGATCAGGGCTGCATACATGGTGTTGTCGAAAAAAGAGGAAAATACATCGGTATCAATTAAAAAAGTCTTTCCCGGCAGGATGTGTTTTTCCCATTCGATTTCCAAACTACGCTGATACACATCCTGGGATTCCTCAATAGTGAACGAGGTGAGTTCCTGTAGGACTTTGAGACTCAATGCAGATTCCAGATTGGCCCGATACATCACTCTCGGAGTTCCGGTAAAGGATACCCCTCGTTTTTGGATTTGAAGGTCTTTTGCCCCCAGACTTTCCAACTCTGCCCGTAACAATGGTTCCAGGCCGGTAAGCGTCTTAGCTATATATTGATACATACCTTTGGTTCTAATTATAGATCATATTTTCAATTCAGATGGGCCATATTGAAGCTGTAATGGTAGGTTTGATCATCGCCCGGGTATTTGCCGGTCAGCGTAATATTGGCTCCCGCCGCCTGAAATTTTTTGTAAAAATCGTTGACATTCAGGATAAATTCCCGGTTGATGGTGGTGACGATAAACCCGGGTTTAAGATTGAGCGTTTCTGCCAGACTTTCTTTATAAGTACTTTCAATGCGGACCCCATGTGTTTTGTAATTTTCGATTTCAACGGGTTGTAGATTTCGCACTTCAATCCCGAATTTTAAAAGCAACGGGTAATCCGGATTATCACTTTCCTGAATGAGTGTGATTTCCATGGTGTCAATATGCTTTTTTCTCTGATAAACCAGCGAAACCGGCTGTCCAGGTTCGAGGCTCCACAGAACCTCCTTCAGATGGTTGACCGAATAAATTTCATGTCCGGCAATTGAAAGAATAAAATCAAATAGTTCGAGGCCTTGCCAATCCGCAGGCGTATTTTTTTCTACTTCTTCTACCCGAATGGCTGAGGTCCGGTCACCAATCCGGGAATCTGCAGGAATGGTGTGGTAGGCAGCCTTAATGCCCAGAAGTCCCCGATTGACGTATCCATATGTTCGTAAATCGGTCAGTATCTTGTGAGCGAGATTGGAAGGTATTGCAAAAGCGTATCCTTCAAAATTACCGGAACGAGTCAATATTGCTGTATTAATACCCACCAGTTCTCCCATTTCATTGATCAGTGCACCGCCGCTATTGCCCGGATTGATTACCGCATCAGTCTGAATAAAAGATTCGATAATGTTTGGATTTTTGCTGATGCCGAGTTGCCGGTGCTTCCCGCTTATTATACCTTCAGTTACAGTCGCTTCCATACGAAATGGATGTCCCAGTGCATAGATTTTTTGACCGACCCGTAGTGCATCTGAATTTCCGAAATGGCTAAATGTCAGATCCTGTGCGTCAATTTTCAGCAGTGCCAGATCAGTTTTGGCATCATAGCCGATTACTTTTGCAGGTTTTGATTCTTTATTCCACAAAATTACCTCAATGTCTTCCCCGTCTTCGACAACGTGGTAATTCGTGCAAATATACCCGTTTTCAGATATGATGACGCCGGACCCGTTTTGGTTGATTTCATTGGAATAGAACTTCCCGAACCATTGTTTTTTACCGGATCTGATCTTCACCAGTGACTTCAAACCACTTTCAAAAATGTCCGGGGGAGGAGCGCTGTCTCGCTGACCAGAATAACTCTGACTGAAAGTAGACTGGGGAGATGGGGGATTCATCGGAAAGCGGGTGGCTGGAATTCGTTCCCGGACAATGATGGTTTCCGGTTTCTCAAATAACTTGAAAAGTGCAATAGTGATGAGGGAAGCCAGCATCGCCGTCATGAGTATGGTCAAACTATTCTTCATTCCTTTTGTTTCACATTTTCACCGGAGCAATAATACTCCTCTTCTTCCGGCCGAAAGATAGTGTTTTTATTACGGACCGGATCCCCGGTAAGCTTATATGAGTCGAAGTTTGAAAGATCCAACGAATTTTTTGGATAAAATCTTTCTGAATCCATAATACTTACGGAGAATTTAGCAATTTCGCATAAAGCCCGGATGATGCGTGGTATTTGATGGTACAGAATTTGTATTAAAAAAATTGTTTATTATGAGCGAGGAAAACAAGCGAAAGGGCAAACCCATGTTTTACAATATTTGGGGGACCAGAAATAGTAAACTGGCCTTCATTTTTATAGTGATAATCATACTGGCAATGGTGAGTCTAAAAATGTGTGACAGTCGTTATGTAGTACCTGGAGATCCCAATGAAATCAAAATTATTGAATGATGGATTTTGTAAAGTATCAGGGGACAGGAAACGATTTTGTACTCGTCAACGGAAACCGCCAGGTAGTCGATCCCAATGATTATGATTATATAAAAAAATTAAGTGATCGACGTTTTGGCATCGGGGGTGATGGTTTCATTATCATCCGGGACCATTCGGACCATGATTTTGAAATGTTGTACTACAATGCAGATGGCCGACCCGGAAGTCTGTGTGGAAATGGAAGCCGATGTGCGGTGGCTTTTGCATTCGAAGAAGGATTTTTTGAAGGTGAACATTGTAACTTTATGGCATACGATGGTTTACATGAAGCTATTTACGCACCGAAAGACCAGATAGTCGAACTGAAAATGAATGATGTATCTGAGACCCATCAGGGGCATGACATGGTCGTACTGGATACGGGATCACCTCATTATGTTACACTCGTAGAGGATCTGAGTGATTTGGATATTGTTCAGGCGGGTAGGGCCATCCGTTATTCCCCCCGGTTCGCCAAACAGGGGATCAACGTGAATTTTGTAGAACCACTGCAGAAAGATCATATTCGTGTAGCTACATATGAGCGAGGGGTTGAAGATGAAACGTATTCATGCGGAACCGGCGTGACTGCCTGTGCACTGGGTTACTTTTTATTAAATAAGGGTCCGGATCATCATTCAGAAGTACACGAGACCAACATTCAGACACGGGGTGGAGATTTGAAGGTTCGGTTTCAGAAAACAAAGGATAAATTCACTAATATCTGGTTGATTGGTCCGGCAATCCGGGTGTTTGAAGGAAGAACTTTAAAATAATTTATTCCGGCCATTGATCTTGCAGTGATTGCAATTCATGCAGTAAATGAATTTCGTTGTTTTGCCTCAGAATTTTCAAGCCCTGATCAAATACTTCCAGCGCAGTACCTGGTTCGTGCAACTCCCAAAGTAATAGGACAAAATGGTAATAGGTGCCGCCGTAGTCCGGAAAATGATCGACCAGGTGTTGATAGTGTTTTCGGGCATCCGTCAGGTTTTTGAACTTGGTGTATTCCCGGGCCAACGCAAAATGTACAAATGCATCTTCCTGATTGTCCTCCAGCGCTTGTAACAGTCTGTCTATTTTTGATGTATTCATACTAAATTGGATATGAGTATATTACAATTCACATCAATGATATATATTTTATTTATTTAATTTTCCCTCAAATTTGTACCTTTACGCTCACAAATATACAAGGATATCAACAATAGTATTTATGAAAATTATAGTGTGCATAGCTCGTGTCATCGAAACCACAGCTAAAATAAAATTTAATACAGATCATACAGCTTTTGATGATCAGGGAGTTCAATATATTCTCAATCCTTACGATGAATGGTATGCACTGGTCCGTGCCCTCGAACTTAAAGAACAACTGGGAGGGGAGGTCACCGTCATCCACGTCGGTGGAGCGGAATCCGATCAGGTCATTCGCAAATGTCTGGCGATCGGAGCCGATAATGCGATCCGGATAAACCATGATCCTGCGAGCGGGGAAGAAGCTGCCCGGCTCTTGGCAGGACATCTTAAAGGCATGGAGTATGACATCATCTTCACCGGTCAGGAAACCGTAGATTATAATGGGGGGATTGTACCGCCTATGCTGGCTGCTTTGCTGGACCTTCCATTTACAGGCGTCGTTTCTCATTTGGAGGTAGAAGGACAAAAAGCAACGGTCACCCGTCAGATTGAAGGTGGGGTAGAGGTAGTGGAAAGCCCGTTGCCAATGGTGTTGAGTGCTACCAAAGATTTGGCCCAACAACGGATACCGAATATGCGTGGAATCATGATGGCCAAACGCAAACCCCTCGATGTAGTTGAGCCGGATGTTCCAATGGTAAAAAGCTCGATCGTAAAATTTCATTTGCCGGATCAGGATAAATCAATCACATATGTGGACCCGGAAGATATGGATGAATTGGTTCGGTTGCTCCACGAAGAAGCCAAAGTCATTTAACCTGATTCATTAATTCAAAAAGAATATCCCAGATATGTCTGTCATCGTATTTTGTGAACAACACGACAACAAGTTTAAGAAAAGCGCCCTGGAAGCTGTCACCTATGGTAGGAAAGTCGCGGCGAATACCGGAGAGAATTTAAAAGTCATTGTAAATGCCAAGGATTTTGACTCGGAGATCCTTAAAAAATACGGTGCAACGAAAGTAATCACCTATTCATCAATTCCAGTAGGCGACAGTCGGGTAACCGCATTGGTTCTGAGTCAGATTATAGATTCGGAAAATGGCAGGATCGTAATTCTTCCATTCAATTCTACCGGGAAAAGTATCGCAGGTCAACTGGCAGTACACTGTGACGCCGGAATTGCCACCTCGGTGAACGGATTACCGGTGTCCTATGATCCTTTGGTAGTTCCGGTAACCGTTTTTGCTGGAAAAGCTACTGCTGACGTCCAGATGTCTAGTCCTCGTGCTGTTTTGGCCATTCAGAATAACTCGATTGCACTGGAAGAAGCACCGGTAGATCAATTGGAAATAATCACTTTTGAACCGGACCAGAGACCCGAGGTGACCATTATTAGTCAGCAATCCGGAACCAACGATATCCCACTACCCGAGGCAGAGCTCGTCGTTTCGGGTGGAAGGGGCCTGAAAGGTCCTGAAAACTGGCCTATACTACTGGAATTGGCTGAAGCACTGGGTGCTGCTACCGCCTGTTCACGACCAGTGTCGGATTCCGACTGGCGTCCTCATCACGAACATGTAGGGCAGACAGGTATCACTATACGGCCAAATTTATATATCGCTATTGGAATTTCTGGCGCCATCCAGCACCTTGGAGGCGTCAACAACTCCAAAACCATCGTTGTCATAAATAAAGATGAGGAAGCACCTTTCTTCAAAGCGGCGGATTACGGAGTGGTAGGTGACTTATTTGAAGTAGTGCCCCGGTTAACCGAAGCAGTCAAAAAATTCAATGCCCGGCAATAACCCATTCTGGTATTGAAATTTTTGTGCCCATATAGGACCTGAGATAGTTGGGAAGCACAAAATTGAACAAAAGTATTTTTTATTTTTTGAAGTGAGTGTTATATATTGTTACTGAATGAAGAAAATTGAGCTCGATATAATTGCATTGTCCCATTCTGTGACCCAGTCCAACAATTACGCAGTTGTGCTGGGCGAGCAGGACGGTGTACGAAGGTTGCCTATCGTAATTGGCGGATTTGAAGCGCAGGCTATTGCTGTAGCTATGGAGCGTATGACCCCCACCAGGCCATTAACTCATGATCTGTTCAAAAACACCCTCACCATATTTGATATCGAACTGAAAGAGATTATCATCAACGATCTGCTAGACGGGGTCTTCTACGCAAAATTGATCTGTCAGTACAATAACAAACTGATAGAAGTGGATTCCCGAACGTCTGATGCACTTGCGCTGGCGGTGCGGTTCAATTGCCCGGTTTATACGTATGAGTTCATTCTGGAATCTGCAGGCGTGGTATTGGAGGGCGAGGAAGAAAGCAAGCAAACCGTGTCCAAACCTGGCAACCCTAAAAAAGGTTTGGAAACTTATTCACTGGATACACTGGATAAAATGCTGGAAGAAGCCATCAATAAGGAGGATTATGAAAAGGCAGCCAAAATACGAGATGAGATGTCACGCCGATCCAAGGATTCCTGAATATATTCCCTGTTTTCCAATTCATACATCAAACTTTCACAAATCACATAGCAGTGACCAGATGAATGAAAATAACTGGTGCAAAACGCATTAATTTCATTAAAATGCAACTATGGGTAGGGGGTACTCATAATCTCATAACCCTCTGACATTTAAAGCAATAACCAAGCATTTAGCTTTATACAAGATCTGCCCACCGATGGGCTTCATCATTTATTATTACCCTCTTCTCCTTACAGGGCTTTATCCTGTTTTGTATATATAAATAGACGTGTTAGTAGCTGTAAGCGTCACTAAAATGCGGAAATACAGGGGGCAATGCTGTTGGTAAACTTTTGTTATATCAAATGGCTCATCTCAATTTTAAATTTTTCAATTTTCGCAATGGCAGTCAAAAATCAAAATTGATTTCAAGTCAATAAAAATTTGAAAATTACAGGTAAATAGATTAATTTACCGCAATGAAAATCCTGTGACATGACAAGGATTAACCTAAAAATCAGGATCCGATACCAGCTGAAACATTTTAATACCGATATTTTTTAACTATTATAAAATATCCTTTATTGAAAAGATCGATTATTCTGGCAGGATTGTTCTCAATATTTATAATTGCACATTTGTCATCCCAAACCTCCATCCGGGGAAAGGTCCTTGATAAAGAGCACGGTGATGTGTTGATTGGTGCCAATGTTCAGATTCAGGGTAGTAGTCAGGGCACCACAACGGATTGGGACGGGACATTCAGTATAGAAACCGAATTACAACCTCCCTTCGACCTGGTCGTGACCTATCTGGGGTACCAATCGAGTACGGTCCACATTGCTGAACTGGATCCTCATCCCCTGACTATTCTTTTGTCATCCAAAAGTATTCATCTGGGGAATGTGGTAATTCAGGGGGAACGCATATCTGAGAAACAAAAATCTGCGCCACTGACTGTGGAATCTTTGGATTTGACTGCCATTCGGGAGACGCCTTCCGATAATTTCTATGACGGACTTGGAAGTCTTAAAGGTGTCGATCTTACAGCTGCCAGCCTGGGGTTTAAAATAGTAAATACGCGGGGATTCAACAGTACCAGCCCTGTCCGTTCTTTGCAAATAATTGATGGCGTTGATAATCAGGCTCCAGGACTCAATTTCTCGCTTGGAAATTTTCTTGGAGCGTCGGAATTGGACGTGAATAAGGTGGATGTTATCGTAGGAGCCAGTTCTGCATTTTATGGGCCCAATGCGTTTAATGGTGTAATTTCAATGGAAACTAAAGACCCTTTTTTTCACCCTGGATTGTCAGCATTTATTAAGGCAGGAGAGCGAAGTCTGATAGAAACTGCAGTACGTTGGGATGACAAAGTGATGAATCAAAATGAGGAGGCCTGGCTTGCATACAAATTCAATGTTTCTTACCTCAAGGCCCGGGATTGGGAAGCGGACAACTTCAATCCGGTTTACATGACCGATACGGACCGTCGCAATCCGGGGGGATACGATGCTGTAAATATTTACGGAGATGAATACTATCCAGGCAATGACCTTTCTACAGCTCCACCCTGGCGCTATGTCGGCATGGGGATCTGGCATAGAAAGGGTTATCGGGAATCGGAACTGGTGGATTACAATACCCGCAATCTTAAAGCTAATGCAGCAGTGCATTTTAGGTTGAAACCTGAAATGACTTTTTTGAGCCCGGAGATCATCCTATCCTCCTCGCTGGGGCAGGGAACCACGGTATATCAGGGTGACAACAGGTTCAGTCTGAAGAATATATTATTCATTCAGAACCGGATCGAATTCCGTAAAAAAGATAAATATTTTCTGAGAGCATACATGACAAAGGATGACGGAGGCGAAAGCTATGACCCCTATTTTACTGCATTGAGACTACAGGAGGAAGCGAAAAGCAATGAGGTCTGGTCTTCTGATTATACCAATTATTTTCGCCGACACTATGAACAGGCCCCGTTTCGGATGGGGTATCCTACACTGGATGTAGCATTTGAAAATGGAATGGTCGTGACCGATTTTGATGAAGAAGCGGCACAAGCCTGGATTTTATCACATCATGATCTCCTCCGGGAATGGCATCAAAATTCTGCGATTGCAGCCAATATGGCAAGCCCCATTTCCAATGGGACAGAAGCTTTTTATGAATACGGTACGCCTCGATTTGAGGAAGTATTCCACCGCCTGATTTCTTCCAAGTCCAATTCAGTGGAACGCGGAACCCGGTTTTTCGATCGTTCAGCACTGTACCATATTCATGGGGAGTATAAATTCGAACCACGGTTTCTCAAAAGCTTGACCGTAGGCGGAAATGCCCGGTTGTACCGTCCTCAATCTGATGGTACCATTTTTTATGATTCAGCAGGTATCGTGATTACCAACTCCGAATTCGGTTTTTATACCGGGGCAGAAAACAAATGGGGTAAACAGGAAAGATGGACAACGACGCTAACCATCCGAGTAGATAAAAACCAAAACTTCGACTGGTTGGTTTCTCCGGCTGCTTCTATCGTATTCCAACCCCGGCAAAATACTTTTTTGAGGCTTTCTTTTTCAAGTGCTATTCGCAATCCTACCCTGACCGACCAATATCTGAATCTCAACGTCGGTCGGGCCATCCTCTCCGGAAACTTACATGGTGTGGATTCGCTGATTTCTCTGGAGTCGTTCAATGAATACACTAAAACCCTGGAATCATCCAAACTTGAATATTTTTCGATTAACCCAATCCGGCCAGAAAATGTTAAAACGGTGGAGATTGGTATTCGCAGTACTTTATGGGATCAATGGTATCTGGATGCGGGTTATTATTTCAGTATATACAATAATTTTATTGGGTACAATATCGGTCTGACCGGCCAGTTTGACCAGAGAACAGGATTGCCTGACAAGTTACAAGCTTACCGGTATTCAGCTAATTCGATCAATCAGGTAACCACCCAGGGGGCTTCGGTCGGGCTCAATTACTTCATGACGGACGTACTGTCTTTTCGTGGGAATTACAGCTGGAATCGATTGAACAAAGAATTCAATGATGATCCCATTATACCGGCATTTAATACACCTGAACACAAATTTAATCTGGGATTCAGCGGTCGGCGGATGAACTTTGGTTCGCTCAATCCCAACGTCCATCGATGGGGATTTAATATTAATTATAAGTGGATCGAAGGTTTTTTGTTTGAAGGTTCTCCACAATTCACCGGCTATGTACCGACATATGATCTGCTGGATATTCAAGTGAACTGGCAATTCGTGAAGTGGAATTTAACCCTGAAAATGGGTGCTTCAAATGTGTTAAATAACCAAAAGTTTCAAACTTATGGCGGACCCCGGATTGGTAGGTTAAGTTATTTTACTATCTTATACGAAATTTAAAATCTTGAATTATGAAGAAATTCTTACTCATTTATTTGACTTTAATGACTGCCTGGTATGTACAGGGACAGGAGCGATTTTTGGATACCGTATTCAGCGAGGTTGAAATAACTAAAGACATCATTTACGGGGCCAACTATTCCGTATTGTCAGTTCCTCAAACAGGGAAAGCATCCCTGGTGGATCTTAAACTGGATCTTTATGAACCAGCTGGTGACACTTCGGAATTGCGGCCTTTGGTATTGATCTGCCATTCCGGAAATTTTTTGCCCTATCCATTAAACGGTACCACTTCGGGCAGTAAAGACGATGATTACTCGTCCATAGAATTTGCAATGCGATTGGCTAAAATGGGGTATGTGGCTGCAAATATGGACTATCGGCTGGGATGGAATCCGATCGCCCCGACGGTAGAGGAACGAACCAATACCCTCATCAATGCGGCATACCGGGGAGTACAGGATTTCCGTACGGCGATTCGATATTTCAAAAAAGAAGTGGCAGAAAATGGAAATCCTTACAAGGTGGATACTTCCCGTATTGTGGGATGGGGTCTTGGAACCGGCAGCTATGTAGTCTTGAATAGTGCGGTGATCGATCAGTACGAAGATATTGTCATTGACAAATTTATAGGAAGCGATATCAATGGTGACGGCACACCCGATCCGATGGTTGTGCCCCAGATCCATGGTGATATTTACGGCACTTCTTATGGAATTCATCCCCTAAGCGGTGATACGCTTTCTGTTCCCAATCATGTGGGATATAATTCTGATTTTCAATTGTCGGTCAACGTAGGCGGCGCAGTAGGAGACACTTCCTGGCTCGATGCTGGTGATGGGCCGTTTATCAGTGCTCATGTTCCGACCGATCCGTTTACGGCATATAAGGAAGCATTCGTGATAGTCCCTACTACAAACCAGCAGGTGGTTGTGGTACAAGGAAGCTTTTTGATAGATTCTCTGGCCAATGTGTATGGTAACAATCAGATATTCACTGATCTGGAACTCGATGACAGTATCACATTGGTCGCTGAATCCCGAAGAGGAGATATCGAAGGCCTGATGCCAGTTATTGGATCCGGTGGACCCAATGATGCAGGACCGTGGCAGTACTGGGATCCCGAAACCAATGTAAATTCTGAAGCGAGCCTCATGGTAAACCCTGATATGTCACGAGAAAAAGCGTTGCGGTATATTGATACGATCGCATTGTTTTTCGCGCCCAGGGCATACGCTGCACTCGAACTTGGGGAATTGTCAGGTGTGGAGAATCTTAAAATTGAAACGGGAATGAAAATCTTCCCCAATCTGGTGGTGCACGACTTTATGATCCGTACCGATCTGGACCATCCGTTTGAGGCCATTTATCTGTATGATCAGCAAGGCAGGTATATGAAGCATGTGACCAATATTCGTACGAATCAATACACCATGGATATGAGTGGTATGCCTGCGGGGCTTTATTTTGTCCGGATCAAAACCAAAGCCGGATCAGCGGTCAGCAGGATTGTCAAGCAATAAAAGACCGGACATACTAATTTATCCGAAAAATCCTTTCGACTGAATATGGTCGAAAGGATTTTTGCTTCTCCGGTACGCGGGAATGCTTCACTGCTCTGGAATACCTCAAATTCCCTCATGAAAACAGGCTGACAACTCATACAAACAAATCAGACTTACGTCAACAAATACCGCTGTGATCTGATTAAAATCTCTATATTTGCGGGGTATGAACAACATCAGAAATTTTTGCGTCATCGCACATATTGATCATGGCAAGAGTACCTTGTCCGATCGACTGCTGGAATACACCAACACCATTTCCGAACGGGAAATGAAGGATCAGGCACTGGATAATATGGACTTGGAACGAGAGCGTGGAATCACAATCAAAAGTCATGCGATTCAAATGCAATATTCCCATTCTGATGGTACAGAGTACATTTTCAATCTGATAGACACACCGGGCCACGTAGATTTTTCTTACGAAGTATCCCGATCAATTGCCGCGTGTGAAGGGGCGTTATTGCTGGTGGATGCTACCCAGGGTATTCAGGCGCAGACTATTTCCAATTTATATCTGGCTCTGGAACATGACCTGGAGATCATACCTATTCTCAATAAAGTGGATATGGAATCTGCTTCCATTGATGAAGCTACGGACGAAATTGTTGATTTACTGGGATGCACTGCGGATGAAGTGATACTGGCCAGCGGCAAAACCGGACACGGAGTGGAGAATATTCTATCCGCAATTGTGGACCGGATACCTGCACCGACCGGTGATCCTCAGGCCCCGTTGACCGCTTTGATATTTGATTCTGTGTTCAACCCATTTCGGGGTGTGATTGCCTACTTCAGGATATTCAATGGAACACTTACAAAAGGCGATGCAGTCCGGTTTGTCCACACTGAAAATGAATACATCGCCGAAGAAATTGGTGTTCTGCAACTCAATATGCAGCCTAAAAAAACGCTATCTGCCGGTGACGTTGGATACATCATTACCGGAATAAAAGTGAGCAAGGAAATCAAGGTAGGAGATACCATTACCCAGGTTGCTAATCCGGCAAAATCGGTCATTAAGGGGTTTGAAGAAGTGAAACCAATGGTGTTTGCGGGGATTTTCCCTATTGACAATGATGACTATGAAGATTTACGGGATAGTCTGGAGAAGTTGCAGCTCAATGACGCGAGTCTGGTGTTTGAACCGGAATCGTCGGCGGCGCTGGGATTTGGATTTCGGTGCGGATTTCTCGGTATGTTGCATTTGGAGATCGTACAGGAGCGGTTGTCAAGAGAATTTGACCAGGAGGTAATCACTACCGTTCCCAACGTGTCGTATTACGCTTATACCAATAAGGCACCACAGGATAAATTGATCATTAATACACCCAATGATTTGCCGGACCCCACCTTACTCAATCGGGTAGAAGAACCTTATATCCAGGCCAAGATAATAACCAAGCCGGAATATATCGGAAGCATCATGACATTGTGCATGGAGAAACGAGGTACAATGACCCATCAGGTATATCTCACGACGGAGCGGGTGGAATTGACTTTTGAACTCCCGCTGGCAGAAATCGTTTTTGATTTTTATGACCGTTTGAAATCGATTTCGCGAGGATATGCTTCGTTTGATTACACTCCGCTTAATTATCGGGCATCAGACCTGGTCAAAATGGATATTCTGCTCAATGGTGATGCTGTGGATGCGCTGTCGGCCCTGGTACACCGGGAAAAAGCGGAGTCATTTGGCCGGAAGATCTGCAAAAAGCTGAAGGATCTGTTACCCCGCCAGCAATTTAAAATTGCAATCCAGGCCTCCATCGGCGCTCGGGTGGTCGCCCGGGAAACCGTATCTGCACTCCGCAAAGATGTGACAGCCAAGTGTTACGGAGGGGATATCACACGAAAACGAAAATTGCTGGAAAAACAGAAAAAAGGCAAAAAGAAAATGCGACAGATTGGTAACGTGGAAGTGCCTCAAAAGGCTTTCCTTGAAGTGCTCAAGCTCGATGATTGATCGTG
>CBFGVZ010000026.1:0-25928 GCA_965652315.1 uncultured Saprospiraceae bacterium | reverse complement strand
GTTCAATATTACCCACCGGATCAATCCTAATGTACGGTACGATCAGATCATTGTACTTCAACGCGGACAGGTTGCGGCCATCGGAAAACATGAGACATTGTATTATTCCAATAAATTCTACAGGCATCTGATTGACCATGCAGTTTTGGAATCTATTTGATAGGTAAGCACCTCATTTCTAATTGAATCGACCGTATTCCGCTGATTAACACAAAAAATTATTCACTTTTTAAGTAATCTTTTTAGTTTTGCATGACATTAATCCGGATGGATTGATTTGACAGTGGGGTAATAACAGGTAAAGGTGATCGTGCCGGGATATAAGGTAAAGTTCAGGATTTCTGCGAAATATCACAGAATAACGGGACAAAACCTCAAAATCCAATTGATCTCATTTCTCCAGACACCAGGTGCTGTGATCAATCTTTCGGAAATTGATTTTAACAATAAAAAACGAAACGAATTGTGGAAAAAGGAAAATCAGGTCACCTTGACAATGTGTATTCTCAAAAAGTAAATGCGGGGAAGCGTCGTACCTACTTCTTTGACGTAAAAGAAACGCAGGGGGAAGACTTTTACATTACCATCACTGAAAGTACCCGACGGGCAGATGGAAATGGGTACAATCGACATAAAATTTTCCTGTACAAGGAAGATTTTAATCGCTTTCAGGAAGGCTTGGATAGCGCTATCCAGCATATCAAAACTGAGCTTCTACCTAATTATGACTACGAAGAATTTGACCGGAAACACGAGGAATGGGAGAAGGAAAATGAAGATAATGATTATGGGAATGGTTCTCCCCGAACTTTTTCATCGGAGACGGAAGATGACATGGAGTGGTAATATTCCAGCTTTTCATTTTATTTGACCTTTCTTTGGGAAACAGAATTTCGTAGCTGGAATTTCCCATGAATGGCTATGAAAAGCAGCCAGTTTGTGAATAATTAAAAATGGAATGAAGGTACTGCGGCGTATATGGACCGCCGGGACACTCAGACTTTTGAGGGCTATCCAATTCACGGGAATTAAGATATCATATTACGGGTATATTGTGAATGCCAATAGTTGTGGGTCATTGATTGGCTTTGGTTGAATTCTTAATGGAGCGTTTTTACCGAAGCCAATGCTCATCCATTTCCCTGTCGTTCGCAAAAAGTTTTGAATGCACAATACTTGCATCGGTTGGTATCTTCCGTCTGAGAAAAGGGAATATCCGGATCAACCATCGAATCAATGATTTCTCCCAGCACATTTTCAAAATCTTCGAGATCAGCTCCAGTATGAAGGGTTCGGCTACCATTTTTAAGCTGGGTAAACAATTTTTTGTCTGTGAGGGTATAATGCCCCATTTCGAATTCAGTGGTGCCAATCGATGCCCGGATTAAATAAGCATAAAACAGCAATTGCCAATTGTGCTGGGGATTGTTATCCTCCCAGAGTTGGGCAATGGACTTATTGTTCATTTTGCTCTGACCGGTTTTATAGTCAATGATCCGTAGTGTGTTACCGATCTGATCCACCCGATCAATTTTACCCCGAAGTTTTACATTTTTAATCCTGGCTGTATCAATTTGGGTATGACGATCGGCTTCCAAAAATCGTATGCTCATTTCTTTTTTTCGTTCGTCAATACTGATGATTCGGTGTACGGCTTTTACAATAATCTGCTGTTCCAGCCAATGTATTCCCTGGTGCAGAGATTCTGCGGCGTCTTCGGGATATAATTGTTCATACGCCCGCCTGGTCACCGATTCTATTTGATTTTGGATCGTTTCAAAATCCTCTGAATTCAATTTTTTGTTCAGCCACGGATTGTACAATTCAGACATTACTTCATGGATGATAGTACCCATTTGCCGGTAATCCAAACCTGCTGTGGCTACGTCATCTTCCCGGATTCGTAAAATATATCTCAGGAAGAATTGGAATTTACAAGTGATGTAACTCAACAGTGCAGTGGGAGACAGTCCTTCCTCCTGCAGATATTGTTGTAGCCGATCTGCATACTTCTGATTAAGCAGAATGGATTTGTCCCCTGGTTCAAATCCGGATAAAGTCAGATCCATATATGCTTCCGTCACGGGAAGATCGAGGCTCCCGTATTTGATCTGAAAAATATATCGATTCATGCCTTTGGATCCGAGAAAATCATCTCCCTGACCGTGAATTAACCAGACTGTACCCGCCTGAATGATCGATGACCATAGATAATAAGATTGTACAGCATGTTTATCGCCCTGATCCGGTAACCTGTATAACTTTCGTAGCGAATAAGGAATCATAGACCTGATTTTGCCCGAAGGGAGGATTTCTTCGTTCATGCCCGGAATGATCAGCGTATCGAATCCCAGGTTTTGCACTTCCTGCACACCTAGTACCTGTACACCCACCAAAGGTTCCCCCCGGAATGGAATCGAAGCTTCCTGCATCATTTCGGTCAGAATTCTTCTGAGGAATACGTAAGAGATACCTTCCACCGGGGAGAGGAGATCATACAGCCTTACAAGACGGCCTCTGGTGTACCGAAGAATTTCCCGGTGAAATAATTCACGCTGAGCTGAAATAAGATCGTCGATTAAATCGATCAACCGGGAAAGTGCATCGACAGGGGCTGAAATCGGAGCAAATAATAATTCTGTCTCCGCTTTTCTAATGTCAGAATCATCTGCTTTATAATAGAGCCGACTGGATGCCGGAATCTGAATATTTCTATCCTGGAAATAAGAATGTATGTAGGGATGGGATGTCAACAAGGAAAAATCCGTATTCCGAATACGCCCCTGGTTTTCGTTCATATGTTCCCAAAGCGTTAGGGTCCAGTCGATCAATGACCGGGCCGGGCTGTATATCAGAGGATAACCCATTGAAATATTTACCCTGGATTTATTGTCCGGAAAAGATGCCAGGAAAAGATCGATCAAAGAAGGATGCGGGAGTACCACAGCCATTTCATCCTCTGCCCCGCTGGATTCATGGAGGATCTGGCTGGCCATCTTGATTTGGGATACCATTCCATTGGCAGAAATGAGACGGATTTCTGGTTTTTTATGGGGATTGGATCGGAGATCCTGCCCGAAATGTGAGCGCCATTTGTGGATGTTCAATCCTGCATCAATTCCCGGTCGGATCAAGGTAGGCACATCATTCCAGTAAAAGGATACCTCATACCGGGATTTGAAATATTCCAGTACAACAGCCTCTGCTCGACTTAGACTGCTAAATCCAATCACATGAATTCGGGGATAGATAAGAGGGGCAAGTTGATCCATTTTCCCTGCTGTTTCCCGGTATATTCTTCCCTTGGTCGACAGTTGCTGGTTCTCCAAATTCTGAGTGAACAAGTCATAAAGATTTTTAAGATGCTTCCAATTGACTAACCATTGCGTTTTCAGCGGGGTGTCGTTCATAGCATTCCAGACCTTTGCAGAGGCATCCAGATCCCCCATTGAAACCCATTCCGATGTATGTGCCCAGAATTTACTGGTGGGAATCAGTGCCATATCAACCTCTTCAAAATCACTGAGAATAATTTGCGCCAGGGGATAAAAAGCTTCAAAGCTATGTTCTGTGAAACCTACCTGCCGTGCGGCCTGATAAAGTTCGTAGGTCCCTGTTATGGATTCTACAGGCAGGTACCCGGACTGGTCCAAAATCCATCTTTCAAGTGTATGACAATCCGGCACCCATAAGTTTTGACCTGCTGCTTTTGTTAGGGCTTGTTTGAAATACAGCATGGACCGGCGGGAAGGAAATAGGAACAGATGATCGGAGATCGGTTTTCCATATTCTTCCCAGATTTGATTGGCCGCATTATTTAAAAATGACATATCTCTGTGTATCAGGTGAATGGGTTATTGAACTTCAACTAATTTGGGAATGTTTAGATAATATATAAAACTCCTCACCGGAAGCGAAACCATGTCTTTCACGATAGATTTGTATCGACGGATTTGATGGTGGTGTTCCGATGCAGGTTTGCCGGTCTTGTAATCGAGGACTACATATTCCTGTCCGTTTTCCTGAATTCGGTCGGGCCTGTATTCGAATCCCTCGACGGTCATTATGGATTTCTCATTATATACCTTCCATTCAGGTTTGTAAAAATCCCGTACTGGCAGAAAATTCACCATTGATTCCAGTTTGTCAATCCATACAGCCCGTTCATTTTCCCGGATGATCCCATCCAGAATGGCCCGGGCTACCGCTGCGGGGATATCGGTATCGTATTTGAGCGATTCCAGAATATCATGAAGGACCAGTCCCTGTCCGATGGATTCGTCCTGTGTCCCGTCAAAACCAGGTTTGAGTATCAACGGTACCCGCGATTTTCTCAAAAAGTAAGCCTCCAGACTGATACTGCCAGGGGAATCTTTTCCCTGGTTCGAAAAAGGCTTTTCCATCCTTTGACCCAATGAGACTTCGCTATTGTGAAGGTCTGGGTACGCCAATCGAAACAAATCAATGGTGGATTGAATGGGTTTATCTTCCACTTTTTTATTTTTTCCAGAGGAAGATTTCTGATCCTGTAGCCTGATGTACAACTGGTGCCGTGGACGGGTCATAGCAACATACAGCAGGTTGATATTGTCCATGACATTGCGCAGATATTCTGAGAGATAAGCCTGTCCGAAAGCGGATTGAAGGAGGTCTGAAGAATAATTGACCGGCAGTGGACCCGCGAGCTTAAGGATTTCATCGGACTGATCCTGCACCCAAAGGATGTCCTGCTGACCGGATACTTCAAATTTCCATTCCCCGTAGGGTAAAATAACGACATCAAACTCCAGACCTTTGGATTTATGAATGGTAAACAGCCTGATTTTTTCCGAATCTTCTGACATCTGAATTTTAACTTCTCGAATCCGATGCTCCCATTCTTCCAGAAAAGCGGGCACATCCGGGCCATTCCTGAGCTCGAATTTTTTCACTTCTTCAATGAGGCGGATCAAATAGGGCCATTGACCTTGGTGATTCGTCAGACCCGCATGGGTTACAACGGTCTCCAGAAAAAGTGCCAGCTGTTCGATCCCTTTGTGTCGGAAGAGGTCCGATTTCAGGATCTCTTCTGCTGGAGAATTCGATCCCGGTAGTGCACCTGTCCAGGTGGTGTCACTATCTGTCTGTAGTTTGATATAGTAATTACAAAATACCATTTGATTGATGGTTACATCGATGTTGGATTTGATCTTCAGGGCGGCTATCAGAAGTTGGACCCCATCCGACAGCTCCAGCCGGAGTGAATCCTCCGAAGTAAACCGGAAACGTACATCCGTAGTGGACCAGCGCGTTAGATAATCTGAAATAATCGCCATTTCCTTACGCCCCCTGGCCAAAATACCTATTTCGCTGCCCTGGTATCCATCCTCAAATACACCCTCCAGGACGGACCGGAGCCATTCCATTCGGTCCATTTCCATCTCTTCTTTGGGAGTTTCTTTGACTGCTTCGGTATGAGAAATTTTGACATACCCAGAAAGATTTTGGTTTTTTTCGGGAACTTGTTGAGCGGACAACTCATATACGCGTAATGGGGCATCCATAAGCAATTTCAGCTCTTTTCCGTGATCGGGTGTAGGGGCAACGGAATGGAGGTTCGGATATACCGCCTCAATGAACGGGGTGATTAAATCGCTGATTTTCTGCGAGACCTGAGCAAAAAAATCGTTGTTGAAACTGACGATATCCGGACTACTACGCCAGTTATACTTCAGATTGTCGATTAGTTTCTCATTGCTTTCCAACCACTGTTTTTTGAATTCGGGTACCTGGATTTCCATAATTTCCCAATTACCGTTGCGAAATCGATAGATGGCCTGTTTGACGTCACCGACCACGAGATTTGGATATCCTTCTGCCAGATTATTGCGAATGAGTGGTTTGAGGTTATCCCACTGTATCTGAGATGTGTCCTGAAATTCATCGATCATGATCGACCGGATACGTTGTCCGAGTTTTTCATAGACGATCATCGCATCATCATCACTGATTTTTTGGTTGATCCGCAAATTGATGTCCGACAGGAAAATCTGGCGTTGATAAGTCAGGTAATCCTGGACAGCATCCTTAAGAAACCGAAGGACACGATACGGGCCATAATTATTCAGGACGGCCTGGTAGGTCGCGTATTTACGGTAATGGTTCTCGACAAAATCGTAATATTCCTGCCCGGTTTTCAACAACTCCTGAAACACCGGCAAGACCCTTTCCATCATTTCGTCGTATTTACCCTTGGTGAACCATTTTTCCGGATTCGTGATATTCACAAATCGGGATAATTGGTGCAAATCCACCAGATTGTCTTTGGTGACCAGTGATCGGGTAAAGCTATAGGCAAAATCGCTGTGGGACAGACCGACCGAACGGATTAAACCATCCAGTCGGGATTGAAATTCTTCTAATTGTTCATTGAGAATTTCGATTGTTGTTGTCAATGCCTGATGGATGTCACTGGCGGGGTGGGTATAATCCTGGTGTTCGCGGAGTCGTAGAAATTCATCGTTGAATAATTCCTTGCCCAATTTTGTCAGGCTATTTTTGAGTCCGACCCCTTCGCCTTCTCTAATCTTTTCATCCAGGAGATCGATGACCACCTTCTGAAGTACAGGGTCTTTTTGTGCTGATGAAATCAATTGGTCGGCCGCAAATTCCAATGCTTTTTCATCGTCAAAAGTGATGTCACGGGGAATATCTTCGAATAGGTCCAGCGTCATCGATCCATACAGTCTGGTAAAGAAACTGTCGATGGTGGTGATGGTGAACAGGTCAAATTTCTCCAATATCCGGTGGAGGATTTGGTTGCATTTGTGTTGGATCGCTTCCAGGGACATTTGAAGGTCTTCCCGTAAGACGTCAATGCCGGGATAGGCAGCCGGTTCCTGTGACAAAGTATACAACAGTCCCAGAATCCGGTCCTTCATTTCGGCACTGGCTTTATTGGTAAAGGTGATGGCCAGAATGTTGGAAAATTCTAGCTGGTAACGTTCATCCAGACAGTATCGGATGTACGTTTCGGTCAGCGTAAAGGTTTTTCCTGAGCCGGCAGAAGCTTTTAGGATTCTTAAAGGCATTCGTTCGTATTTGGATTGATACACTGTTTAGCAGCTCATATATAAGAAATTTTTGATCAATTCAGATAAATTTTCCTAATTTGTGCAGAATAAGAGATCAAATGAATATGCAGATGAGATTCGTTTCATTCACTTTTCAACTTATCCTGGTGGCTGTTCTGTGTTTCGCCCTCAGTAACAACCTGACTGCCCAAGGTCTGAAGATATCGGATAAGACCGTGGTGCATGAGTCATTTTCTGTATTGGCTGATCAGCTTCATCAGAAAATTCCGGTACTGGGAATCGTTTCTACTCCAGTGAAAAACTATTCGATTATGTTACCCGATCCCGGGATGGAGCATGATCCACCATTATTTTGTCGGCTGGAGGACAAGATCAATGCCGAAAATAAAATTCAATGCCTCTTTCGTCTGGGTTCTGTATCGTACGTCAATTACCTGGAACAAAAAGGTGATCACCAGCGGCTGATGCTGGAGCAATTGCGTTAAAGTTTGGACCTTCCGGACTTTTCGTTCGTCGCTACCAGAGTAGACCAAATCTGATACAACCCACGGGGTACATGAAAGCAACCTTTCCATTTTCCTCCCTTGGCCGGGATCAAAACTTCTCCTCGCCGATTGAGGTACCCGTACCATTCACCGAATTCCGGGTCTGGAAAATGGTTTTGTGCGTAATGATGCAACTTCACAAACCATTCCCACATTTTTTGATTACCGGTCAGGTTAAAGCCCTTTATGGCGGCCACCATAGCTTCCAGATGCACCCACCACAATTTCTGATCCCATTCCAATTGTTGTAAGGGGTGACCCAGTGCATCCATAAAATAGTAAATTCCTCCGAATTCCTGGTCCCATCCCAATTCCAAAATGTGTAGTGAAATAGCTTCAGCCTGACCGATGAGCGAGGTATCATTTTGTCTTTTGGCCAGATCCATCACAAACCACATGGCTTCAAGAATATGTCCGGGATTGATCAGGCGACCTTCATAAGTGTTAGAAAATTTCCCGTCCGCTGACACATTTTCAAGGATTACCCCACCCAGGATTTCCGGTTGATAGAATACTTCCATGACCTGATGGATACCATCCCGTATGGTGGCTTCCACCGTGTCTGAATCCAGGACCGATTCAAGTTCGAGGACAAGATTGCACAGGATCATGGGAAGTGCAAAACTTTTCATGGGGCGGGTACCGGGATAAACCTTGGAATAGTGCCCTTTGGGATTATCTCGGCGGCTGAGAATCTGGTGAAAGGTATCCACCGCAATCCGTTTATGTGTTTCGTCACGGGTAATTTGGTATAGTTGACCAAATGCCATCGCTGCAAAACAATCAGAAAAAATATTGTAAGGCTGTATCAATGGTTGTCCACTGCGATCCAATGCAAAATACCAGTGGCCTTCTGCATCACGACCGTGATTCTGAAGAAATTCTGCACCCTGGATCGCAAGGTCAGCCCATTCCGGATCCGCTTTTATGTCCTGGTATAACCTGGCCAGTGTCCATACCTGCCGGCATTGTAGCCAGACAAATTTATCGGTATCGTAAACCTGACCTTTGCGATCCAGACTGGTGAAATACCCACCATATTTCTGGTCTGGGGAATGTTTGACCCAAAATGGAAGGACATCTTCCAACAACTGATTACGATATAGTTTACTGAATTCTTTTATCAATGGGATTTTGTCAGAGATCATAAGTACTAAAAAAGAACAGTTTACACCAAATCGAATAAATTACGTACACCCACATATCGTGGGGCGGTAAGTCCCTCCGCATATTCTACTCCGATCTGTCGGCCCAGCGAGCGAGCCCTGCCCTGGATTTGATCGAAAAAATCCTTGTTGGTGAGGGGTGAATCCGGTTCATTGCTTTCCGGATCATAGAACTGGGAGCGAAAAGCCTTAATGGATTCCATCTTAATATTGAAAGTTTCGCTGATATCCATCACGAAATCGGGTCGCACGATATAATCCTGAAGATAATTATAGATCACATGAGGCCTCCAGCGTTCCTGTAAATTTCCATCGATGTGCGTTTCTATGGATTTCAGACCGGCAAGGAACCAGGCGTCATATACCAGTCGGGCGGCGCGTCCGTGATCGGGATGTCGGTCATTGATGGCATTGGCGATCAGGATTTTCGGTTGGGCGGCCCTGATAATTTTCACGATTTCAAGTTTTTCCGCTTCCGTCCCTGTAAATAAGCCATCCCTGAAACCGAGATTGACCCGGAATTCAGCACCCAGAATCCGCGCTGCCCGATCCGCTTCTTCCAGACGGAGTTCGGGTGTGCCCCGGGTTCCCAGTTCGCCCTGAGTCAGGTCCAGAATGCCAAATGTATTATTTCTTTTTTTTTGAGCCGCGAGCGTACCAGATATACTCAATTCCACATCATCCGGATGTGCGCCCACGGCCAGAATATCTACTTTACTAATTTTTTCCATTGATTTGTTTGTCGATTACCAATTGAGCAGGGCAGCACCCCACGTAAAACCACTTCCAAAAGCTGCCAGACAGACCAGGTCGCCCGGATTGATTTTTCCTGCATGGAAAACCTCGGACAGCGCGATGGGGATCGAAGCTGCAGTGGTATTCCCATATTTTTGTATGTTATTGTACACCTGGTCATCGGATAGACCTAATTTGCGTTGTACGTATTGACTAATCCTTAAATTAGCCTGGTGTGGAATCAGCATATTAATATCCGAAGTGGATTTTCCTGCAGCTTGTAGTACTTCCCGAATCACTTGCGGAAATATGGTTACGGCGTGTTTGAAAACAAATTGTCCATCCATGTGCGGGAAAGTCAGCTTGTTGTCCAGCATGGCTTGGGTCACAAAAACCGATTCAAACGGGTCATCCGGAAAACCGTATTTTTCGACCTCTTCATCGTGATATCCGCCATGACTTCCCGGGCTGATAAACGCGAGTTTTTCGGCGTATCTGCCGTCTGCATGTAAATGTGTGGTGATAATGCCCCGACCTGATTCTCCAGTGGGTTGAAGAATTACCGCTCCGGCTCCATCTCCGAAAATAACCGAAATATCTCTCCCACGGGTGGAGTAATCCACACCCATGGAATGGGCTTCACTCCCTATCAGCAGAATATTCCGATAAGTACCGGTTTTGATGAATTGATCTGCTACACTGATTCCATATATAAAACCGGAGCACTGATTGCGAATATCCAATGCACCGCAATTTCCACCGGCGATACCCAATAGTCGCTGAACGAGCACACCGCAACCGGGAAAATAATAATCCGGACTCAGAGTAGCGAAAATAATAAAGTCTATATCGTTTTTATCGATGCCGGCGTCTGCGATGGCCATTTCAGCTGCCTTTGCTCCCATGGTTGCGGTCGTTTCTTCAAATCGCCTGGCCACGTGACGCTGCCTGATGCCCGTCCTTTCAAGAATCCACTCGTGGTTGGTATCCATGACCTGTTCCAGATCCTGGTTAGTAACAATTCTTTCCGGTATATAATGCCCGATCCCTTTTACGATGGTTTTGTTCATTTGTGTTTACCCCTTTATATCCATTTCGGAAACCTCTCAGCCAGTGCTTTCCGGAAAAGATCATCGCAGACAGAATGCTTCCGGTCCGCCGTGGTTCAGATTTTAATTCTTGTAAAGGTACGTTCAAATAACGATTGTAGGGAAAAAAAGATGATGGATACATTAAATTTTTATTAAGTGGTCTCTGAAATTAGATTTAGCTTCCGATTTGCTGTAACTATACAGGATTTGAAACCATTAGGAGCATCACTTTAACTTAAGGTGGTCAAAGGTATATCTGAAATTCTAAACCAGAGAAATGAATTCGCAGGAATTATTAACTACACAGTTCAAAACTGATTGTACCGAGTCGGAATGGCAGTGGCTACAACAAACGCTCGCGCTTGACCTCGCTGGAAGGAAACTGGGTTTCGTTATGGCCCATCGCCATATCGCACGGGAATCCGTTAGCGGTGGATACATACAGATTAGTGAGAAGAAGTATAAAATATCGCTCGCCAAATGGACCCGGGATCAATTGGCGCGAACCGTGCTTCTACTTTCGATGGATGAGGGCGATCAAGCGGGTTTTCACGATACCATATCCGCCCTGTTCCGGACTTCGGATAATCGTGAAGCGCAGGCCATATATGCGGCTATTTCGTTATTCCCATATGAGGAAACCTGGAAATTCAGAGCCACTGAAGCGATCCGATCCAATGTGGGTCTGATATTTGATGCAATGGCTTTCAACAATCCTTATCCGGCGATTTATTTTGACGATCCGGCCTGGAACCAGTTGGTGCTGAAAACGATCTTTGCCGGTAAGTCGATTTGGCAGATAACGGGATTGCAGGACCGGAGAAATGAAGAACTGGCCAGGGCCATATCCGATTTTGCCCACGAACGCTGGGCAGCCGGTCGGACCCTTCCACCGGAAGTATGGTTTCTGACCGAGCCCTTCCCCTCCATACGGTATTGGCAGGATGCCGAACACCTGATCACCTCTGAAGAACCAGGCAATCGAACGGCGGCTTATTTGCTTTGGAAAAAACATGCCGACGCCGCACCGAATTCCTTCTCCGAACGTTTCCATCAGTATTTCAGCGGTTCGAAAAATCCGGTAGTGGATTGGGAAAACCTGGCAACCGATTGAGACAGAATACATTCAGTGATGTCACCACTCCAATAACAACAACCAAAATTATCATAGTATGTCATCAACTAATAAATTGAATCAAAATCCCTCTCACTTCCAGGGGACAGAACCTCCTGAACGGAAGGATCCACTTGAAGGGTTTGATTACCGCAGGGAAATCCAGGGGTGGAAATTTTTTGACCCACATATCCACATGACCTCCCGAACGACCGATGATTACCAGGCATTGGCCGATGCCGGGGTGGTAGGCATCATCGAACCGGCCTTCTGGCTGGGGCAACCGCGTACAGGGGTGTCTACATTCCGGGATTACTACAACAGCCTGATCGGTTGGGAGCGTTTCCGGTCGTCACAGTTCGGCATCATGCACTATTGTACCATGGGGCTCAATTCACGGGAGTCCAACAATGAAGAACTTGCGGAGCAGGTCATGGAGATTTTGCCGATGTATCTTTACAAAGAGGGCGTCGTAGGCGTTGGGGAAATAGGTTTTGACGACCAGACTCCACTTGAGGATAAATATTACCGGGCCCAATTGGAACTGGCGCGTCAGGGTAATCTTCCGGTACAGGTGCATACCCCGCACCGGGATAAAAAACAGGGCACGGAAAGGAGTATGTCTATTGCACTGGAACACGGTATTGATCCGTCAATGGTTATCATTGACCACAACAACGAAGAAACCGTAAAGTCAGTTCTCGATCAGGGCTTTTGGGCTGCTTTTACGATTTATCCTTTTACCAAAATGGGAAATCAACGAATGGTTGAAGTAGTGAAACAATATGGTCCCGAAAGGATCATGATCAACAGTGCGGCTGATTGGGGAATCAGTGATCCACTTGCTGTACCGAAAACGGCAGCACTGATGATCGCACAGGGAATCCCAGAAGATCACATTCGCCAGGTAACATATGAAAATGCCATTGAGGCGTTCAGTCAGAGTGGGCAGATCGATAGAAATCTATTGCTTGGGCTTCAGGAAGTGGATCAAAGTGCCAGGTATGAAGGAAATACTGTGCTGCGGGGTGGCCAGCAGCCTCGGATTGATAAGGATTCGGTCATAATCGAATGAGTTTGAAATCCAGTCCTTATTTGCAATTGGTCCGGCCGGCCAATCTGGTGACTTCAGCTACTGACGTCCTGGGTGGGGTCTTTCTGGCTACTCTGGTATCGACCAGCCACACCATCGCTGAACCAGCGTGGTTCGGGGTGATATGGCTGGTGTGTGCATCGATATTATTGTATGCTGGTGGGATTGCCATGAATGATATTGCGGATGTCCATCTTGATCGGGTGGAACGTCCGGAAAGACCGTTGCCTTCCGGTCGGATTTCACTTACCCGGGCTTTGATTTTTGTCATTATCCTGTTAATGACCGGAATCTTATTGGCGTTTTTGCACCATTGGTACAGCGGTTTGCTTGCTATTGCAATCACGCTGTTTTCATATATTTACAACAAGTGGAGTAAACACCATGCCCTGATCGGACCCTTAAATATGGGAATTCTTCGAGGACTCAATTTATTGGTCGGACTCAGTTTTATACCACAAGCTTTGGCTGGTCATTATCTCATCGCCATTATTCCCATAATCTATATTTTTGCGATTACCATGGTCAGCCGGGGAGAAGTTCATGGTAGTAGCAGCCGGCCGCTGGGAGTAGCATTGGTCCTTTTTATCCTGGCTGATACCGGCATACTCGCAATTGGATTACAATACGACCGGTTATGGTTGCCTGCTCTGTTCACCGCTATTCATCTGCTCTTCGTCCTGCCCTCGCTCTTTAAAGCACTGGCTACACCCTCGGCAGAACATATTCGCCAAACCGTCAAACGTGGGGTGATCGGGATTATCATTCTGGACTCGGTATGGGTGAGTATGACCGACTTCTGGCCTATTGCTTTTTTGATGTTGATATTATTACCCGTATCTCAAAAACTGGGAAGGTATTTTTCTGTTACCTAAAAAAGGATACCTTGTATTGACTTTAAATCAGATAATGAACGATTCAACTCCACATCCCATCATTGAAACCCGCTTGAAAGCGGAATTTTCGATTCGATATTCCTATAATATCGATTTTACGCACCACTTGTTTATGGCGGATAACCCTTTGGTTCGCAAGTTCTTCATGGACAGATTCCGGGAAGAAAATCAGATTTCCAAAGTGTTGGTTATGATCGATCAGGGCGTTACAGATCATTTCCCCGGACTTATTCCGGAGATTGAAGCTTATTTCAGAAATATCCAGGCGGTGGAACTGGTACAGCATTTTTATATTTTTCCTGGCGGAGAAAAAGTCAAGAACGAAAGAGAGACCCATGAAAAAATGCTGAGAGCCATTGATTTGCACAAAATTGACCGACATTCCTGGGTGATTGCCATCGGGGGCGGGGCTTTCCTAGATGCGGTGGGCTATGCAGCCGCCATTTCACACCGGGGCGTGAGGCATATCCGTATTCCGACCACCGTCCTGTCTCAAAATGATTCTGGAATTGGGGTAAAAAATGGAATTAACTATTTCCATAAGAAAAATTACCTGGGCAGTTTTACACCTCCTAATGCAGTATGGAATGATGCGAGGTTTTTACAAACCTTGTCAGACAGGGATAAACGTGCCGGATTGGCCGAGGCGGTTAAAGTTGCGTTGATTCGAGATGCTTCGTTCTTCTACTGGCTGGAGGATCATGCTTCCCGATTAAGTCGCTTCGAGGAAGAAAGCCTGCAAAGTTCCATCATACAATGTGCACGTTTGCATCTGAACCATATTATAACCAGTGGTGATCCTTTTGAGAAAGGATCTGCTCGACCACTTGATTTTGGACATTGGGCAGCGCATAAACTGGAGGATCTGACGCAATATGACATCAGACATGGTGAAGCCGTAGCAGTGGGCATTGTGCTGGATACTATTTATTCGGGGTTGATGGGATATATCGACGAAACAAGTGTGGTTAGGATTCGGAATTTGTTTGACGATCTGGGATTTGCACCGAGTTTTAAGTATTTAAATCAAATCAATAGCACACAACTGCTGGTCGGATTGGAGGAGTTCCGGGAACATCTTGGTGGACAGCTGACCATCACCCTATTGAGAAGTGTCGGTCAGGGTTTTGAAGTAAATGAAATCGACCGGGTAAAGATGGAACAGGCTATTCAATTGTTATCAACAAACGCGGTGAAACATGGAAATTGATGGGGTACACCTGACATACTGCACCAATATTCATCCGGGACAGAAATGGAAAACACATTTCGAAGAGTTGAAGAAGCATCTTCCTGAAATCAAAGCACAGGTTGCGCCGGAGCAAAAAATGGGTATAGGTCTGCGAGTTAGCCACCATATGTCTCTGGATTTGATGGATGAGCGGACATTGAATGAGTTTCGTGACTGGCTGGATGATCACGATTTATATGTGTTTACCCTCAATGGATTCCCGTATGGCAATTTTCACCATGCGGTCATCAAGGATGAGGTCCATAAACCGGATTGGACTATTCCCGAACGATTCGAATATACCATTCGGTTGTTTGACATTCTGGCCAGTCTTTTACCTGACGATCTTAAGGAAGGGGGCATATCCACATCTCCCCTGTCCTATCGGCACTGGTATCAATCTGAGTCTGATCGATTATTTGCTATCGAGAAGGCAACCCAGCAGATCATTGAAATTGCAGAATACCTACATGGCCTATATAAATCAACCGGAAAGGTGTTGCACCTGGATTTGGAACCAGAACCGGATGGCCTGATCGAAAATGGAGAAGAGTTTATTAATTGGTATGAAGAAATACTTTTGCCGACGGCTCAAAATGCATTGATAAGCAGTGGTTTGCATATATCAAAATCAGATGAAATTATCCGTCGGCATATCCGGTTGTGTTATGATGTTTGCCATATGGCCGTGGAATTTGAAAACCAGGTTGATCTGGTAAATGAATTACAGCAGAAGCAAATTCCTATTGGAAAGATCCAATTGAGCTCTGCTCTTCGGTTGCTCCCGGAAACCCCACCAGAAATGCTTCAACCATTTATCGAACCTCAATACCTTCATCAGGTGGTGGTCCTGGATCGCGATGGCGATCTTCACAAATTTCCGGATCTGCCCCAGGCTTTGGAATCAAGGGATATCCGGGGGGAAGAATGGCGCGTCCATTTCCATGTACCGTTGTTCACTGACCAGTATGGCCCCTTGCGCTCCACCAGGCCCTACGTGGATGAAATTCTGGCCCTTCATAAAAAAGAACACCTGACCAGGCATTTCGAACTGGAAACTTACACCTGGGAGGTATTGCCCGAGGATTTGAAATTGCCGATCGGGGATTCCATCATCCGGGAGTTTGAATCGGTTCTCCCGCATTTTTAAAAATGAAGTTCAAAGAATTAAAAGGATATGAAAAAGACTGTAGTAATTGATGTGGTGGGCTTGAGTGAGAGTGTTATTGGGGAGCACACTCCTTTCATCAGTCGCTTTCAAAAGCTTCATCACGCTGCGCGGATCAGTCCGCCTTTCCCGGCCCTGACCACAGCTTCACAGTCGGTTTATATCACAGGAAAGCCGGCCACTAAGCAGGGTATTGTGGGAAATGGATGGTATGATCGTCAGGAAGCTGAGATAAAATTCTGGAAGCAATCGGATCATCTGGTTGAAGCACCAAAAATATGGGAAAAGGCCCGGGAAAAGAATCCCGAATTCACCTGTTCCAAAATGTTCTGGTGGTATAACATGTACAGCCGGGTGGAATTTTCAGCGACTCCCCGGCCCCAGTACCGATCCGATGGAGTAAAAGTACCGGATTGCTATACATATCCAGCCGGATTGCGGGATGAACTTCAACGGGAATTGGGTACTTTTCCCCTTTTTCAATTTTGGGGCCCAGGGACTTCCATCAAAGCCAGCCAGTGGATTGCCGATGCGTCGGTATATGTTGACCGAAAACACGATCCTACGCTCACGTTGATTTATTTGCCCCATCTGGATTACAATTTACAAAAATACAGCCACCTGGATCCGGCTTCTTCGGAGAGTCTTAGACAGATCGATGAAGTGGTCCGCCTATTGGTTCGGCATTATGAAAAGCAGGATAGCCGGATTATACTATTGTCAGAATACGGGATCAATCCGGTGCACCGACCTATTCACCTCAACCGTCTGTTCAGGGAACACAGCTGGATTGCGGTCCGGGAGGAAAACGGGAAAGAGTTACTGGACGCCGGAGCATCTCAGGCATTTGCGGTAGCGGATCACCAGATAGCACATGTGTACATTAATGACGCTGCCATCGTTGCACAAGTGAGGGCGTTATTGGAAAAAACTGAGGGCATTGCGAGGATT
Organism: uncultured Saprospiraceae bacterium; assembly: GCA_965652315.1. GTDB lineage: Bacteria > Bacteroidota > Bacteroidia > Chitinophagales > Saprospiraceae > Membranihabitans. Next base: position 8,865 of record CBFGVZ010000026.1, on the reverse strand, counting down.
CTTGATGCGGAGGGGAAATCGGAATTTCAGATAGATCACAGTAGAGCAGGTGATTTGGTATTGATAGCAGATGATGATGCCTGGTTTACGTATTATTATTGGGATGATGATCATCGGGCCCCTGATTTTGCCCGGACCGTACAGATTCATCGTAAACCGGGTTACGATCCTGCGGAAATGTTTTTTGACCAGTCCAATCCAATGATTAAAGCACGGGCAGCCTATAAAATACTTCGTAAAAAACTGGGTTTTCGATATATTCTCGATGTGATTTCGCTGGATGCCCGTCTGGTCAAAGGTAGTCATGGCAGCCCCCTGGTACCTGAGGAATACCATCCGGTCTGCATTTCCAATCATCCGTTGCCTTCCTCACAGCTATCGCCCGAAGAAATATATGGCGTGATGTGGAACAGCTTATTTGGGTAGTAAGTTCAGAGATTCTCTATGGTCCGATAACCTGGAGGATGGGAATGAAAATTAGAGCCAGTTGCATTGGAAGATTAAATGTGGCTTTGTTTTCTACCACCCAATCCCGTAAGTCGTATTCCTGATAGGTGTAAAAATAAATTTCTTCCTGTTTGTATTCAACCAACCATTGTTCGGGCTGGCGCCGGTAGGTTTTGACATCTACCCTAATTCGTCCGTTATTTATCTGCCAGTGATTCCGCTCGCCGGGGAATACTGTACGGGCTTCGATTATTTCACCTCCGCCGAGAACTTCCCACACGTTGGGGTCATTTTTTTGCCGCATTCTGATAATGCCGCTTTGGTCTCCCAGGTTGTATTGCCATTCTGTGAAATCTCCAAGCATGGCCCAGGTCGCTTCGATGGTACCTTCCAACCCTTCGGTATCGGTTACTATGATCCATTTGTCGTACCGATCATCATACTGGGTGGACAATCCGATGACCTGCTGGGCCTGAGCGTCCACACAAAGTGTGATGATAAATCCACAAATCAGGCTGAAGAATCCGATGATTCTACAGAATGAGATTGGGCAGTACGCCGAATTGTAAAAATTGTTAAATGGGTAGGAAGGCCTAAAAAGGAATGTCATCGTCTGGAAATTCCTGAAAATTGGTTTCCCCTTCCTTCTCATCCATAAATACAAAATCCTCTTCTTCAGGGAATCCGCCGGTGTTTCCGGGCTGATGTGTTTCGAGTTTCCAGGCATTGAGATTGGTAAAGTATTTGCCGTTCCATTCCCGGCCTCGTAAATCAAAAAACACTTTTACTTCCTGTCCTTCATCATAGGGATCTAGCAGACCGCAACGATCCTGAGTGAGCTGGAATTTGATGAGTTGCATATAATTGTTGTCATTCACTTCGAGGACGAATTCCCGCGCGCTAAATGACTGCGTTTTTTGCTCGGTGTCAAATTTTTTAAATAACTTTCCGGTTATCTCAAATGTTGCCATTGATCGTAATTTTTGCGTAAATATAATGAAAATTTGTGATTAGTCGACCAAAGCGACTTAGAATTCATATTTGAGTCTACTCAAGAAAGTCTGACCTGCCTGCCCGATGTAATCAGGTAGGACACGGGGTTACTTTTGCGATAAACCCACTTTTCGGAGTGCACTCCTATTTCGGTGCAAAGTTACTTTTCCCAGAAATACGGTGTGAAAATAATCAGCACGGTAAACAGTTCCAAACGTCCGATCAACATGATCCAGGCAAGTACCCATTTGGTCATATCGTTGAGCGGTGCGAAATTATTGACCGGTCCCACCTCTCCGATCGCCGGACCCACATTGCTAATGGAGGATGCTACGGCACCTGCAGCCGTGACCATATCCACCCCAGTGGCAATGACGATCAGAGTACCAATCACAAAAGTACCGATGTACAGCAAGAAAAACACCAGGATATGGGTCAGCACCCTGGGAGGTACAATTTTTCCATTGAGCTTGAGCCTGATCATTGCTCTGGGATGGAGCAGGCGTTTAAACTCCAATATGGAATTTTTAAACAGCACGGTATGGCGGATAATCTTTATCCCGCCAGATGTTGAACCGGCGCATGCTCCCATAAACAACAGCACAAAAAATACAGCCGTTAGCACCGGTGTCCAACTCGTGTAATCTGCTGTTACAAAACCGGTCGTAGTAATTATTGATATGATCTGAAACAGGGAATCCCTGAATGCTTGTTCGAGCGTGATGTCAATCGAGTAATAGACTATCAGGGTAATCATAAAAGTCAGGCCGAGGACCAGAAAAAAGTAGTTTTTGAGCTCGTCACTAAGTAACACTGTATTGAACTTACGTCGTAAGGCCAGATAATACAATGAGTAATTCACACCTGCGAGAAACATAAAAAGCGCTACAATGTATTGAAGATGAGGGCTGAAAAATGCAATACTGGCGTTTTTGGTACTAAAACCACAGGTGGACATTGTCGTCAGGGCGTGATTGAGACTATCATACCAATCCATACCGAAAACCCAAAGTATAAACCACAGGACCAAAGTCAGTCCTAAATAGATGTACCATAAAAACTTTGCGGTATCTTTGATCCGTGGGTGCAGTTTCTCCGATGTGGGGCCTGGTGCTTCGGCTACAAAAAGTTCGATGCCACCTATGCCCAATAGTGGCAACAAGGCCACCGTTAACACAATAATACCCATCCCTCCCAGCCATGCTGTAAAACTACGCCAGAAAAGGATGTCTCTGGGCATTTGTTCAATATCATTAATGACCGATGCGCCCGTCGTTGTCAATCCAGACATAGTCTCGAAAAACACATCGGTGATGGAGTTCATCGTCCCGGATACTATATAAGGCAACGAACACGATATCCACAATACGATCCATGCGAGGAAAACAATCAAATAGCCTTCCCTTTTGGTTACGTTAAGGGCCTTGTGGCGCGAAGTTAACAGACAAAGCACCCCGCAGAGCAGACATATCAATATGCTGCTGACAAAATCAGAAAAGTTACCCGTCTCAAAATACCACGACATCGGCAAACTAAATGTCATGGCAAATGCGATAATACATAGCAAAACCCCCATAACCCGAAGGATCGATCTGTATCTGATCGACTTCATTACCTGAACATTTTTTCGATCAATCCAATGGCTTCCGGCTCTGCAAAAACAATCACCTTATCATCTACCTGAAGTTGGAAACTACCATCTGGAATAATGCTCTCATCATCTCGGATTACACCGGCGATCAACGCCTGTTTTGGAAAATTGAGCTGATGCAGCGGCTTGTGGATCAATTTATTCTTATCGGTTATGGTGTATTCAATAATTTCAGCGTCCACCCCATGTAAACTCGTGATGGCTTCGATCTCTCCTTTCCGGATAAACCGGAAGATGTTGTTGGCGGCAATCAGGCGTGTGTTGAGCAAAGTGTCCACACCGATGTTCTGCGATATCCGGATATAATCTGCATTATCGACCAGTGCAATGGTCTTGATTCCCCGTAGTTCTTCAGCCATCAGGGACATGATGATGTTGGATTCCGAATTGGGAAGCAGGCAGATCAGCGCATCCATTTCCTCGAGCCCCTCTTCTTTGAGTACTTCGATATTGGCCGGATTTCCTTTGATCACCAGGCTGTCGTCCAGACTTTCCAGCAATACTTTGCAATTTTCCTTATCTTGTTCCACGATGGTCACCCCATACACCTTCTCGAGCATACCGGCTGTCAACCTCGAGATCTCTCCCCCACCGAGAATCATCACGTTTTTAACCATTTTATTCATCTTCCCTGCAAAAGCGGTGGCTTTTTTAATATCTTCCTTGCCGGCCATCATGTAGATATGATCCCTGGGCCTGACAATTGTGGTTCCACGAGGCCGAATGGTGGTATTGCCTCTCAGGATAGCGATGGGTCGGAATGGAAAATCGGTTGTCATCTCCCCTATCTCCAGAATGCTCTTGTCCACGATCTTGGAATTGTACCGCACCGTAAGACCGATGACCGATAATTTACCATCTTCAAATTCAAATATATCCGTGAGGGCAGTCTGTTTAAGCAGTCGCGTGATCTCCTTAGCCACCAGATAATTGGGAGAAATTATAATATCGACACCCAGTTCCCTGAATACCTTAACCTGGTCTTCTTCCAGGAATTCAGGGTTTTCCACACGGGCTATCGTTTGGCGTGCACCCATTTTTTTGGCTAGTATGGCAGAAACCAGGTTGGTGTGTTCCGAGGTGGTAACGGCCATATACAGATCGGCCTTCCCTACCTCAGCCTGATACAGAACAGAACGGGATGCGGCATCACCCTTCACGGGAAGAATATCCAGTTGATTGTACGCACTATCCAACATCTCCTGGTCGATGTCTATCAATGTGATGTTGTGGTTTTCATAGGAAAGCAACTTCGCCAGGTGACTTCCTACTTCGCCTCCTCCGGCCAGAATTATATTCATTTTTCAAATTTACGTCTCCTGCAGAATATTCTGAATTTCAATTACTTATATTCCGTCAATTTCAAAAACGTATCAAATAAATAATTGCCGGTATCCAAATAGTTCAGTAAATTTCCACCGCTTCGTTCAAATTACAATTGGCTTCAATGGACAAAAGTAATTTTAACGAAAAAAGTCAAACCTGAGCCAAAGGACTAATGAATATGAGGTCTCAGATAAACTTAATTGGATTCCGGCCATTACCTAATATTGAGATTACACCAGAAAGTTTGTATTTGATTTTCACCCCATTCTTATGTTTACCAGCCTTCTTCATCGAGGTTGGAAATCCTTCCCGATGTCAATTCAGGCAGGATGTGGGGATGCTCCATCGAAAAAAATCTTTCCGGAATGCACTCAATATTGGTTGCAAATCTACCTTAAATAAAGCGTAAACATGAAAATTTTAATGGTTTGTCTTGGCAATATATGCCGTTCACCCCTGGCAGAGGGTATTTTACGATCGAAAGTTGCAGAAAGAAATCTGGATTGGGAAATCGACAGCGCAGGTACAAGTGGCTGGCACAACGATGAACCTCCTGATCCCAGATCCCTTGAAATAGCCTTGAAAAATGGAGTGGACATCTCTTCACAGGTGTCCCGTAAGTTCCGTTCAATAGATTTGGATCATTTTGATATCATCTACGTGATGGATGAGGAGAACCTGAGAGACGTCCACCAATATTGTCATACAAAGGAGGAGAAAAACCGGGTCCGGAAAATCATGGACGTGCTTCCGGAAGCTCATTATCGCGACGTGCCGGACCCTTACTTCGGGGAATATGGTTTTGACCTGGTTTACGATATGCTGGATCGGGCCTGTGATAAAATAATTGAAAATGCGATTAGCGAAAAATAGTTCGTTATATTTGTTCCATATTTTTATCAATCTAAAACCATAGGAATATGAGTCCTGAAATGCAGGAAAAATTAAATAATCAGATTGAGATGGAAGGGTATGCCAGTTTTCTGTACTTGTCGATGTTTACCTGGTGTGATTTCCGGGGTCTGACCGGATGTGCGCAGTTTTTTAAGCGTCAGGCAGCGGAAGAACATATGCACATGATGAAACTCGTGGAATATATGCAGGAAATGGATGAAAAGGCTGTCATTCCACGGATTGAGCAGCCCCCCGCAGACTTTGACGAGATCAGTAGTTTATTTGAAGATGTACTGGCCCACGAACAAAAGGTTACCAATTCAATAAATGATCTCGTTGAATTTGCATCAAAAGATAAGGATCATAGTACATACAATTTTCTTCAGTGGTACGTCGAAGAACAAAGGGAGGAGGAAAATCTGATCCGGACCATCCTGGACAGAATTAAGCTCATCGGTGAGTCTCCGCAGAAACTGTATTATATTGACAAGGAAGTTGAGGCAATAAACGGGACGGTCGCGACAGGGGAATCCTGACGGGTTTCTGAAATTTGATTTTTTGATGCGATAAAATTTAGGATTCCATGATGGGTAAAATGAAACTGGAGAAAGGGTTCATGACCAGGGATAAATGGCATACGTTCACCAGAGTTTTTACATATATCAGACCATATTTAGGGTATTTTACAGTTGGAATGATCATGCTGACCTTATCCAGTACCATTATGATGGTATTCCTTTTTGTCGCCGGCGAAATGGCCAATGCTGCGAATGGTGAATCACGATTTCCGCTTACTGTACGGGATTATGGTCTGGTTTTTCTGGTATTGCTGGTGGCGCAGGGGCTTTTCTCTTACCTACGGACGGTCACCATGGCCATCGTGAGTGAGAACGGGATGGCAGATCTGCGAAAAGATCTCTTCAATAAAATTGCCACGCTCCCCTATCCCTATTTTGAAAGCAAACGGATCGGAGAATTAACCTCCCGGATCACCAATGATATCGAAAAACTCCAGAATACCTTTTCCGTGACACTGGCAGAATTCCTCCGACAGATTATTACACTGATCATTGGGATTGCGGTGCTGGCCTGGCTGGCGCCGAGGTTGTCACTTATAATGCTGGTGAGTATTCCGGTGGTCGTCCTGATTGCTATGGTTTTCGGCCGGTATATTCGGAAAATTTCGCGGGTTAGACAAGATCAGATTGCAGATTCCAATACGATTGCTGAAGAAGTCCTGCAAAATTTTCAAATTGTTAAATCATTTACCAACGAATACCTTGAAAGCGTTCGTTACTCCGGATCCATCCATGAGGTAGTCCGGATTTCTATCAGATATGCAAAATGGCGGGGTTTGTTTTTTATGTTCATTATTACGCTGCTTTTTGGCGGGATTTTCTTTGTTCTGTGGCAGGGCGCCCTAATGGTGGAAAGCGGGGACATGAAGCTTGGAGACCTCATCTCGTTTATTATGTACACCGGAATGATCGGAGGTGCCATTGCCGGCTTGGGCAGTCTCACCACCCAATTGATCGGGGCGATCGGGGCCACCGACCGGGTTTTTGAAATTCTGGATCAGGAGCCCGAAATTGAGCTGAAAGAGCAGGACCAAAATTATACCCGATTCAAGGGGGTTGTGGCTTTTAGCAATGTGAGTTTTGCCTATCCCTCCCGCCCGGGGGTTCAGGTACTCAAAAATATCGATATGCAGATCCGGCAAGGGGAAACCATCGCGCTGGTCGGCGCTTCCGGGGCTGGGAAAAGCACTTTGACGGCCTTACTGCTCCGCCTGTACGATTATGACAAAGGGGTGATTTCCATTGATGGGCGCGATATTCGGGATATCGATCTGACTCATCTGCGTCGAAATATGGCCATGGTTCCCCAGGATATCAGTTTGTTTGCCGGTACCATCCGGGATAACATTCTGTATGGTCGGCCGGGTGCGGATGATTCGGCCGTTATCGAAGCTGCAATTAATGCCAACGCCATGGAATTTATAGCGGGATTTCCGGATGGACTGGATACCGTCGTAGGTGAACGGGGGACTAAATTGTCGGGTGGACAACGCCAGCGGATAGCCATCGCACGGGCATTGTTGCGTGATCCTTCTATTCTTATTCTGGATGAAGCCACCTCCAGCCTCGATGCAGAATCTGAACAATTGGTGCAGCACGCACTGGAAACCCTAATGAAAGGACGTACTTCAATAATCATAGCTCATCGCCTATCCACGGTCCGGAATGTGGATCGTATCTATGTGCTTTCTCAGGGCGAAATAGTGGAATCTGGTACGCACGCTGCGCTGATGGAAGTGACGGATGGCGCTTACAATCAACTCGCCAGGCTTCAGCTGGAAACCGATTGACCCATGCAGATCGCCCGTCAGGTTTCACTCCTGCCATATAATACCTTCGGCATAGATGCCAGCGCGGAGGAATTGATCATTTTAGACTCGCCCTCCGATTTACCTGTGGTTTTCAAAGAAACTCCGAATCGGTTCATTATAGGTGGCGGAAGTAATATCCTGCTTCAATACCCGGTATATGAATCTGTAATAGTAAATCGGTTGAAGGGCATCGAGGTAGTAGAAAAGGATGGAAACTTTGTGACCGTTGCGGTTGGTTCCGGCGAGAACTGGCATCAGTTTGTCAATTGGGCTTTATCAAAAGATTTTGGTGGGCTTGAGAATCTGTCTCTTATTCCAGGTACGGTTGGCGCAGCTCCCATCCAAAATATTGGCGCTTACGGCGTAGAAATTAAGGACGTGCTGACAGGGGTAGACTTTTACCATTTCAGGGACCATCAGAATCACTACATTCCAGCGGCAGATTGCCAATTCGGATATAGAGACAGCATATTTAAGGGTAGATTGAGGCAAAAGGGTTTTATTTCGAAGGTATATTTTCGTTTGACGATCAAAGCGCATGTCATTCATACGGAATATGCAGCTCTGAGCCATTATTTGAATATCAAGGGGTGGACCAGGCCTACCATCGATCAGGTTAGTGAGGCCGTAATTGATATTCGAAAATCTAAGCTACCCGACTGGAGAGTACTGGGAAACGCCGGTTCCTTTTTCAAAAACCCATTAATTTCCCGCACCAGACTTGCAGATTTGAAGTTGGAATATCCTGGCATTCCCTCTTATCCTGTAGATGATCAATGTGTGAAAATCCCTGCTGCCTGGTTGATTCAGGAAGCTGGTTTCAAAGGGCGGAAGTGGGGACGCGTGGGTTGTTTCGAACGGCAGCCTTTGGTCATTGTCAACTATGGTGGCGCTACAGGAAAGGAAATTTTGAAATTGAAAGATAGAATCCAGGAATCGGTGTATGCTCTGTTTGGCATCGAATTGGTTCCGGAGGTAACGGTGTTGTAGGGTCTACCATTTATTGAATGGCAGACTTTCGAAAGGAACGTATTATTCAGATTTCAAAGCAAATGCGCCACGCACCAGAAAAATGGTATTCGGATCAAAGGCCTCCACGTTGAGCAATGGATAATACCCGCCAAGCAAAGAGCCTATCTCTACTTCCTGCTTTTCAAAAGTATAC
>CBFGVZ010000025.1:0-26280 GCA_965652315.1 uncultured Saprospiraceae bacterium | reverse complement strand
ACGTTCGCTCATACATTCGATTCCGACACGGTGTGTGTCGGTATTACTTTCAGTCATAAGTTCCCTCATCAAAGGGGATTTGAGCATCTGTGGTCTTCGACTACATTCGGTCATGTCCCTCATGTATAATCCGGATTCATCCAGTGTACCTGTGTATGGCGACTTGTGAAACCAATGTGGTTGGCTGATGGTTAGGGTATCGAACCGTAAAAAAATGGTCGAATCCAGGCTCAGTTTTTGGGTGGAGTAATCATGATGTGTGCCCGGTGTGTCCCTGCATCCATCAACCATGGCATTCCGCCACCCACTGGTTGGGTGGGTAGGCCACTTTCTTCGCCGGTCAGGTAAGGAACGTGGATAACTGCCCGCAATCGACCTTCGCTCACTTCGCCGGTACGAAGATCAGCCGCAGTCTGATCGGCATCAAATACAAAAAGAGAGGCCGGCTTGTCAGGCATCTTCAATTTTCCGGAAGCAGCCTCCTCCCCACGGATTTTTCGCCGTTCTTCCACACTCAGTCCCTGGGCTGCCAATTCCCGACCACGGGCCATAAAAGGCTCTAACTCTGCAAAATAACAAGCTACGTGAATATTGTTTTTGGCCGGATCGTCGGTCAGACAAATGAGATTGTTTGTCCCTTCACGTATGACGATTAATTCACCAGCAGGGTTATACCCCAGGACTCTGGCGCCATCTGCCTGATCCACAGGAGCGGCTTTGAGTGCGAGTTTGATTTGGATGTCTTCGGAAGGTATCAGATTGTCAGTGGTCTGGCCGATCAATGATATGATGGGAAGACATAACCACATAGCCACCAGGATAGAACAGTTTTTCATTTTAGTTTTTTTGAAATATATAAAGCACCTCCAAAAATCCAACGCAGGGTCATTATATTAGTTCCTTGTTTCCTATCTTGTCCCTATGAATTGGTTGTTATTAGGAGAAATTGCCTATATTATTATCCTGATACTGGTTTGCATCAGGATCATCTACGACACTCGTAGTACTTCCAAATCCATGAGCTACCTGTTGCTGGTCATTTTTTTGCCCGTCGTGGGAATAATCCTGTATTTTTCTTTCGGGGTGAATTACCGGAACCGGAAAATTTACAGTAAAAAGCTGATAAAGGATGCCGAGTTGGACAAGCAGTTGCGCCAGGATATACTGCGTCGGTCTGAAAATGTACTGGACCAGGCCAATGAAGCCCTGGCTGATAACAAACCTCTGGCCAAGCTACTGTTGCAGGATGACCTGAGTCCGCTCACCCGGTACAATAAAACCCGGATTCTCGTCAATGGCGAAGAAAAATTTCCTGAGGTAATCAGCGCATTGGAAAATGCCCGTCACCATATTCATTTTGAATACTACATTTACGAACCGGATGAAATAGGTTCTCAGATAGCTGAAATCCTTAAACGAAAGGCACGGGAAGGCGTTATCGTTCGGTTCATATACGACGATTTTGGCAGCCGGAGAATTCGACGTAAAATGATCCCGGAGTTGCGGGCGGCAGGAGTGCTTGCTATGCCATTTTATAAAATCAGATTAATAGCCCTGGCCAACCGGATCAATTACCGGAATCACCGGAAAATGATCATTATAGACGGGGCACATGCATTCGTTGGAGGAATCAATGTCTGTGATAGTTACGTGAACAGCGATGCCCGGCCCGAGGCTTTATACTGGCGCGATATGCATTTGTATTTTACTGGCCCGGCCGTTCGCTATCTACAATATGTGTTTCTGGGAGATTGGAATTTTTGTGCAAGCGACTCGGTCGAATTGTCGCGGGAGTATTTTCCTGAAATTGAGCTACTGAAGCAAAAGGAAGACCGGTTTATGCAGATCGTTTCCTCCGGCCCGGATTCTGATTCGCCCGGAATATTGTACTCTATCCTGCAAGGTATCGTTCTTGCCGACCGGGAAATTCTGATCACCACCCCATATTTTATCCCCGGGGAAAGCTTGATGGATTTATTGATTATTACGGCCAAAAGCGGGGTGAACATCCATTTGCTGATACCTGACAAGGGCGATTCCTGGATCGTGAATTCCGCCGCCCGATCGTATTACCAGGAATTGTTGGAGGCAGGGGTACACGTCCACCGTTATCACAAAGGGTTTGTACACTCCAAAACCATGGTGGTGGACGGTGAAGTGGTCATGATCGGTACTGCCAACATGGATATTCGCAGCTTCGATCTCAATTTTGAGGTGAATGCCATCATCTATGATGAAGAGGAAGCCGGCCGAATGCGGGACATTTTCATGGAGGACCTGAAGTTTGCGAATGAGATCAATCCCGATAGCTGGCGTAAACGCCCCCGGTGGGTCAAATTACTGGAGCGAGTGGCGCGACTGATTTCTCCACTTTTGTGACCCCTTATTTTTTGGTGTTAAAAATGAAAAATCATCCTTCCATTCAGATGGATTCGGGACCATTTTTTCGTTTGTGCTTTAAGAAAATACGTAACGATATGAAAAATAGATGGTGGTTTACACTGATCAGTGCGCTGCTAATGGTGGTGGTCCTGTCGTGCGCCTGCGAAAAAGAAGATGGAATGGAAGGAATTCCTTCTTGCGTTCGGGAAAGGATTGCAGAACTCGAAAAAGAGGATTGTCCTTCTGTGGGTGAAGTGTATCGGTACCGTTTTCAGGGACAAACGGTTTTTGTCATTCATCCCTTGCAATGCGGGGCAGACCTGACCAGTGCCATCGTAGATGAGTCGTGTAATACCTTGTGTCATCTGGGCGGGATAACCGGTAATCAGGAATGTGGCGGGGTAAATTTTATGGCGAATGCGACGGACAAACTCCAGGTATACCCCTGAAATCATCCAAAACTTTCTGGCAATTACCGGGTTTGATCTAAAACAAGAGTATAGAATGCTCGTTATTTAGACGATTTGCATTACCTTTATATCGTATAAGAACTACAATATGTTTGTCAATTTTTCACAGTTTTTTAAAAAGCCTGCGTTTTTGGGTGTTTTAAGTTTGGCCATGATGGCTTTTATTTCCTGCCGGGATGGTGGATCTACCCAGTCCGATTCTCAGCCCGTCAGACAATCTGACCCAACACCCACACTCAATACCACGCAGTCCATCGAGGCCGGTGGGAATACGATCAATCTGACTCAACCGGTGGATAATGGTGGGACCGGATTTCATTATATCTGTGCCAACAATTGTGAAGGCAGTGGTTCCAATGCCCAGGGACAATGTCCTGTCTGCGGGGAAGAACTCGTGCACAATACCGCCTATCATTCCGGTGGGGGAAACAACGAGGCCCCTCAGATTATTGGAGCCGATGATGATTTCAGCTCCAGAATCGCACCTTTGGGCGGATCTTCACCTACACCACAAACTACAGCACCGGCTACAGGTAATGCACAGTTCCATTATATCTGCAGTGCCGGTTGCGGCGGTGGTGGAAGCGCACAGGGTACCTGTCCGAATTGTGGAGAATCACTTACGCACAATGCAGCGTTCCATACAGGAGGAGCAGCCAACGCCACCCCGGGTGTGACCTCACAGCCCAGGCCATCCCAACCCAATTCGAATAAATATCCCAGTATCTTCAATACTCCGGGTGCTAATGCCCCGGCAGCTAATGTAAGAAGTAGCAGTGGAGGCAGTGGTTTCCATTATATCTGTAGTGCTGGTTGTGGCGGCGGTGGAAGCGCACAGGGCGCCTGTCCCTCTTGTGGTTCGGCGCTGGTACACAACGATGCTTTCCACTAACACCGGAAAACCGGAACATGTCGCTAGTGCAGGAGACAAAATGTTCATGACACGATGAATTTGGGATGACATGACGATGGGTATCATCTGAATATTATTCCCAAGAAATTAATGCTGCTTCCTCGATTCTATTGGTAAAATATTTTATATTGAGCTGGTAATTACTTTTCTGTTCCGGGTATCCCGGGGGAGGAAGGAATAGTTGACTATAATTTATCAGATGAAACATTCTATTATTTGTGTGCTCGCACTGCTCTCAATAGGGCTGTGCTTTCCCGGACAGATTTCCGCTCAAAATTCAGCTTCAAAAACCATGACTGATTCCGATGCCTTGTTGCGCCATGTAGTGCTGTTCTCCTTCAACGATGATGCCTCGGATAGTGATATCCGGCGGATCGAAGAAGCCTTTTCTGCCCTCCCTGGTAAAATCCCCGAAATCAAAGATTACGAGTGGGGTACTAATAATAGTCCGGAAGGACTCAATGATGGACTCACGCATTGTTTTCTGGTCACCTTCGCCAGTGAAGCGGATCGGGCAGTATATCTGCCACATCCTGAACATAAAGCTTTCGTCGAAATCTTAGGGCCCCATCTCAAAAAGGCCGTCGTGGTCGATTATTGGGCTAATGAAAAGTAGCCTTCGGATTCTACTGGCGCCTGACTCTTTCAAGGGGAGCCTGCGGGCCCATGAAGTCTGTAATTATCTTAAAAAAGGGCTGGAAGCCTGGGGATCCGACTTTATCATAACGGAATTACCACTCGCTGATGGGGGGGAAGGGACCGTGGATGCCCTGGTGAGGGCCACTGGAGGAGAGTATTGCAGCGTGCAGGTTCACGATCCGCTGATGCGACCTGTAACAGCTACTTATGGCCTGATAAATAATGGTGAAATTGCCGTGATTGAAATGGCCGAGGCATCGGGTCTGGAACTGCTGTCGGAAAGTGAGCTCAATCCATTGATTACCACCACTTTTGGGACTGGAGAACTGATTGCGGATGCCCTCAACCGGGGTTGCCGGCGATTTATCATAGGAATAGGTGGTAGTGCAACAAACGATGGCGGTACCGGAATGCTGGAGGCATTGGGTGTGCGCCTGGAGTATCGCGGCGGTGGTCAGCAAAATTCGAAAGGGGGAGGGGCATTGAGCCACCTTTCTCACGTGGATATTAGTACGCTGGATAGTCGGTTGTACGAATCTCACTTTCAGATTGCCTGCGATGTGACCAACCCACTTACCGGTCCGGAGGGCGCTACTCGGATTTTTGCTCCCCAAAAAGGAGCACGACAAGAGGATCTGAATACGCTGGAGGAAGGTCTGCACCATTGGGGGCAGATGCTGGAGCAAGTAACGGGAAAGGTGATTGCCAACAAGCCTGGGTCCGGAGCGGCGGGCGGGTTGGGTGCCGGACTTTTGGCCCTGCCGCACAGTGAATTGCGGTCCGGATTTGATATCGTACAACAGGCGGCGGACCTAAAAAAACATCTTCTCGATGCTGATATCGTCATCACCGGAGAAGGAAGGGTAGATGGCCAGACAGCATATGGGAAGGTGGTTTCCGAAATTGGCCGAATGGCTGCCCGCCATGAAAAACCGGTGATTTGTGTGGCTGGAACCTTGGAATCCGAAAGTCGGGTCCTCCTGAACCGTGGTATTTCAATGATGTTGTCGATCGTGAATAAGCCCATGTCACTCCAGGAAGCCATCGCATCTACTCCGCAATTGCTCGAAGAAACCGCCCTGAATCTCGGGGGCTTGTTGAGGCATTTTAACAATGAGTTATCCGGATGACAGGCATAACTTACGCCGTCTGGCCCGGCGGCAAGTTCCTGCCATCATCCAGGCGATGGAGGTTGGCCAAATGACAGATTCGAACCTGCGCCTATGACTGAAACGAGTCCGTAAGGACGAAGTTAGCCCGGATTATGCAATTAAACCGAACATTGAATGTGAACTTTGTAAAGTTGATTCAGAACGGCCAGAAAAACGGAATGAGAAAAGTCGCCAGCATCCACAGAATAAAGCTGAGTGGTGCACCCACTTTGGTGAAATCCAGAAACTTATAATTTCCGATTCCGTAAATCAGCGCGTTGGTCTGGTAGCCGAATGGGGTAGCAAAACTCAGAGAAGAAGCATAAGTTACCGCAAAAATAAACGGATATGGATCCACTCCCAGATTGTGTGCGGTCTGTATAGCGATCGGAATCAGGAGTGCCGCCGATGCATTGTTGGACATAATCGCAGTGATAGCCAGCGTCAGCAAAAAGGTGCCGGACAATACAGCCCTGGGGCCGAAATCCTCCAGGAAGTACACCATATTTTCGGCGATCAAATGCGCTGCGCCGGATTTGTCAAGTGCCGTTCCCAGTGGAATGACCCCTGCCAGCAACACGATTACTTTCCAATTGACCGAGTTGAATGCTTCTTCCGGCGTCAGACTCTTACTGAGCAGCAAAACCAGGACCCCAATAATGGCGCTGACGACTACTGGAAAGATATTCAGGGCGGCTGTGAGCACCACACCGCACAGGGTCAGAAGAACGATCCAGGTTTTATTTGTTCGGTTGGGTGTGATGCCCACCTCGGTGATGAGCACAAAAGACGGATCGGCATCGACTTCGGCGAGTTGTTCCTTACTCATGATCAGCAAAATCACGTCACCCGCATCGAGTTTGATGTTCTGCAGGTTTTCTTTTTCCGTTTCACCATTGTGCCGGATGGCCAGTGGGATGGCGTTGTTTCGGTCGGTAAAATTGATCGTACTCAGACTGCGCCCCACGAGTGGCGATTCGGGTGCGACCACTGCTTCCACCAGGGTGTCCTGGCCTTTCGTCAGGTCGTAATCCCGCCATTCACTGCTGCGTTTGAGGGAAATATCATCCCGGCTTATGAGAATCTTGATGGCATCAGCACTCCCGTGTATCCGTAACACATCTCCCGCTTCGATTAGGACCTTATTCCGTTGCGCCGATGCATCGATATTTTTCTTAAAAATCCTGAGCACATCGAGGTCCAGCTTGGTTCTCAATATTTCCGGGTCAAATATATCATGGATCAGATTACTGCCGGGTTCTATGACCACGTCGGTCAGATAATTCTGGATTTCGTAGTCGCTGGTCAGATCTTCATTCTTCCTACGTGCCGGAATGATCCGGATACCCAACACGATCATAAACAGCATTCCGGCCCCCCACAGTACCAATCCTACAGGGGTGAAATCAAACATGGAAAGTTTTTCCAGCCCCATATCTTCGACAAGAGCGCTGGCAAGTATATTCGTTGACGTCCCGATCATCGTAGAGATCCCACCCAGAATGCCGGCAAATGACAGCGGAATCAATAGCTTGGAGGGGCTGATGTTGATCTTGGCAGCGATCCGGAGGACCACCGGGATAAATATCACTACAATCGCGGTGTTGTTGATAAATGCCGAACCAAAACTGATAAACACCAGCATCTGGGCCAGCCCCAGCCAATAATTTTTTTGGATTCTGCGGGCAAAATAATCTCCCACTGAGCCCAGTATGCCCGTACTTCTAATGCCTTCGCTCAGCACGAACATAAAGGTAACCGTAAGCGTAGCAGGATGGCTGAATCCAGCCAGCCCTTCCTGGACATCGAGAATACCCGAGACGATCAATAGCACCAGAATGATCAGAGCGGAAAGGTCAAAGGAGATGAAGTCCGTGGTGAACAGCAGGAATGCTAAACCCAATATTCCAAATACTAATATGATCTCTGGTGTCATGCAATGGCAGTGTTACTGGCTTTTGATTTTCCCATGAGAATTATGTATTTGTTTGCTGTTGCAAGGGTATAAATATAATTACTCCTGTGACAATAGGGAATTGAAACGATAATTTCTTCCGGACTTTTAACAGGATTATTCAGAGATGCGCATCAAACCACGCGATGCCATCAGCATATGCTTTAACTACTGGTATCGTTTTGTGCCGGGCCTCGTACCATATTATTTCTTTGGGTTGACGCGCTTTTTGAAAGAGAAACCGGGAGGTGGCAGGCGGAACTACTTCATCCTGCAGGGCATTGATCATCAGCAAAGGTCGCGGAGAAATTTTTCGTACAAAATGAATGGGATCCATGACGCCAAAATAATTGAGGTTTTCACGGGTCAGTGCTTTGGTGCCCCGGATCAGATTGAGCCTACCCCCGGCCAGAACGATCACAGGAACTTTGATCCGGGCGTCAATGCCGGAAAAAATGGTGCCAATGATCCCGCCCAGACTGATGCCAAAGTAACCGATCCGACTGGCATCCAATGACTCCACCGATTCGATAAAATCCACGGCGCGTTGCAGATCAAATACGCTTTGGGTGATAATTTGTCTGGTGCGGTACCGGGTCGGTGGATCGAATGAAAATTCAAATTTCGATATTTCCCTTTCTCCATGATTGTATAGGTCAAGTCGCAGTACGGCATAGCCCGCCTCCAGAAGCAGGGTTGCTCCACCTGCAATATAATCGACCTCTTTTTCATCCCCCAGGCCGTGTATCAGGATGATTACCGGGAAAGGGCCGTCACCTTTTTCGGGCAGAGACAGAATGCCGGTTACCTCCTGCTGATGAAAGCTGGTAAAGCGGACATGGTGGGTGCTCCGGGCATGAACATCCGGGGACCTTACCTCCATTTCTGAATTAAGCGGAGCACTATGGTCATATTTATAGAATGAGGTAAAAGGCAATCGGCGGCTGGATTGACAGGAATACAGGCTGATGAGCATTGCCAGGAGCCAACCGTACGAGAAAATTTGTGAAAGGCTGATCATGTTTTTTACTTGCGGGACTGGCGATTAAGGTTCAGTAAATCGAGGCTGGCATCGATCAGGATTTCACCGGTCATTTCACCCAGACTGGTCCGCGATATATAGCTGTACCGCTCAAAACTATCATAGTCTTCTTTGGTCAGGATATAGCCATAGGCATCGTTGGTCAGGCCAAATAAGAAGGCATGATCTGTATTCATTTTGCGCTTGAGATAATACCCGATATTGGGGAGGGCTTCACCGGGGATGGTCAGTATCCTTGCGGTCCCGATGTCCAGAAGTGAGATCATACTGATAATATTATATTCTTTGCTGCTGCGATTACCAATGGGCGTACTGTCCATGAGTTTTTTCATCAAAGGCGAGGTAACGGGGAATGTCACCGGTTTTGAAAAGATGGCCAAATTCGGATTGGCCTGGATGTCCGCCGGTCCAATGATACGAAGCGCTTCATCAGCCAACAAAACCCCGATACGCTGGCATTCTTCCCAGGTGCGGGCCTCTTTCCCGTCCGGTAGGCGATTGTCAGCGGTGACCATTCCACCTTGCGCACCATTCATAAAGAGGGCGATTCCGCCGGTTTGTGCTTCGATCCGGTCGTAAAGAGGTCCGCAAAGATCCGGCGATAAAATACCTTGTTCAGAACCGATTACTTCCGGATGGATGGCATAATTTACCAAAGTGGCTATGACTTTATGGTCCTCCGCATCAATGGCCTGTATCACGCCGCATCGGGGATCATAAAGGTCCGGGGCGTAGTAATTGTAAGCGATTTTACCCTTCGCTTCTCCTACTGCAATTTTGAGCATAGCTGGGCGGGCCTGGTGCAGCGCTTCATTTACAGCGGAAGCTATCTGACTGATACAATGCGCCAGATATTCTTTATTCGCTGAGGAATTTCCGTTTTCATCCGGGAATCCATAGGCATCAGGCGCACTGTGGGTGTGGGTGGCTCCAATGAGAATGTTTTCATCCGGTATCCCCGGAATCAGTTTTCTGGACTCATCGCCCAGTGCGGCCGGCCAGCCCAGATTGTCGATACCGACCACGGCCACTTTTGTATCACCATTGATGAAGACCATAGCCCTTACGGTCAGCTTTCCTTTCGCGACATTTGCGGTTTTGGGAATTCCAACGCCCCCGGACACAGGCAATAATGGATCCGGAGTGATGTCTTTTACTGCGGCACCGACCAGCAGGGGTTGGGTTATACCCGAAAATGCCAGGCTTACCAGTAAAATTATTGTAGAAATGTAGCGCATCATGATACTTTCTGATCCTTTTTGAAAAAATTTTTGACCTTTATTCAAATATAAATAATTTTACATTTAAAGTTTTGTAGAAAGTGTAATTGCCGGATCAAAACTTGTGATCGTACGATGTTCTAAATGGGTGGATTTGACCTCCCGGAGCTACACCCTCAGTGAATTGGAGACCGACCGCTTACACCCTGTTGAAATCATGCGAGCCCCAAACCCGGGTATGCTATTTTAATCTTACCGTTGTCCATTCATTTATTGTCCCTGACCGAAAGTTGGTATGGGACATTTTTGCTGATTTGAATGAGATCATGGCAGATTCGTCGTGCAACTTAACCCGGGTGATGCATCGTTTTTGCTTTTTGTGGATGCGAGGGCTGACCGAATGTAGCCGAAGACCAAAGATACTCTATCTGAGTAGAAAAAAGTTTTTATTATTAATGCGTGTATTAGGACACGATCAACCGAGGACTTGCAAAGCGTCTATGTACAAAATACCATGATTTATAAATTAAATTTTGGTATCTTCTGGTCACTCAAAAATGAGTTCTTCT
Source organism: uncultured Saprospiraceae bacterium (assembly GCA_965652315.1). Lineage (GTDB taxonomy): Bacteria > Bacteroidota > Bacteroidia > Chitinophagales > Saprospiraceae > Membranihabitans. The sequence continues at coordinate 15,940 of CBFGVZ010000025.1, read as the reverse complement.
AATAGGCTCAAGCTCAACTTCCTACGCTCACCGGTCCCTCCTTTCCAGTTTATGATTGAGCTGAGTTTCCCGGACCCCCTTGCGTTGCCTGATGGCGGTGAGTACCTGGTCGATATCGGATTGCGAACAAATCACTTCGTATTTGTAGATTCCGGCGCCTACTTCTTCCCGAAAGGAAAGCTGGTATCTGGTTTCTTTCCCTTCCAGGGAATAAGGATCGGTGCCGGGTTTGAGTTCCACCAATATTTCCTGGCGGACCATGGGATAAATTTCCGGATCATAGATCAACCGTTCTTTTACCAGGACCGGATCAACCAATTTGGTGATCTTTTCAACGCCCGGAGGGATAATCTGATCCAGTTCATAAGCCCGGTCATTGATGAAATCTCGAAAATTCAAGCCCGGGATATCCGTGATGAAATACTCGGGCTCCTTCAGAACATAATTCAAATAATCCGGATGGTTGAGAATTGCCCGAATCTGATTCAAGGTGTGAGTGGGTACTTCGAATTGCACGGTGTCCATATACGGAACAAAACTACGGCCTACAAAAAATCCCCAACCATCCCGCAGAATGGTGACTTCATACACGGGACAGTATCCGAAGCATGGCGTCCGTTCATAAGTGATCAATTTCTCGAGATCGGATATATCCTCCATCGATCTGGTACTTGTACAGTTGATGAAAAAAGAAAATAACAGAAAGAATACCAATCCGGGGACCATCAGACGACTACCCGCCAGGCGTGAACTATGTGGAATAAATGCCCGAATCCAGTCACTCCTCATATTCAACTTCGTTCATTGTTGAAAAGTTCGTACAGGATCTGTAGGTCGGGTTCCAGGATGACTTCCGTTCTTCGATTTCGTTTTTTGTTTTCTTCAGTATCATTAGGAGCCACTGGGGCATAAAATGCTCTCCCGGAAGCGACGATCCGCTCCGGATTGAGACCATTAGCGGTCAGGATCTGCACTACTGCAGTGGCTCGTTCGGTGCTCAATTGCCAGTTGCGGAAGGGCGTTCCATCCGAATCGGTATGTCCTACCACATTGATCCGGATCCCCGGGTGATTCCGGAGTACTTCAGCAAACTGGATCAGCGCCCGTCGACCCTGGTTGTCGATGACATTACTGCCGCTACCGAAAAGCAGGTCCTGACTCAAAGAAACGTAGACTTTACCTCGCTCCTCCCGAACGGATAGGTCTGTTCCTGCAAAATTGCTCAGGGCTTGAATTAGCGAGGATTCCAGGGTGTCCAACCGTACCTGTTGCTGGCTGGCTTGTTGCCGCAGTTTCATCAGTGTTTCCTCACGGCGATCGATATCGCGTGCCAGGCTGTCGAGACGACTTCGCTGTTGTTCCAAATCCTTTTCCTTGGCCGCCAGTTCCCGGGAAAATGCAGCCATATCCTCGGAGTATTGGGTGATCAGTTTGTCTTTTTCACCCAATGCATTCTCATATGATTGCCTCAATTGTTCATGGCTTCCCTGCAAGGCAGCGTATTTTTCTTTGGTCGTGTTCAATTCCTTGCGCAGATCTTCCAATATCTGCACGCGTTGACGCAGTTCTGCGATCGTAGCATCCTGAAACTCAGACGTCTTCTGTGCTTCCACCAGCCTCCTGTCGGTTGATTGGTATCTCCGCTCCAGGGCTTCGTACTTTTTGGAAGAAACACAGGATGCACATAGCCATAAGACCAGTACAACCAGGCTAATCATTTGTTTCACGATGGTCATATTTTTCCGATACAAAGATAAAATTTAATAATATTGCATGGAGTTTATCACTTTTTTTATTTATGAAAAACGAATTTTCCATCCCGATTTTATGGCTTTTTCTGTGTTTAACGTCTTGCATTACTGATGCTGACAGTTCATTAACAGGGGATTCTGGCACCGTCCCCGGTGCTACAGTAGACTGGATAGACAGCGTATTGAGTACTTTGCCGGCCCCCGATTCCTCCAAATTTTATTTTTTTGTCGAAAATCCGGCCGGCACTACAGCATTTCAACATTTTGATTTCCGGTCTGGTCAATGGGATTCCTCCCGGTATCTTATTGAACGTCCTTTTACCGGAGGCCCTCTCAGCGCCGGACGTATGATTCATCATCATAAAATCTGGCGGGATTCGACGCACTTCTTTTTATACGGTAAACAATTGGAGCGGGGTATGGTTTTGGAAGTCAATCCATTAGCCTTCATTGAAATCAACAATGATCCCCTGAAATCGACATACATCGTGATTCCATCGAATCCTGAATTCCGTCTGGCCTCCTGCGAAACATTCGATGAATGGTTTACGGTATGCAATGATCATCGTTTTTTCGTGCAATACTGGTTGGAACATCAATTTGCGCCACGGTCCATCCACAGAATCCAATGGAAACCATTCAATTCTTTCTCTTCAGTACCGGCACTTCCTTCAGAACAAGTTGAACCGTTTTAGGAATCCGCTCTTCAAATAGTACTATTTTTCCATTTTTCAATTCTTCCACGATCGGATCCTGAAAATGACGGATGGTGATCAGTTCTAGATTCCGTTCGTTGATGATGTTGAATTCCTGTTCGATTTCCTCTAGAAGGCGGTTGATTCGGTTGGGATTGTCTGTGATACACACCGTAAATGAGATTGCGGTGTTGCGCATGAGATTTACCCGGATCCTGTGTTTGTCGAAAAGGGTAAATAGTCGGCTGAGGTGGTGTTCCGCTACAAAAGAAAGATCTCGTGTACTGATCGACAACATCCGTTGATTTTTTTCAACCACCACCACGGGCGGATATTGGATTTCATTGAAATCCGAAATCAGGGTTCCCGGCCCCTCAGGATCTGAGAAAGACTTGACTTTCAGCGGAATATTTTTATTTTGCAGGGGTTTGATCGTTTTCGGGTGGATAACCTTGGCGCCGTAATAAGTCATTTCGATGGCTTCAAGATACGATAATCGTTCGATGAGAGAAACGTTTTCGAACAATCGCGGGTCCGCCGTGAGCACGCCAGGTACATCTTTCCAGATCGTCATATATTCAGCATCCAGACAGTAGGAACAAATGGCCGCGGTGTAATCCGAGCCTTCCCGTCCGAGGGTTACTGAATTCTGATGATCGTCAGAAGCGATAAACCCCTGAGTGAGTACAATTTCGGATTGGTCAAATGCCGGAATCACCGTTTTCTGAAACAACCAGGAAGTTTCATTCCAGTTGACCCGACCTTCCCGATGGGTATTATTCGTCCGGATGATTTCACGGGCATCCTGCCAGTGTAGATTCAATTTGCGTTTCTGAACGAGGTAGGAAGCCAGTGCCAGGGAAGAGATCAACTCTCCGGTCACAATGATCTGGTCATAGACAAAATCATAGGTGGAAGTTGTGGGGTCCAGTTGCCTGATATATTCCTCAGTAGCGTTAAACACGTCCTCCATCCTTTCGTGATAGCGATCCCTTTTGAGCTCGAGTTCCCCGAGGACGGACAGTGTTTCCATTCGTAAATTTTCAATGCCTTGTAGGGCTTGTACTTTATCATTCAAAGCCTGCCGGACCACTACTTCCAGCGCGTTGGTGGTTTTACCCATGGCCGAAACGACGATCATTAAGCGTTGTTTCTTTTGCGCTTCGATGATATTTCCAACGTTGCGAATCGCACTGGCATCCTGAACTGATGCACCTCCAAATTTAAATACGATGTATTGTGACATGTTTATGACTCAAATCAAAAGATTACGGAGCATGCAAATATAAAATATTCCCTTAGGATCGTTGGTATTCCATCCTATACGGTTTTTTTTTCTATCTTTCATCCTTTATTGAAAAATCGATTATATGAACAGAATATGCGGATGTATCCTGAGTATACTTTTCATTTATATACCACTCTCATCACAAAGTCCCCCCGACCTTTCCTCTTCTGAAATTTATCAAAAACTTGAAAAACTGGGTACGCTGGCGAATGTATTATATGTTGCAGCACACCCCGACGATGAAAATACCAGTCTGATTTCCTATTTCAGAAATGAAAGACATTACGAGACCACTTACCTGTCGCTGACCCGGGGGGACGGCGGGCAGAACCTCATCGGACCGGAGATTGGCCCGCTTCTGGGGGTGATCCGTACCCAGGAACTCCTGGCTGCACGACGGATTGATGGCGGGCAGCAAATGTTCACCCGCGCTGTGGATTTTGGGTATTCCAAGCACCCCGATGAAACATTCCGGATATGGAATAAGGATGAAATTCTTTACGATGTGGTATGGGCGATCCGGCAGGTGCGACCGGACATTATTGTGAATCGTTTTGACCATCGGTCCCCGGGCAGTACGCATGGCCACCATACTGGATCAGCGATGCTGAGTTATGCGGCGTTTGATCTGGCGGGGAATCCGGATATATATCCCGATCAATTGGAATTTACCGAACCCTGGCAACCCTCCCGATTATTTTTCAATACCTCCTGGTGGTTTTACGGAAGTCGGGAAAAAATGGAGCAGGCTGATAAGGCAGGTATGACCAGCGTCGATGTGGGAGTGTACTACCCATTGCTGGGACTTTCTAATAATGAAATTTCAGCCTTGTCACGTAGCCAGCACCGGTGTCAGGGGTTTGGTCGGCTCGGTTCACGTGGATCTGAAAAGGAATACATGGAATTTCTCAAGGGAAAAGAACCGGATGGGAAAGATCCTATGGCTGGAATCAATACCACCTGGACCCGGGTTCCAGGGGGTGAGAATATAAAGGAACTGTATGACGACTTGATGGCGACCTATCGCTTTGATGATCCATCCGCATCTCTGTCCCGGTTGCTGGATTTACACCAGGCCATAGAGCGTATGCCGGACCATGCTTTTAAGTCCTCCAAGCTGGCCGAATGCCGGGAATTGATCGAGGCTTGTGCGGGGTTGTTCCTGCGGGTCAGCAGCCGCAATAATCATTATGTGCCAGGGCAGACCGTGGACGCGGAGTGGGAAGCCATCAACCGGTCGGATATTCCCATGACACTGCGCCGAATAGAAATTCTACCCGTGGACCTGTCAGTAGATACAGGCCTGGTGCTTGAGGAAAACATAGATCATAAAGGGACACTTGAATTTGAAATTCCGGATGATGCCTCTTTTACCAATCCCTACTGGCTCAACCAGGACCACAGCCTGGGGCTGTACCGTATCCCGGAAAAGCAGTTAACGGGACAACCAGAAACGGAACGATACCTGAAGGCCCGGTTTGAACTGGAAATCGATGGTCGGGCTTTTTCAGTGGTACGGGATGTTGTCAATGTGATCAACCGGCCCGAAAGGGGAGAGATTCATCAGCCTGTGGAGATTATTCCGGCTTACACCATCGAAATGCAGAATCCCATTCTTTTTCTGCAAAAAGGACAAGTCAAATCACTTGGGGTTCAGGTTCGGTGCCATAGTCAGCAATCCGGCCGAGGGGATACGCTCCAGCTTGTCCTGCCAGACGGATTTCATGCCCGCCCGTCTTTTTTTATCCTGGAGGGTGATGACCTCGCTAACTTTACTTTTGAAATATCAGGTCCTGATGCAGATGTTCGGGCAGAGATCCGGGCAGAGGTGCGGACTAAGGATCATCAAGTGTATGACCGGTCCATGACGCTGATCGATTATGAACATATTCCATTGCAGACCGTGCTGCAACCCGCCCTGTCGACAGTAGTCAGTTTGGGTATAAAATCCGGTATCAGCAGGATCGGTTATATTCAGGGCGCGGGAGATGAAATTCCACGTTTTCTCGCTGAAATCGGGATTCAAAGCGAAAATCTGACCGTATCTTCTATTCCCCATGCCGATCTTTCCGAATTTGATGCTGTAGTGCTGGGCATCCGGGCATTGAATACGCTCGATGGGATCGATGCGGTCATGCCAGATCTGCTCCGATATGCCCGGGAAGGCGGGACGTTGGTCCTGCAATACAATACCACCGGGGGGTTGAAAACCGATCGCTTTTCGCCTTTTGAACTGGAGTTGTCCAGGAACCGGGTCACAGATGAACATTCGCCAGTGCGTATTTTGAGTCCGGACCATAAAGTATTGAATTACCCCAATCCCATAAAGGAAGCTGATTTTGAAGGCTGGGTACAGGAGCGGGGTCTGTATTTCCCCGGGATCTATTCCGATGACTTTGAAGAAATTTTGGCCTTTAAAGATCCGGGTGAGGAATTTTTACCGAGCAGTCTCCTCATCGCACCTTATGGCCAGGGATACTATGTATATACGGGACTCAGTTTTTTCCGGGAACTCCCTGCCGGCGTACCAGGCGCATTTAAATTACTGGTGAATATCCTTTCTTTGAGTAAACATCAAAATTAATATAACTTATGGGTGGACAAATTTCCTGGCTGGATTGGATCATATTGGGTGGTTCGTTGTTTTTTATTGTAGCAATCGGAGTATGGAAAAGTCGAAAGGATAGACAATTAGATGGATTTCTGCGCGGAGGAAACGAAGCTTCATGGCTGACCGTGGGGCTCGGTGTGATGGCGACCCAGGCCAGTGCCATAACCTTCCTCAGTACGCCCGGCCAGGGGTTTGCAGATGGTCTGGAATTTGTACAGTTTTATTTTGGTCTCCCCATAGCGATGATTATTCTTTGTGTCACCTTTATTCCCCTGTACTACAAGCTCAAGGTTTATACGGCCTATGAATTTCTGGAAAGTCGGTTTGATCTGAAGACCCGGAGTCTGACTTCGTTCCTATTTCTGGTGCAGCGGGGTCTGGCTGCAGGGATTACGATTTATGCCCCCGCGATTATCCTGTCCACCATCATGCAATGGCATCTTTCACTGACCTGTGTGATTATCGGTATTCTGGTCATCATTTATACAGTAAGCGGGGGAACCAAGGCGGTGAATGTGACACAGAAATATCAAATGGCCATCATAATGGGCGGGATGTTTCTGGCCTTTTATCTCATCATTGACTCCATGCCGGGTGAGTTTACATTTGCCAACGCCTGGGATCTGGCAGGTCTGCACGGCAAAACCCAGGCGCTGGACTTTAGTCTGGATCTCAACAATCGGTACACATTCTGGAGCGGTATCACCGGAGGTTTGTTTCTGGCACTGGCTTATTTCGGGACGGATCAGAGCCAGGTCCAGCGATATATCTCGGGCCAATCCATCCGCCAATCCCAGCTCGGTTTGATCTTTAACGCGATTTTCAAAATCCCGATGCAGTATTTTATCTTGCTGACTGGTGTGATGGTATTTGTGTTTTATCAATTTTATCAATCTCCATTGTTTTTCAATCCAGCCGCGGAAGAGGTCGTGCGAACCAGTGAATATGCCCAGGAATATTCTGCTCTGGAAGAAGAATATGTCTTGCTCAAAGATCGGATATCAGAGTTGTCAATGGAATATCTTCGAACGGAAGATGACGCCATTGGTGAGGAACTTCTTACACTCAATCAGCAGGGTCATACGATGCGCGATGAGGCGAAAACGCTGATTTCCCAGGCAGATCCCCTGGCAGAAACCAACGACAAGGACTACGTATTCATCTATTATATCATACATCATCTTCCCAAGGGTGTGGTAGGTCTTTTGCTGGCGGTAATATTTGCGGCAGCTATGTCTTCCACCTCAGCCGAACTCAATGCGCTGGCCACAACTTCTGTGGTCGATATTTACAGACGAAATATGCGTCCGGGGAGATCGGAGGGGCATTACCTTTGGGCCTCAAAAGGGGCTACCTTGTTCTGGGGCCTGCTGGCGATTTTGTTTGCCACATTCGGAACTTTGTTTGAGAACCTGATTCAGCTTGTCAACATTATCGGGTCGATTTTTTACGGCACCATACTGGGGATTTTTTTGGTGGCTTTTTATGTCCGGTTTATCCGGGCAAATGCTGTTTTCATTGCGGCCCTCATCGCGGAATCGATTGTTATATTTCTGTATTTCACTTCCGATATCGGATTCCTGTGGTACAATGTGATCGGGTGTGTATTGGTCATCCTATTGGGGTCGGTGATTCAGGGGGTGATGAATATGTCCAGGAAGTCATAAGACAGTGCTTTAAATGGGTGTTTTGGTTCAATTCCAACCAGGAGCAGGCTGCTTTGTAGGTGGATGCACTTACGGCAACCCCGGGGCCTGGCTACCAGGATATTCCAGATTGTGGCAGGCTTTTAACCAGTCATGGGATCATGATCCCTTTTGTTGGGTTAATTCCTCCAGTCTGCGCGTCAGGCGTAAGATGATGTCAATTCCTGCACTATTGACGCCCAGGTCGCGATGCAAACGGATGACTCGTTCTAGTTGATCGAGCTCATCCTCCATGACCCAGTCTTCATCCGATTCGCGGTGGATGCGGAAGAATTCATATTCCGACCATTCCTGAACTACCTGTGGGGAAACGCCATGAAAATGAATGACTTTACGCAATTTGATATATTTTGTCTCAGCCATGGTTACCGCAGTTTTGACAATTCTGTAAATAATTCCTTCTCCCGTTCCGAAAGGTTTTTGGGAATGTCAATCTGGACTTTGAGTAGCAAATCCCCTTTTTCGGGTTTCTTTTTATACACTGGCAATCCTTTTCCCCGAAGCCGGATGGTTTCGCCGGGTTGCGTGCCTGGGGGAATTTTCATTTTAATTTTTCCATCCAGGGTATCAATGGTGATGTGATCTCCCAGCACCGCCTGATACAAATCCAGGTTCACATTTTCTATCAAATGACTTCCCTGGCGCTGAAACCGGGTATTGTTCCGGATCCGGAAAGTGATGAACAGATCACCTTTTTGGCCTCCTTCATATCCGGGGCCACCCTGGCCTTTGATCCGGATGGTCTGTCCATCTTCAATACCAGCTGGAACAGTTATTCTGATTTTGCGGCCATTGACATTGATGACATGTTTTTTGTCTTCCAGCGTTTCTGTCAGTGGCAGTTCCAGGCTGGCATTGAAATCCTGGCCTTTCATCGTGCGCCGATAGCTGCCACCAAAGGGGTCTCCACCTGCCCGACCTCCGCCAAACATATCCCGGAAAAAATCGGAAAAATCTCCCGCATCCCCGCTGTACGTAAATTCCTGCCATTGACTTCCTCCGGTCCTGCCAAAAGGATCCTGTCCGCCCTGGGATCCGGTGTAATGCCGCTGACCGCCGGCTTTTTCATAGGCATCGGCATGTTCCCAGTGTTCTCCGTATTTATCGTATTTCTTCCGTTTTTCAGGGTCACTCAGTACGGCGTGTGCCTCGTTGATTTGCTTAAACTTTTGCTCAGCTTCCTGGTCACCTGGATTAACATCAGGATGGTATTTCCGGGCCATTTTCCGATACGCTTTTTTGATCGCTTTGGTGTCCGCGGACCGATCTACGCCCAGTACTTTATAGTAATCTATGAAATCCATAAGTGCGTTGAGTTTACAATTACCTTAACGATAAAATAATAATTCTATTCAAAATTTGTTTGATAATGTTCGAAATTTGATCTTGTGATTCGGTCGGGAAAAGGTATGTCAGGAGCTGGAATCAGGAAATGAATTAAGAGGAACGGAGACCTGCAACCTTTGTGACGACTCTGCAGAAATTATGCGAAATACCTTCCGACAAATCTGGCAATTGATCAGTAAAATCACCAATCGGGTAGTGATCGGTGATCCATTGCTGATTCATGCCTATAGGAGTTTTGGCAACCGCAGTGAGATCGTATTCAGAGGCAGGGTGATCGAGAACGAAGGGATAACGGTGCAGAAGGAAGACAGTTTCTGGAAAAATCTGATTAATAACATCCGGCGGTTTGAGACCGATGAGCTCCGGTCCATCCCGATTCACCTGGTTTATAAGGGCGAACGATTTGAATCTTATACGGACCGCGAGGGCTATTTTACATTTCGGATCAATGCATCGGGTCCGTCGGAAACGGCTGCTATCCAATGGGAAAAGGCTGAATTGTCTCTGCCCCAACACCGTTACAAATCCGAAAAGCTTATCCGGAGCCCCATCGAGATCATGTGGCCCGGTACGGAGACCAGATACGGAGTAATCAGCGATATCGACGATACGATATTGAAATCACATGTGGGATCCTGGCTCAAATTGCAAATGATATACGTGACCCTGTTCCAGAACGTCTATCAGCGCAAGCCTTTTGATGGTATCAGCGATGCCTTGAATTTTCTGGCCCACGACTCCATAGGTCGTCATATCAATCCTACCTTTTATGTGTCCAACAGTCCCTGGAGTCTTTATGAGGTGCTGGAAGAGTTTTTACATATTCATCAGATGCCCAGAGGACCGATCAAGCTGCGGGATTATGGAGCGTTCTTCGGTAAGCAATTGGACAATTTTCGTCAGCATAAAAGCAATACCATCGATCAGTTGCTGGATTTTTATCCGAATTTGCCATTTATCCTTATCGGTGATGCTACTGAAAAGGATGCGGATATTTACCTGGAAAAATACATTAAATACCCGGACCGTATCCTTGCTATTTTTATCCGGGAAGGTCGGAAAAAGGAATCCAATCTCAGGATCCGGGAATTGTTTGCCTCACACAAAGACCTTCCGTTTTACGTGGTCAGCCATTCTCCGGAAATCATAGAACATATGAAGCGACTTCAAATCTCTTAGTGATCCGGACCCAATCTCATTGTGAAAAAAATGATGAAAATATAATCCCGGGTTTTATATTTACTGGGAGACTGGAATTCTGGTGTTGATTTAGCTTGAAAGTGGTTCGATAGTACGAAATCATACATATTTCAACTGAATTTATGAAACAAAAGCCTTTTCGAGCTGTTTTATATATAGTATTTTAAACCAACCTAAATTGTACGAAATATGAAAACGAACATTGGAATCAGTCAGGATCATAAACAGGAAGCGGCTGAAAAATTGAATACGTTGCTTGCAGATGAGTTTGTCCTGTACACCAAAACCCGGAATTATCACTGGAATGTAGAGAGCATGAATTTTACAGAAATGCATGAATTCTACGAAGAGCAATACACCGAATTGGCAGAAGTTATCGATGCACTGGCAGAGCGTGTTCGCAAAATTGGCCACTTCAGTCTGGGGCGGCTGGAAGATTATCTGAAGATTACCAATCTGGTAGAACAGCAAACCACTTCTGATCCCAAAAAACAATTGGCTCACCTTTTGGATGACCATGAATCCATCATCAGGCTACTCCGTGAAAACATTCCGCATTTTGAAGAAACCTACAAGGATACGGGTTCGGCGGATTACCTGACCGGTCTGCTTCAGCAGCATGAAGAAATGGCCTGGATGATCCGTTCTCATCTGGGATAAAGAGAAATGAATGACGCATTTTAAAAGTTGTACGGTAGCTTATCGTACAACTTTTTTTTTTGTTGTAGCCGGCAATTCTATCGTCTGATGAAACTAAGCGCGGGTGCTGCCAGAGTTAGATTAATACACCTGTATACTTTTATACTTTGTCGTATAGCAGGCTCCGTTATTATTACTATATTGATCTGAATTATTAATTATACACACATGGAACGATTCAAAGGAAAAACGGCAATCATAACTGGAAGTACTAGTGGCATCGGAAAAGGAATAGCCCGAAGGCTGGCCTCGGAAGGCGCCAATGTGGTGATCAATTCATATCGGGAACACGAAGATACAACCGATATTCTGGCTGAAATTACTAGTTCAGGGGGTGAGGCAGTATTTATCCAGGCGGATATGAGCAAGACAGACGAAATAGACCATTTGATCGACCGTTCGGTAGCACATTTCGGACGGGTTGATATTCTGGTGAACAACGCCGGAATCCAGATCCACAGCCCGTTCCTGGACGTGAAGGAGAAGGATTTTGATAAAGTCATCTCAGTCAATATGAAAGGATATTATTTTGCGGCACAGGCATTTGTACGGTACGCCGTGGAGCATGATATCAAAGGCGTGATCGTGAACAACAGTTCGGTACATGAAATCATTCCGTTCCCCAATTTTGGTTCTTATGCCATGAGTAAGGGTGGTGTGCTGATGATGACCCGAAACCTGGCCGTGGAACTGGCACCCTTTGGTATCCGTGTGAACAATGTAGCACCCGGAGCCATCACCACTGATATCAACGATGCACTGGACGAGAATCCTGAATTGAAAGCAGAACTGCTCACCAATATTTCTCTGGGACGCATGGGTTCGGTGGAAGAAGTGGCAGCCGTGGTTGCATTTCTGGCCAGTGATGAAGCTTCATATGTGACCGGGGCCACTTTCACGGTGGATGGCGGGCTGTCCTATCATTACACAGAGCAGTAATTTCAGGATTTCCGGGAAATGAGAAAGTTGATCTGTTTTTTTGTTCTTTTTCCGTGATTAGAATTGGGAAGGATAATGGTCAGGTGTAGGTGTATCGATCTTCTCGGTTTTGATTTCGACGGAAGTTAATCAGTGATACTGGATTCGCGCGGTGTTGATTTTTCAGCGTAAATAACCGATGAAGCCAATAATGGCGTGATGGTGATTTATCCTGGAGAAATCCCAGTGCCGGGATATTTTGATTTAGTGTTTGATCTTCAACTTGAATAATCGCTGTCTGGATATTTTTCCAATAACTTCAAATTTCATGCTTATCTCACCCAGGCTGGTTGATGCCGGAGGGTTTCAGGGTACACGATACATTCCTCATGATGGGCGCCCGGCAGGTATCCCGTACTCATCAGGAATTCCTTCACGATTTCTGGCCCCATGAATTTGAATTGCCTGCGAAACAATTTCGTCCAGTCTTCCAGTTCCAATGGATGGTATGCCTCCAACCAGGCGTGAAAGGAACCGTGACCGGCCTTGAGTTCCATGATTTTTCCGGCATTGTAAACCGTCGCGTTAATTTTGAGTTTGTGGCGTATGATCCCCGGATTTGCGAGCAATCTTTCGACGTCCCTTTCGGTGTATCGGGCCACTTTGGTTACCTCAAATCCATGGAAGGCATCCCTGAAATTGTCCAGTTTACGCATAATCAGAGACCAGTTGAGACCGGCCTGATTGATCTCCAGGATCAGTCGTTCGAACAACAGATCATCGTCTTCACAAGGGAAACCGTACATGGTGTCATGGTAAATCCTGTCCGGATCATCTTCCGGTAGAGATTTCGTTTTAAAGCAATAGTGGTTTTTGGGTATCATTTATTAACTGCCGAAATTTGTGTCAATTATTACGGATTCAAAGGTGTGCCGGGGGCATGGAAATCGGATTGGCGGGCATCAATTACCAACACCCAGTCGTTGCCTATGCCACTGGAAGGTGGAGTGACAGAAATCGCGTTTGATTTTTTAAGTTGGTCCCCTTTTAAAGCCGAACCGGTACGTGTATCGTACCACCAGGAATCAAACTTTTCACCATTTAGGTTTTCAAGGTTCAGCCGGATCTCCTTTCCTGTCGGAAAATAAATCATGGCATACTGCCCATTTTCATCCCGCGTGGCTATAACATATTCTTCATCATCCTGTTGTTCATCGACCACCATGCTCTGATCCGGAATACGGCTGAGGTATGGTCTGGACAGCATTAGATTTTTCAAATGCCTGACTTGTGTAGCCATCGGCAAATCGAGTGCCTTCTGCCAGGGCCTCAGGGGGCTATTGATGCCCTTTTCACCCTGTTTGTGTATTTGCCAGATGTCATGGCAGCCATAGGTTTGGCCACAGGCGCCGGCGAACACATTCCAGTAGAGAATCCGGCGAATATCACGAGCAATGCTGTATCCGTTTTCCGGGGCATTGAAGCAAATCGGGTGGTCTTCATACATAGGTTCGCCATCCAGTACCGGTTTGACCGGGGTCAATCCGTAATCGTGCCGGATATTGAGGTAAGTTTGTTTAGGACAGTGGCCAGTCTGATGCATGTTGAAATCCAGCCATGCATCATTGTGAAACCAGGTGGATGAACCGCCCGGATCTTTGGGTTGCGGATGAAAAGTCATCAGGGCCTTGTCATTTCCTCCACATCCTTCTGCCACTCCCTCAGCCATACTCCGCCAAATAGCCACATCCTGGCTGTTATCGCGGGGGGTACGATCACCACCAATAATCCAGATTACATTTTCACGGTCTTTATACCGATCACCGATCCAACGGCCATAAGTCCTCGCATTTTCCGCATTGAAAATTTCTGGCCCGATCCCCCAACCGGCTTTGTATAATTTATCACCCCAGGTGGGCAACAGCCCGATGTACATACCCAGTTCGCCAGCTTTATCGATGACAAAATCTACGTGTTCAAAATAGGCCTCATTGGGTGTCGTAGGGTCGTCGTTGATCAGGGGTATTTCGCCGTATGAGTTGGGTGTGTGGAGACCATCGAGCTCGGCCAGTGCCACAGCCTGGATGACGTTGAACCCCTGGCTTTTACGTTTTTTCAGATATTCAGTAACTTCCTCCCGGTTCAGACGATGAAACAATTCCCAGGCTGTGTCCGCCAACCAAAAAAAGGGGCGACCATCCTCGTATACCAGGAACCGATGATTGTCGCTTACCCGCAGGGGTTGAGTGAAAACGTCGGTTGCGGGCCATACGAGCGCTATTAGAATTACAAGGATTCTCCAGAATTTCGCCATTGCATTACTATTTATCATGATCTCCTAAATATCGGTATCAGAATCTTACGTGATAAATATATGATTTTTCCCCGACCTTGTGCCATAGCAGCATTATGTATCCAGGGAGCGGTAGCTGTAGATCCCGACCACCGCCAGGCAAATCAGCGGCAGGATAAAGGAAAATTTTACTTCGGGAATAAAGCCCAGTATGGCGACGTCAGAGAAACCCGGTCCACCCCAATCGAGGATCGATCCTTGTAGCGGAGGCATCAGCGCACCACCGACGATGGCCATAACGAGACCGGCAGAACCCAGTTTGCTTTCATCGCCCATACCCTTCAGCGCGATACCGTAAATGGTTGGGAACATTAGCGACATAAATATGCTGATGGCTACTAGAGAGTATAACCCGGCCATGCCCGGAAGGAGTATTGCGCCCGCGCATGCGAGGACCCCGCCGATGGCAAAATACATCATCAATCGGGTACCATTCACGTATTTCATAAGCCAGGTGCAGATCCAACGTCCTGTGAGAAAAGAAATCATCGCAGCCATATTGTACCAGGTAGCCGTCAGTTGTTCATCCTGCGGCCGGGAAGTATTCATATTATCAACGTATTGGAAAATGAAGGTCCAGCACATAATCTGAGCACCTACGTAAAACCCCTGAGCGATAACCCCTTCGTAGTACTTTTTATTCCTGCGTAACAGCGAGAAGGATTCGCGAAATGACATTTTTCCGTGTTCTTCACCTACGGGCGGAAATTTGGTAAAAACGATAATGGCCAGAATGACCAGGACCAGGATGCCCAATACGATATAGGGGCCGCTGATGATATTGAGGTCATTTTCACGGATCTCTGCTTTTTCCAGTGCATCCAGTGCCTGATATGCCTTTAATGTATAGTCATCCGAGCGGAGCGAATCGATGATGAAAACCTGTGCTGCCAGCATGCCCAGCAAAGAGCCCATTGGGTTGAAAGCTTGTGCAAGGTTGAGCCTTTGGGTGGCGGTTTTCTCTTCTCCCATGGATAGGATAAATGGATTGGCCGTAGTTTCCAGGAAAGCCAGACCGAATGTCAGTACATAAAGTGAGATCAGGAAAAAGGTAAATTCTTCATAGCGGGCGGCAGGATAAAACAGGAAGGCCCCCAGAGCATATAAAACCAGCCCAAGTATGATGCCTTTTTTGTAATTAAATCTCCGAATAAAAAGGGCAGCCGGAATGGCCATGGTTGCATAGCCACCGTAAAAAGCAAGTTGCACAAGTGCAGCTTCAAAATTAGATAATTCCGGCATAACCTTTTTGAAGGCGGACACCAGGGGATTGGTCAGGTCATTCGCAATTCCCCACATAAAAAACAACGACGTGATGATGATGAATGGGAAAAGCAATTCCCTCGCAACGACAGGTTTGCGGCTTTTTGTT